>CALUTG010000019.1 GCA_944323615.1 Candidatus Gastranaerophilales bacterium
TACCCCTTCCCATAAGGGATAGAGCCCGCTTAAACAGCTGCAAAGCCGCATATAGAAAGAACTTTGGGTTAAGATGTGCGCGAGTGAGCAGAGGGCGGAACGGTTAAGGCGATGAGCCTTGCCGTGTAGACCCGTTTAACGCGAACGAGCAAGATAAAATAATAAAAATATGAAATACCCCTTCCCATAAGGGATAGAGCCCGCTTAAACAGCTGCAAAGCCGCATATAGAAAGAACTTTGGGTTAAGATGTAAAAATGTCTTTACAATTCTTAGTTGAAATTTGAAAATGTGTATAATAAAAGTTATAGAATTTCAGAACCCCTGAAAATCACAACTATTACAGTAATACAGCCTGTTTCCCGGGGTGGGATTCGGGCTGGGAAAAGGAGGAAAAATGTCATACAGTTATTGGGATGACGAAATGGAAAAGCTTATAGCTAAAATGGCTCTGGATATTACAATGCGGGAGACTCAAAGGTGGAAAGAGGAAGAGCGTGCCAATCAAATCAAGACTTTTGTAAACAATCTTTTAAATCCGCGACAAACACAGATAAACGGTTTGACGGCGGGAGCATACCAAAACCGGCCGGCAGGAGGAAGTACTGCAAGCAGCTTGAAGGGATTTAATGATACCGAAACAACTCCGGTATTTGAGCTGGGAATAAGCAAGAATGTCACACCGAACGCTGCAAATACTCCGCTTGCTCCGGTTTCTAAAACGGTGCAAGGTACAAAATCTGCAGGATCTTCTGCATCGGCGCCGAAACTTCGTGCTAAGACGGATATCAATCCGTATATTCAAACAAACAGCTCCCCGCTGCAAAATAATGTGCCCCAAACAACCAAGCCTGCAAATCCTGCCGGTTCAACAATTAACCGGAATACTATGTCATCAAATTTATCTATGAATAATAATAAAAATAAGATAGATTTAAGACTGCCTGACTTTATTATAGATAAAGCCAATGATTTTAGTAAATCAATAAATAATCTTCAGGATAAAGCAATGAGTTCTTTGTTAAAAACTTTAGGAAAATCTTTAACTAATGTTACTGCAAGAGAATATTACGGATTATCTGCTAATTTGGGCGACAACGAAAAACCTACCCGAAAAATGCAAAGAACAAATGATTTTTACAAATTAAAAGATATAGGGAATAAAGATTTGCATAGGTTCATGGCTGAAAAAATAGCCAAAGCCGAAAATCTTGATATCAACAATCCTGATGATTACAAAAAAATTGAGGACTTTGATATAGTTGTTCCAAAAAATAATTCAAAACTTGCCGCTATAATTCAAAAATCACCAAAGATGGAAGAATTTATCAGGCAAAATTATGACAAGATTAAAAATGGTGATTTTCAAAAATCTGTGCAGTCTATTGAGTTTCCGTATGAAGGATTAAAAGAATTCAGAAAATTGAAAGAATTAAGGAGTCCTGGGGGACTCAATGACATACATATTCAGGAAGACTTGGACAAATTTAATTTATTTGCAACAATACACAGAGCGGATTTGTATGATATGAAAATAAACCCAGACGGGTCCCTTACCTATATTTTAAATGACCATTATGATTTTGATCCTGCAGAGCATGATGAAAACAAATCTATGTTATATAATTTGGTTATGGATGCTAATAATATAGCTGTAGAGCAGCTTAAAAATAAAGAAATCCGACCTTACCAGATTCTCCGTCCGGTTACGATACCCAAGGAAGAGCTGATACGAATCTTGCAAGGGCTGTAATAACAAATGGCAGGCTTAATACAATTATAAACATAAAAAGAAGCAAGATAGATAATACATAAATAATGTTATATAATTTATTGTTTAACAAGAAATTCCATTCTACGCACAACTTTCTGCGTAGAATGGCTTTTATGACTACAGCCAATACTTCAACAATAGGCGCTGCCATTAAACTTAAATGTATACAGGCTATTATTAAGAAAATAACAACAGTTGCAATAAAATCCGGAGTATCCGGATAAATGGTTGTAGGAGGAACGCTGTTAGGATAACTTACTGAACTGCTCGTTGAATAATCTCTGCTATAGGCATAGATGAAAATTAAGGACAGAAGGATATAGGGGCAGATAAATAGCACATGGAAAAAGTGCCACTTTTTTGTCCATTGGATAATTGAATCTATTTTTTTAATACATTTTCTTAGCATGTGTATATTATAAAACCTGTATTGCAGGGTGTCAAGAATATTATTGAATTAGAGGTAAATTGTAAATACATTAAAATCTAGTAAGTTTGGTTTTATATGTTAAAATATAAATGAGATTAGAATTTACAGGATAACGATGGACAGTTTCGACTTTTTGCGTAACATGCATAAAAATCACGCAGAACTACCGACGGAGCAGCTTGTTAAAGAGAAGAACAAGCAGAAAAAAGTTCAAAGAAAGGATTCAAGATATCCACTGTTGAACGAAAAAATTGATTTTACGGATTTAAAATCAATTAATAAGTATCTGGATTCAATTGTTCTTTGGGTAGCTTATGGCGGAATTGGTCTTTTAGGGCTTTCGTTTTTTGATTTTACAATGCGTTCTTATTTGATAGTTAATTATATCTTTATATTTATTATGTGTCTTACTTTAAAAAAGTATCGCGAACCTTTTATTGTACTGGCTATATTTTTATACTCTGCTTTTTCTATATTTATTGCGGCTATTCTTTCTTACTCACTTCAACTCTTTTATCTAGACTATCCCAGTGCTCCGTATAGGTCAGATGGGCATGGATTCTCTCTGGAGGGTATTTTCTTTGTAACAGTTATGGCTTTAGCACTAAAAGCTACAATTAGTATAATTAAATATGAAAAATTTTGTAATGTAAAAATTAATTGGATAAATTTTGCTGTTAAAACTATTGCAGCAATAATCTACTCCGGCATTTTTATCAAGTTTTATATTAATTTCTACATGAAAATCCATTTATTTGATTTAGTATATTTTCTAAATTTTGGGTGCATAGGTATAATTGTATTTTGTTATCTTGCGTATGCCGGATTCTTTCCGTTTGGGAAGAAATTCAAAATAAAATATTAAAATTTCTGAAAAACAGAGGGGCGGAGCCTAAAGGCTCCGCCCCTCCTCTAAATCTCTTACCCTAGGATTATTAGAAAATAATTGTCAATTCTTCATCAGGGTTCAAGCTTGAATCGTTAGTTGTGTTAGGAACGATGAGGTATTTTACTTCATCAACGAATTCGTAGCATACGCCGAATACGCCGCTGCCAACTAATTTAACTACGTTGTATACACCTTTACCAACAGTGATAAAGCTGCTGCCAACACTCTTCAATCCTTTAAGCGGGTGAAGCGAGCATGTATCAACGAATGCATCTGACCAGTTGTCACCGTATTCTTCAACACCATTTGCGATTACTTCAACGCCTTCGGATACGGTTCTTCCTGCAACACCTACAATTCTGCCTGCTGCTGAGAACGGAGCACCTAATAATCTTGAAATAATATTAGGATTTTTTAATACTTCAGCCTGGGCGCTTGTTAAGTGTCTTGGAAATTCTACACAGCTATCTCCATTTGAAATACTATCAAATTGTACTTCAAGATAGCCAGGTTTTTTGATACCAGGTCTTGCAACAGATTTAACTTTACCTTTAACGGTTGAACCTGCAGGGAAGCAAGTTCCTTTAAGAGTTACTTCTTCAGTAGTTTTAGCAGTGAATGTATCACCTACGTTAGAAACTCTTGCGCTTAATCTTTCGCTTAATTTAATTTTTACTGCAACAGGTTCGTATTTAGTTGCGCAATTTTCAGCACCGTTAGAAAGATCAATCATGAATCCTTTTTTAAGAGCGCCCAGCATATAAGCAACCTGTTCTTTTGAAAGGTACTCATCATTAACGATTTTGTCAGCGTTAGGAGCATCTTTTAATAATCCTGAAGCGATAACTTCGTTAGCTGCACCGTATGCCCAAGCAGGAACGTATTTTACATTCTGTCCGTTGAAAACAGGAGCTGCAGTTTTGTCTGCTGATACGTCCATTAACTTAGCAAAAGTTGCGAAAACTTCAGCTTTGGTAATAGCCTGATCAGGTTTGAAAGTTGAATCAGGGTAACCAATCATTACGTCTGCTGTTAAAGCTCTGTCAATTTCTGTTTTAGCCCAGTATTCAGAAGGAATATCTGTGTAGCTGTTAGCTTTTACATCTTTTAATTCAAGACCGTCTGAAAGGATAAATGCGAGTTCTGAACGAAGAACAGGCATTTTAGGATTGAACAGATTTGCTCTGTTTTTATCCATTTTGTCTTTCATTTTGCATAATTTGTCTTTTGCAAATTTGTCTACTACAACATTTTGTTTTTCTTGAATAGTCTTTACGTGGCAAGGTTTGCAAATTTTACCGCCAATAATAACATCGTTTTGTGTAGTCACAAGTGAATGTCCTTGTGAGCCGAACAAAGTCGGATGAGCATATGCCTGAATTGAATCACATGCCATTACAGCACCTGAAGTCAAGCAGATAAGCCCCATTGCCGTTAGGATCTCTTTTGAAATTTTCATACTTCTCCTTTCGTTTTTTATTGGCAGTTTAAAAACTGCCGCTCTCACACTACTTTTTGCGTTTTTGCATTAAATATGCCTGCGGATAGCAGTAATCTTCTCTAAAGCCTATTTTTCTGTACATTTTTAAGGCTTTATAATTATTTGTTTCTGTTGTTACATTAACTTCGCTAAACTCTCTCTCTCCCAGTTTCGCCCAGTCAACAATAGTTTTGACCGTGCGGTTAAGGAGCAGTTCTGAAAATCCGTGACCTCTGTGTTCTTTTTCTATTCCAACAAGAGGCAGGTTTGCGATTTTGCCGCCTGTTACGTTTGCAAAAGCAAATCCTACAGGGGTATCTTTGTAAATAAGAACGGAAGTTGCTTCAGGGAGGAACTCTCCGTAAATATTTTCAACAATCTTATTAATTACGTCTGTCGTGCCTTCCATAGATTTGAACCTTGTATCATACAGAGCGTCTTGTGTATCACGGAAGGCTTCATGTATAACCCTTACAGCATCATCATAGTATTCGTCTGTATATCTTACAACTTTGTAATCTTCCGGTTTTTCAGGAAGCTTCATATTTTCCAAAATTCTTTCGGATGAAGCATTTCCCATAAAGAATCTTAAAACGGCAAGTCCTACAAACTTGAATCCGTATTTTGCGAGATCGCCTGTAAATACTGACTGATGACCTATCATAGGATAGGATACAACTTTATTCTGCCTTTCTGCTTCCGTAAGTTCAAGGAACTTTTCTACAAGCAGCTTTTGTTTAGTTGTTTCGTCTTCTGTTCCGAGACAGTGGATTAAGTTAAGTTCAATAGATTCAGAGATAGAAGTTGTATAAACCAGAAATGCAGTAGGAATTTCGTTTTCTTTAAGCACAATACATTGCATGTAATTGTTTTCTATAGCGTTAAGAAATTCTTCATATTCAAGCGGTTCAAGCTCAAATTTGTATTCGCTGACAGCTTTAGATCTAAAGTCGTTGTAAACGCCTTTAAAAATCTTGAATACGCTGCTGTCAAGTAATTCTACTTTGTAATTTGTTTCCGCCATAAAAATTCCTTCTACATTAAGTGATGCATTTTTTCTTTCTTGGTATTAATGTACCGTTCGTTATATTTGTTTACCTCTGATTTTATATTTATATTTTCATGGATTGTAAGTCCGTAACCTTTTAAGCCTATAATCTTTTTCGGGTTGTTGGTAATTAGGTTAAAGTTATTAAACCCGAGATCAAGGATGATTTGGGCGCCGACTCCGTAGTTTCTCAAATCAGGAGCAAATCCCAATGAAACATTTGCTTCTACCGTGTCTTGACCTTCTTCCTGGAGCTTGTAGGCTTTAAGTTTATTAATCAAACCGATGCCTCTTCCTTCGTGGTCTCTGATATAAATCAGCGCACCTTTTCCGTACTCGTTAATCATTTTCAGTGCTTCATGGAGCTGCCAGTTGCAGTCGCACTTCAGGCTGTGGAAAATATCTCCTGTCAGGCACTCGCTGTGAACCCTTATTAAAGGGATTTTATCAGAGTTGTCATCTTTAACAAGAGCCACATGCTCGCATCCGGTAATTGTATCGGTGTATCCGACTATATTGAAATCTCCGAATTGTGTCGGAAGAAAAACTTCTATCTCGCGTTTTACAAATCTTTCTTTTTTCAGCCTGTAAGCAATTAAATCTGCTACAGTAATGAATTTAATTCCGTGTTTTTGTGCAAACTCATGCAGTTCATCTCTTCTTGCCATATGACCGTCTTCTGTCATAATTTCGCACATAACACCAGCCGGTCTTAAGCCGGAAAGTATGGCTAAATCAACGGTTGCTTCCGTATGCCCGCATCTTTTTAGAACTCCGCCTTTTCTTGAAACACAAGGGAACAGATGCCCCGGGCGTCTCAAATCAGAAGGCACGGCATCAGGTGCAATAGCTACTTCTATTGTTTTTGCTCTGTCAAACGCTGAAATTCCGGTTGTTACGCCGTATTTAGGATGTGCATCAATGCTCAGAGAAAAGGCTGTTTGCATATTTTCGGTATTCTTTTCTACCATTTGAGGAAGCTCAAGTTTGTCTGCCATATCCTGCGAAATAGCAAGACAAATAAGACCTCTGCATTCTTTTGCCATAAAATTAATGAGTTCCGGTGTCACAAACTGAGCGGCAAAAATAAGGTCACCTTCGTTTTCTCTATCCTCATCATCAGCAACTATAAGAGGTTTTCCGTTTTTAAAATCCTCTAGAGCATCCTCGATTTTGCTGAATTGATTTGTGTGTGACATATTAAAACCCATTCCTTTGTAGAAATTCAAGGTCTATACCTGACCTATTATCTCTCGTTAATAAAAATTTTTCAACATATTTAGCCAGAATATCTGTTTCAATGTTTACAAAAGACCCCGTTTTTAGGTATTTTAAATTGGTGTTTTCAAAGGTATGAGGGATTATTGCGCTATTTATAGTTCTTGAATCAACTTTAGCAATTGTTAAGCTGATTCCGTCAATTGCAACAGAACCCTTGTGTACGCAATATTTAATCAGTTTTTCTTCAAGCTCTATTTTTAAATCATAAAACTCGTTATTTTTAATGACAGAGAGAATTTTACCCCTGCCGTCCACGTGACCGGAAACAAAATGACCTCCGAGTCTTCCGTTAACGGCTAAAGCTCTTTCGAGGTTAACGAAATCTCCGGTTTTCAAATCTTTCAGCGCAGATACGCGAAAGCTTTCCTGAGAAACATCCGCAGTAAAGCTATCTGGTTTTAAATCAACAACAGTAAGGCAAACGCCGTTAACCGCTATACTATCGCCGATTCTTGTTCCTTCAAGTACGGTTTTGCAGCTTATTGTAACACTATCAGACCTTAGATTAGTTACTTTACCGAGTTCTTCTATGATTCCCGTAAACATGGCTCAATTATATCATAAAAGTGCCGGTTCTGTCTCAAAAATATTAACAAAGTTGAAAGTATTTGTATCAAAAACTCCTTTATCCGTTACTTTAAGTTCCGGAATAACCGGAAGTGATAAAAACCCCAGTGTCATAAAAGGGTCCTCAAGGGTGCAGCCGATTGAATGAGCGGCATTATTTAGCTCGGCGCATTTATCAAGAACGTAACCGAACTCTTTATCTGACATCAGGCCAGCAATAGGAAGCGGAAGTTTTGAAAGAATCTGTCCGTTTTGTACAACGACTTTGCCGCCTTGAGATTTAACAAGTTCAACGGCTGCAGTGTACATATCTTCATCATTTGTTCCTATTACAATCATATTGTGAGAATCATGCGCAACGGTTGAAGCTATGGCTCCTGATTTGAGATTAAATCCTTTAACAAATCCTTTTCCGATATTCCCTGTTGCCCGGTGTCTTTCTATGACACATATTTTTAAAGTATCCGTATCTGTATTACTTACGGCATTTCCGTTTTCAATTTTTATTTTTGAATAAACAGATTTGGTTACAAGCTGGCGCGGAATAACTTCAATTGTTCTTGCAATATCTGATTTTGCTTCTATCCTAAAATCGTCCGGTTCTATCCATTTTACGTTAACAGAACCTCTCATGGACGGGACTTCATTATCATCAATCCGGCATGTGAGCTTGCCATCTTGTGCAATAATATTACCGTTTTTCATTACAAGAGTCGGAGTAAAAGTTTCTAAGTCAGGAAGTACCAGCAAATCTGCTTTATACCCCGGTGCAACTGCGCCTAAATCCTTCAGCCCGAAATATTCTGCAGTATTAAGGCTTGCTATCTGGATTGCTTTAATAGGATCAATTCCGGCTTCAACAGTTCTCCGTACCATACCGTTAATATGTTCTTTTAAATCTGACGGGTGTCTGTCGTCTGTCACAAAAATACATTTTCTGGTGTTACACTTCTTTAAGACAGGAAGGAGTGCTTCTAAATCTTTTGCTGCGGTGCCTTCCCTTATCATTAAATACATTCCCAGACGAAGTTTTTCAACTGCTTCATCAGGGGTTGTGCATTCATGGTCAGATTTCACCCCGCTAGCAATATACGCACATAAATCCTTGCTGGAAAGCATAGGGGCATGTCCGTCAATTCGTTTATCTTTTTGTTTGGCAAGTTCAAGTTTTGCCATAACATTTTTATCAAGATTTAATACTCCCGGGAAGTTCATCATTTCTGCTATTCCGAGAACCCAGGGTTTATCAATCAACAGAGATAAATCATAGCTGTTTAAATCAAACCCCGATGTTTCATAAGGAGTTGCCGGGACACAAGACGGAAGCATTGTGTAAACATCGAGCGGTAAATCTTTTACGGCTTCATGCATAAAGCTTATCCCGTGCAGACCGAAAACGTTTGAAATCTCATGCGGGTCAATTATAACTGTAGTGGTTCCGGCAGGAAGCACCGTTTTGGCAAACTCTTTCGGCAAAACCATTGCACTTTCAAGGTGTACGTGCCCGTCGATAAATGAAGGGGTTACGTAAGCTCCGTTTACGTCAATTTCTTTTTCTCCCTCATAAAATTCGCTGATTCCGGCTATAATTCCGTCTGCTATAGCGATATCTCCTTTATGAATCTCTTCTGAGAGAACATTTACAATATTAGCGTTTTTTATTACTAAATCGGCTTTCTCAAGTCCTCTTGCTACATTTATAATTCTTTGCTGTGTCATTGTCTACTCCTGAATAATAGGGGTTTCTAAAAGTTCGGAAAGATTTTCGTCTTTTAAAGCTTTGTCAATAATATCTTTATATTTTTCGGCATTTTCAGTTATTACACAATCCGGAATAATAATATCTGTATTATATTCGGTTCCAACAAAACCTTTATTTGATACAAGAAATTCTTCGTAAGTTTCAATAAGTTTAGGGATTTCAGGCTTAAATTCAAAACTTTCGCCTAAGAAATAATTCATATCTTTAGGAAAAAGCTTTACAAATTCAGCACAAAATATTGTTTCTGACTTATTTTCAGCTTCATTATAAGGTTTTCCGAAACAATGATTAGACAGAATCTTTTGTTTTGGCTGGGTCTTAATATACGCAGCCCACATAAGACAACCTGCATAAAATCCCATATTGTTGTAAAAAATATCCAGAATTTTTTTATGGTACTGTCTGAATCTCATTTTTTTCTGAGAGAAGTTTTTAAACTTTTTTACATCGTAATACAAATATTCAACGGCGCCTCTGAAAGCTAATATATATGGTGCAAAACCCGGATCAAACTCTAATCCTTCAAGCTGGTCGGTTGTCATAATTCCATCCTTTAACTAAATAGTGATTTCTAACATTTTAGATTAACATTATGAGTTAGTCAACGTATTTACAATCTGTATGTAAGATTTGCCCTTTTCTTGAGGAGAGCAAATTTTCATACCCCCTCTCCTTGAGAGCAAATTCTCGTAGCTCCCTCTCCTGTAAGGAGAGGGCAGGGGTGAGGTGTCGAATAGTGAATAGTGAATAAGTGACTGAGTGATTAAGTGATTAAGTGACTAAGCCCCCTCTCCTAAGAGAAGAGCAAATTATAGTCACTCCCTCTCCTCTTAGAAGAGGGAACTTAGTCACCGATTCACGCTCCAATTATCACCGTGTTTACAATCTGTTCCGGCGGGATATTCAAACAGGATAATTCTTCACAGGTTGTTTGCCGCCTTTCCCACAGGCATGGTCTGAGCTGACAGGTGCAATTTAGAGCTTTTATCGGTGTAACGCTTCCGTTTGGCGGTATAAGTTTCTTATCGTCCGTTGAGCCGAAAATAGCGTAGGTCTTTACTCCAAGCGCAGCCGCGATATGTAACGGTGCGGAGTCGCTGCATAAAAAGATTTCTGCACTTGATATAAGTTCTGCAAGCTCAACCAAATTCTTGGTTTTGCCAAACAGATTTTCATATTTTTCAGGCGGTACAAGCTTTTGGATTTCTTCAATACAATCTTTGTCCTCCGGTCCGCCTAATAAAAACACCCGCTTTCCTTTGTCCGAAAGACCTTCGATAACCTTTGCCCACTCTTTAGCTGGTATAGTCTTAATCATTCCCTTTTGAAGGCTTAATTTACTCACTCCCGGGTGGATTAGAACCGAATGTGGAATAACCGGTTTCTTTTTGATACTTAAAATAGGGAGTTCAGTTGCAGTATTTGTAAGAGGTTTGACTAAATCGTGATACATAAGGGCCGCATACTGATTTTTGTTTAAATCAACAGCTTTTGTTAAAAGTTTTTGGCTTAATTTTCCTGTATTGTATCCGTATTTTTCCTTAATAAAGGTCAAAAACAAAAAGATTGAAATAAATTTGTTTGAACCGGATGAAATAACAATATCATATTTGCCGCTCCAGATTTTAGTCAGAAGCTTAAAAAGCTCAATATACTTACTAAATTTGTTCTGCTTAATATTGGCATACAAGGTTTTGTTTATAACATCCGTTAAAGCTGCTATCCCGCTGCTTCTTTTTTCCAGTGCCAGTGTGATTATAGAATCCGGAAATTCTTTTTTTACGGAGATAATTGCAGGCAGAAAAAGTATTTCATCTCCCAGTCCGCCAAAATTTATGAATAAAATTCGTTTATTCTGCATATAATTTCCTTTATCGGTTCTTCCCAGCTTATTGGATCAGTTTGTTTAAAGATTTCTATACTGTTATACCATGGAGTTGTTTTTGTATCACTAAACCATCTCCAGTCAGAAGCATACGGAAGCATAAGAAAAGTCTTCTTCCCCATTGCACCTGCAAGGTGTGCAACAGACGTATCAACCGTTATTACTATATCCATGGCATTAATAGCTTTTGCGGTATCTTCAAAACTCTTAAAATCTTTAGCCAGATTTATCATCTGCGGATATCTCTCGTTACCCTTTAGTGTATCTTTCAGCTGGAAAGAATAAATTTGAATATTTTCAAGATTTAAAATAGGCTCAAGCAGTTTGATATTAATTGTGCGGTTAATCATTGTTCTGATACCGGCATTGCCAGCTTCCCAGCATAACCCTATTTTACGCTTATCCGATACTATTTCGGCTGTTTCTGACTTTATATATCCTTCAGAATAAGGAATATGATCAAAATCCATATCTAAAATGTAAGCCAGATCCGTAATCTTCATTGATTTCATTTCAGGATCAATTTCATCATAAGTAATATAATTGATTCCGGAAAAATTCTTTTCTAGAAGCCCCCGTAAATTGTCGCTTACCGCTAAATAAACTTTTTTAGCTTTTTGCTGTAAAAACGGAAGGTATCTTGCAAACTGAATATGGTCTCCAAATCCCTGATCGCACATTACGACGACTTCTTTGGGAATTTTTTCTCCTATCTTGTACGGATTATTTGTTCTTTTATCCGTAGCGGATTTATCGCGATGGAAAAAGTACTCATATCCTTCCTTAAACTTTTTCTGGGTTAAAAGACACATTCCTAAAGAAGTTATGGTATCAATATTGTTCGGATAAATTTCGAGCATTTTGTGATAATATTCTTCGGCTGTATTAAAGTCGCCCATTTTTTGGTAACTAACAGCAATATTGTAAAAAGCCTCATTATTTCCAAGCTCTGCTGCAGCTTTGTAGCATTCTAAGGCCTGTCTGTCATCCGAATAAATAAGTTCTTTTAAAAACCCTAAATGGAACCAGAGTGACGATTTGTCAGGATGTTTTTTTAAATATTCAACGCACATTTTTTCCGCTTCCATTAATTTCCCGGATTGAGTAAGAGCCTTCACCATATTTGCGGTTGAGTCCGGATCATCAGGGTAAAGTTCAAACATTTTTTCTGCGTATTCAACTGCTTTTTTATAGCTTTTTATCTGGAAAAGACTTAGAACAAGTTTGTTATAAATATCTTTGTTTTCGCCAAAATCCAAAGCATGTTCAAGCGCTTTTGCAGCTTTTTCAAAATCTCTTTTTTCAAATTCACAAAAACCTAAGGCGGAAACACTTCCCAATGTTTCTTTAATTTCACACGATTTTTTTAAATACTCTTCTGCTTTTGTAAAATCTCTCAAGCTGACATAAAAAAGTCCAACGGAAGATAACAGAAGATAGTTATCACCATCTTTTTTTAAGAGTTCCTGATAAATTTCTTCGGCTTCGCCGATTTTACCTTCCTGAGTTAATAAAAGAGCCTTGTTCAGCAGATTTAAATCAATCATAATCCTATACCTGATAAGAACCCTACAATAATTCCCTGCAGTATTTGAAGCAGAATAATTGCTAAGATAGGTGATATATCAAGCATTCCTCCGATAGGCGGAATTATACCTCTAAAGATATTTAAAAACGGATCTGTTACCGAACGGATCCATCTGTACGGCTGTTGATCCCAGTCAATATTCGGAATCCAGCTTAAGAATATTCTTATGATTATAAGAAGATAATAAAAATAGAATAATAAACTTACCGCTCTAGAAAGTGAAATATCTGTATCAAAATCCATAATAATTAGTCCCTCCTATAATTGAGAGCTTGATTTCGTTTTTGAACATTCACAACTGTTGTTTTCAGCAGGAATTTTTTCAATCATAGTGAAAAGAAGCTTTTTCAGGTTATCGAGGTTTTTGTCAAATACCTGAATAACTTCGTGATGTGATACAGGAGGAACGTCTCCTACAAGACCTGCGTCATAATCTGTAATTAATGAGATATTGAGCGGACACATATCCATTTCTTTAACAAGGTAAGCTTCCGGAAATGCTGTCATATTAATAACTTCCCAGCCCTGATTGGTAAAGAATTTGGATTCAGCTTTTGTTGAGAATCTTGGGCCGTTAATTACAACTACAGTACCAGATTCATGAACTTTAATTCCCAATTCTTTAGCTGTGTCAACAGCAATTTTTCTTAATTCCGGGCAGTAAGTTTCTGCTGCAGACGGGTGGGTTACGATAGGACCTTCAAAGAAAGTAGTTTTTCTGCCGTCAGTCCAATCAACAAACTGATCACAAATAACAAAATCTCCCGGAGCAACATGTTTTTGTAAACTTCCTGCTGCGCAAGGAGAAATTACTCTTTTGCAGCCTACTTCTTTCATTGCCCAAACGTTTGCACGGTAGTTAATTAAATGCGGAAGTATGGTATGGCTTCTGCCGTGACGAGGCATAAAAGCTACTTTATGAGAGCCGACTTCGCCTATAAATAAGCTGTCAGAAGGCATTCCGTAAGGTGTTTCCACTTTAACTTCTTTAATATTATCTAAGAATTTATAAAATCCTGAACCGCCAAATACACCAATGTCTGCTAATTTTTCCATTTAATTAACCCCTTTCTTTTTATTAATCTTTTTATTATTTTATCATGGAAAAATTTTTTATTTAATTATATTTCTTACTATGTAACTTGCCATAAGCAAACCTGCGGCAGGGGCTACAAAGGGGGTGGATGAAGGAATAATTTTATTAAACTCTATTTCTTCTCCGGATTTTGTTGTTATTTGTTCAATTTCTGATAATTTTTCTTGGACAAAAGGTTTTTCATCACTTGCTACAACAGTTATTCCGGATTCAATCTCTCTTTTTTTCAATTGATAAAGTATATTTGAGACAAACGGGGCTTTTTTATCATGGATTTCTGAAATATCGGAAATATAGAGTTTTTCTGGATCAATTCTGTTCCCTGCGCCCATTGAAGATATTACCGGAATCTTATTTTCGTGACATTTTACAAGAAGATTAATTTTTGATCGCATTGTATCTATTGCATCTGAGACAAAATCGATTCCTTCAAAATTAAAATCTTCAGAGTAAAAATCATTAATAAGATAAAGTTCTATATCGGAATTAATGTCTTTAAGTCTTTTTTCAAAAAGAGATGTTTTACTTTCTTCAACGGCTGATTTTAAAGCAATAATCTGCCGGTTAACATTTGATTCCGATACGGTATCAAAATCTATTAAGGTTAATGTTCCGACTCCGCTTCTTGCAAGGGCTTCTGCGCAATATCCGCCGACTCCGCCAAGTCCGAACACTGCAACATGAGAATTAAGAAGCTTATTTTGGGCTTCTTCTCCCCAATACAAAATATTTCTTGAAAAAATTTTGTTCATAAATTATTTAACGATGCCGAATCCTAAAAGAAATACGCATACAATAAAAACAGCAGCAACAATAGCTGTAAGTTTATTTAATCCTTTTTCTGCACTTTTTTGAGAAGAAAACATTTGTGCAGCGTTGCCTATTCCTGCGATGCCGTCGCCTTTAGGTGAATGCATAAGGATTAAAACTATTAATAATAATGATGAGATGACTTGGATAGTCCAAACTAGTGTAAGCAAAATTAATCTCCTTTTTTAATAAAGTGGGCTCTTTTTGAGTTTAATTTAATACTGTCAAAAGTATATAGCCTTGCAGGGCGTTTTGAGGTGGATTTTGAAAACTCGTTTAATTCTCTTAAGCCTTCTGTTGTAATAACTTTTTTACGGAAATTACGCTTATCCAGTTTCTTTTCCATAATAATTTCGTAGGCTCTTTGCATTTCCGTAAGGGTGAATTTTTCATTAAGAAGCTGGTAAGCAACCGGACACATTTCCAATCTTTCACGGGTTCTTTTAAGTGAATATTGAATAATTTCCGAGTGGTCAAACGCAAGAGGCGGGAGGTCAGACACCTTGTGCCATCCGATATCCGGAGCTGATGCTACTTCAATATCTTCATCTCTTATCAGGGCAAAATATGCGCAGGTTATTACTCTTGATACAGGGTGTCTTAAAGGATCTCCAAATGTGTAAAGTTGTTCAAGATAAATGTTATCAACATTTGTTTTTTCTTTAAGGACTCTGATGGCAGCTTCGTCAAGATTTTCGGACATTCTTACATAACCGCCCGGGATTGCCCATTTGTCTTTAAAAGGTTCATTATTACGTTTAACAAGAAGAACCTGGAGGGCATTATTTCTGATGGTCAAAATAACAATGTCAACAGTAATTTCATGCGTTTTAATTTCGTTAAACATATTTCACCTCAAAAATTATTATATGACAAAGATAAAAAAATGTAATAACCCGAATAAAAAATTGTTACATTTGGCTGTTATTCTTGCGTTTGAGGTGTCTTGTCTCAACAAGTATTATATGAAGTAAAGTTAATCCCGCAGTAATCCAGCCGATTGTCTTATGAGATTTTGTAATCGGTTTTTTCTTTGTCAGGGCTCTTGCCGTGCAAATTGACATTCCCGCAGCAGCTGCCCAGCCGGTATTACGCGGGGTCAGGATTTGTTTTCTGCTGATTGTTTGATTGTTATCAATTCCGACTTTTTGAATCCGGCTCATCACAACTCCTCCGGTATTTCTGCGCATGTACAATGGATTCCGCCCTGATATTCGGACAGCATTTTTGATGCTACAAAATTATTATCTCCTTTTATAAAGTATACCTTATCTTTTTTTATATAAGGCGATATGGATTCTACAAAGGCGTTTTCAAAACTAAATCCTATTTTTTCGGAGAGTTCCGGTGTTAGTCCCACCATGTTATCAATATCAGACTTATTTGTTATATAGACTAAATCCCCGTCTTTATTTATCAGCGTGTTTGCGTTCATATAATTGCAATAATGTTTCAGCCGATTTTTCCCCAGAGTATTTGTACATATGCTGTACAATCTCCCCGGAACTTTTATCACTTCGAACCCGTTATTTTTTAATATTTCCTCAACCTCTTCTGTTTTTGCAAAAGGGTTGTTCTCCACTACTTTTATATAATTATCAAGGATTGAAGCCATCTTACATACGGGTTCTATATATTTGAGCCTTACTTCTTCCGGCTGTGATAGCAGATATCCGCAAAGTTTTCTATGCCCTTCTCGTATAGTTTGAAGCGAAAGATTGTCATCAGTGAGGAGGATTCTTTTTTTATCAAGCGGACGGATAAATAAGTCTAAATGAAAATCCATTTGCGGTAATATTGTTATTTTGTCTGTGTTAAACATGGATTTTAGTTCATCAATAGTATATTTCTTCAGTTCATTTTCTCCCAGAAGCAGCTGGTCTTGAGTAATAAAAATATTTCCGCCCGAAATATGGGTTGAATCCATAAGTGTTTTGTAGGTCTCTTTTGTGTTGTTGTACTCTCTTATTAATGGAATTCTTTCCGTCCGGTCATAATTTTCATCAAAATTGTCTCTGCGTATTTGTTTATGAAGTGCGGATAGATTTGCGGATATACCTTGAATAAACGGGGTGTTTCTTTTATTTTTTTGAAGGTCATCGTATTTGAGTTTAAAAAAGTTTTTTACGGCATTGCTGTGTGAAGAGAACTCATAAGCAAGAAGTTTATTTTTTAAAAAGGTCCAAGAGTCTTGCGCCCAGACATTAGCAGTATCTTTTCTGTATTTAGGCAGTCCTTCCGAACAAAGTACATCCCCCTGCTTAGGATGAATTGAAAATATTTTAAATCCCTCCTTTTGACCTATAGCTTGCATTTCTTTTGCAATGTTGCAGCAGTTTGTGTTCATAAAGAAACCTTTAAGAACTCTGGCATCATATCCTTTGAATGTGGTTGTTGAAACTGGTTTAGTGTTCATATCAAGTGAAAACCGCGTAATAAAAAAAATTGCTATCCGATTATAAAAAGACCGGACACCCGGTCTTTTTTATGGTGCGCCTGGAGACTCTGCCGAAGCAAAGGTGACTAAATGTCACGTTTGCTGAGAGGTAAGAACCCCGTTCTTGTGAAACAAGAATGCGGTTCGACTCCTGTTTGTAAACAGAAAACAAAATGTGCCTGGAGGGAGTGTCTTGCTCGGCGGCGTTAAACGAGTCTTCGTTCTTTGCTGTGCAAAGAACCTCCGCTCTCTGCCGCCTCGCGTTCGAACCCACTGACAAAGCTGTGCTTTGTGTGGCTTCGCTTCCCGCATTCATGAAACAACCATAAAAAAAGACCGGACACCCAGTCTTTTTTATGGTGCGCCTGGAGGGAGTCGAACCCACGGCAGACAAGGTTTAGGAAACCTCCGCTCTATCCTACTGAGCTACAAGCGCAAATTTGTTATTCAATTGTAAAATAAGACGGCTCCACTCGTCAACCTGCCCGCATTGCTCCCGCAACGCGGCGCCGTTGACTCGACTCCACCTCGCGGGCTCCCCGCTCGGTTTGCCCATTGCTCGCCGCAAGGCACTGAGCTACAAGCGCAAATTTGTTATTCAATTGTAAAATAAGACGGCTCCGCTCGTCAACCTTTATGGAGAATATTACATCTCTGTCACAATAATTCTTTTATCAGAAGTGATTTTATCTATATTTAATGCAGTATAAAGTGTTTTGTTATAAATAAATTCTCTGGCATAATAACTATCTGCTATTTCGTTAGTTTCACTTTCCTGAAATTCAAATAACTCATTGATTTTATCAATTAATAATGCCAGCTTTAATTCATTACACTTAATTATTATGACAGGATTTTTATCCCCTTTGGCTTCGTTTTTAATATCAAGAAATTTCTTGAGGTTTATAACCGTAATATAATCACCCCTTAAATTCATAATTCCCTCAACAAAGTTTGGTGTGCCTGGAACATTTGTGATGGAAGTGTCCTTTAGCACTTCTTTTACGTAATCCAGCGAAATGCAATAATAATCATCATTAAGGTTAAATGAGATGTATTTATTTTTTGCATGTAATTCGCTCGGCACAAGTCTAAGTGCAGATTTTTCCGCAATTGCCTGCGTTCTTAGCTTCATTGTCATTTTTGAAGCTTCATCTTTAGGGAAAAGCGAAGGGATATCCACTTCCGTATATTGTAAATCATGCTGTTTTAAAAGGTTTTCAAGTGCGTATATGTTTACAATAAAAATAGTTTCGTTATTTTGCTTATAAAGGGATTCAACAACCATTTTATTATCTACAAATGGAATCGGATCAACACCTGTACTGTCAAAAGATGAAATACCAAGAATTTTATCCGTAATAATTCCAAAAATTACTTCATCAGTTTTAACAATCAGAAGTTCATTATTTGCGCTATATGGCGGCACTTCAATATTTAAATAAAATCGGATGTCAACGACATTTATTACAAAATTATTGTACTTTAAAAGACCGACAATATTGTTTGCCAGTTTTTGCGGATAATCAAGTGCAGGCAGCTTCATAATTTCAAGAACATTTCCGGTATTAACTGCGTACTTGTTTTCGCCAATCATAAAGCATAAGTGTGAATTTTTTTTCTGTTCAAGATAATTACTGTTCATATAAAATTACCCTGTTTCTTCCGCCTTCTTTAGCTTTATATAAAGCTTCATCTGCGGATTTTAGTATATCAGCCGATGTATTTAAGTTCTGGTAGTTCATTGTGAGTCCTATGCTGACGGTAACCTTTGCTTTAACCCCGTTATAGTCAAAATCATAATCCTCAACCATTCTTCTGAGGCGTTGAACAGGAATGATTGCTCCTTCAATATTAGTTTCAGGCATAATCATAACAAGTTCTTCTCCGCCGTAACGGTACAAAAGATCCGTTTTTCTGAAAGACTGTTTCATTAAGTCTGCTACGGTTTTTAGGACATAATCTCCGTACTGATGCCCGTATGTGTCATTAACCTTTTTGAAGAAATCAATATCCAGAATGGCAAGCGAAAAGTCCGACGGATGTCGCTTTGTACGGTTGCATTCCTGCTCTAAACTGATTTCAAACTGGCGTCTGTTGTATAATCCTGTTAATCCGTCAAGAACAGACATAAATTCTTTTTCGGTATACTGGTATTTCATTTTGAAAATGGCAAGGAGTTCGCTTATCATAATATCGAAAAATCTGAATGAAGAATAATCAATATCCTGTCTTGTATAGAAGCAGATGCCGCCTATTAATTTTTTATCAAAAATCATTGGTATAATGATTTTTGAAGTTAAATCTCCGAACTGGTAATCAAGTTCTTTTCCTAGAAGCATTCTTACAACTTCAAATTTTGAGTTTTTAATATCCTTATGTTCTTCCATTTTTCGGAAAAAGTCATAGCTGATATCGGATAATAAATTTTTAGACAAGTTTCTGCCAAGAGTGTCTACATAAAGAATATTTTCTGCAAAATCGTCCGGTGATGCAAAATATATTCCTGCTACATGATATTCCACAAAAGAACTTAATAATGAAAATAACTTTTCAACAAGAATCCTTTCATAATTTAGAAAATCGCTTAAGTTTCTAAATTCATTTGAAAAGACAGACTTCATCAATAAATCATTCAGTACGGTATTCAGTCTTAGCTGGGCAGAATTCTCTGTATCAGCTTTAGCGGCTAAAGCTTGTTTATATTCTTCTGTCAGAGGGTATCTGCGAACCGTAGAGTTGATATTTGTAACCAGTTCTTTTATATCAATAGATTTTGATAAAAACAGTTGTGCTCCTGCTTTTTTTCCCCAGAAGCCGTCAATTTTTTTATCAAGAACTGTAAGCAGAATAATAGGTATCTTTTTTGTTTCTTCAACATTTTTAATCATTCTGCAAAGCTGATAGCCGTCAATTACAGGCATCATAATGTCTGAAACAATTACATCCGGCAGATAGGAATATACTTTTTTATATGCTTCTGCACCATTTGTTGCGGTTTCTACTTCAAAACCGTTCTGCAAAAGCCCCTCTTTTAAGAACCTAAGCTGGGTATCGCTGTCTTCTACCAGTAAAATCTTAGTTGCCATATATTCATATATTCCAATTTTATCAATTTTATTATAAAATGATTATATAATAAATTACTAAAAAAAACTATAGGAGAGAAGAAGTGGATAACGATTTTAAAATTAATTTGAAACAAAGATTTAATATAAAATGCGGGGTGGATGTAACGGTTTTTGGTCTGTTATGTATTGTTTTTATCATATTTGCATTTAGAAATCAGATACCTGTATATAGTTTTCTGACATACTTTGCATTTATGGTAGTAATATTTTTGCCTGCACACTTTTTTACAAAGCAATGGGTCTTACGTGCTATCAAAAAATCTTTGACAATGCAGTCTGAAACATTATCAGAAACAACATTAGAAATAATGAATACTATGAATGATCAAAAAAGAACATTAGAAAATTTATGTTCTAATGCAAAAAATACTTTCACTCTTGTTGATAAATTAAAAACCCTCTCTGATGAGGTTCTTACAACTTCCAAAAATACTGAAAAGCAGGTTGGCCAATCAATTACATTTTCTCAAAAGGAACATGAGGCGATATCTGCAAATGCAGACAAAATGCTGGTTTTGAGGCAGAAAATTCAAATGATTGCGGAATTAATTCTGGAACTGTCTGAACATACTCAGCAAATCGGAAGCACAATTAGTGTAGTAGATGATATAGCTGAACAAACTAATATGCTTGCACTTAACGCTGCGGTTGAAGCGGCAAGAGCGGGAGAGCATGGTAAAGGGTTTGCGGTTGTAGCAGGTGAAATCAGAAAGCTTGCTGATGAATCAAAACAAGCAATTACCAAAATAACTTCTCTTACAAGTAATATACAATATACAACTAATTCAACCGTTATGGCAACGGAAGAAGGTTCTAAAGAGATTGAAAATGTTGTAAAAGATATTAACTTTGTATCTTCTAACTCAGAAACTCTTATGAATCTTGTAGGCGGTGTTCTTGAGTCATTAGAAACCTTAAATCAAAATGCTGAAAAGCAAAATGATATTATTGAACGGCTTAATGTAATTTATGAAGAGAACAAATCGATTTCTGAAAACCTTGTGCAGACACTTAGTTCAAACACAGAAAAACTTGCGAAATTAAATAATTTATCTAATGATATAAAAACCTCGGCAACAGAAGGATAGCTTAATTGAGCTTTGAAGATAATGAAAATAATATAACAGATTTACTCGCGATCTTCCAATCAGAATCGGAAGAAATTTTGGAGCGGATTTTTGAAAACCTGACGGAATTTGAGAAAGATCCTGCAAATAAGGATTTGAGTGCTGCGCTTTACAGAGATCTGCACAGCATAAAGGGTGCAATTAGAATGGTCGGGTTTAATAATATTCAGCTTATAATTCACAAAATTGAGGATATTTTTGACGCTGTTAATACAAGAAATATTATTTTAGATAAAGAAAAATTTACCCTTATAACAAGTTCTCTTGAACTTGTGTCAAAGTATTTAAAAGAATCTATAATAAATCAAAGAGAAATAATAGGAGATGAATTTACACCTACTCTATCTAGCTTGGAGTATATTGTTGATGTCGAGTTGAATGAAGATTTCAGCCAGCCTATAAATTCTGTTATTCAGGAAGAACCTGCAGTATCTTCCGAGCTTCAGGCTCATCAGGAAGTAATTAATCATACGTTCAATAACTGTTTTTCTATAATTGATGGTATAGTTCCTGAAGAAGAGTCTCAGGATATTGTAATTCTGAGAGAAGAAGTTGCTAAAATTTATGAGTATATTAAAGATTCTAACTTGTATGAAGTTAAAAATTCTCTTGAGAATGTACTTGCAAAACTCGATTTTGTAATGAATGCTACTAACACTTTTACTATAAGTGAAATTCTTGAATTAAGGAATGAATTGAGTTCTGCAGCAGCAAAGTTTAACACTTCCTGTATCGATACAGAATCTTCAGGTACAACATTTTTTGATGTGGCAGAAAAGATTCCGATGCTTCAGGGAAGCAGTGTTTATGCTCAGGAAATTAAAGATGATATTTTAGCTTTAAAAGACGGCGTTTATGATAACGGGATTTTGGAAATAATCAATATGATTATTGATATACTTGATTTTATAATGGAAAATTCCGTTCAATTGGAAGAGCAAATGACACAAACTCTTCGCAGCGGTCTGGAATATTGTGCATCACCGGATGAAAGTATTGACGGAGATTTGATCGTCCAGCAGCTTGAGATTATGAAACAGCTTCTGGAACTTAATTTTAAGAAGGATACCGGTGTTAGTGAAATAAAGAATCTTACAACTCAAACTTCTGTTTCAAGCAAGGGCGGTTCTTCTACTGAAATTAAAACACTCCATGTTAATGCCCAAAAGCTTGATTTGCTTGTAAATCAGCTAGGTGAGCTTATTATTACCAAAATCAAGACCGAAAAAAATCTGGATAAGATAGATGCAATTAAAAATGCTAATGAGAATTGCCAGAAAGATTTATTAAAAACTTCAAATTATTTAAGATACTATAACAGAAAATATTTGCAGGGCGGAAACCCTGATCAATATACTGGAGCTTTTGTTAAACAGGTTTTTTCATTGCTTTCCGATATAACCCAGAATGTATCAAGAACCATTTATGATTTAAATTCATTATACAGAGCCTATAAAGAAGATGATATGAAGATGAGACTTATCATTGATGAAATGGAATCAATGGTAAAAAATATCAGGGTTCTTCCTATTTCCACCGTCTTTAATTCTTTTTCAAGAATGGTAAGAGATATTGCAACAGAGAAGGGTAAAGATATTGATTTTGTAATAGAAGGCAAAGATACCTGTGCTGATAAAAAGATTATAGAAGAAATTAAGACTCCGCTTATCCAT
Organism: Candidatus Gastranaerophilales bacterium; assembly: GCA_944323615.1. Classification (GTDB taxonomy): domain Bacteria; phylum Cyanobacteriota; class Vampirovibrionia; order Gastranaerophilales; family Gastranaerophilaceae; genus CAG-196. The sequence goes on from CALUTG010000019.1 coordinate 22,978, forward strand.
ATTTTGAGAAATGCAATTGATCACGGTATAGAGTCTAAAGAAGATAGAATTCTTGCCGGAAAGGATCCGGTAGGCAGGATTCTCTTATCCGCGAAGCAGGATGATAACAAAGTTATAATTGAAGTTGTAGATGACGGACAGGGCTTCAATCTTGAAAAAATTAAAGACCGCGCTGTATCGAGAGGATTTTTAACTCAGGAAGATATTGAATCCATGACGGATGAAGCTATTATGAATATTATTTTCTGGCCTGGATTTACTACAGGAGATTCTATTACAAGTATTTCAGGACGCGGTATCGGATTGGATGTTGTTAAAACCAAAATATCCCAGCTCAACGGTAAAGTAAAAGTTATATCAGAATTTGGAAAAGGCAGTTGCGTACATATTGAAATTCCTGTAACATTAACTACTTTGAGAGTTTTTCTGGTAAAAATATCGGAGCAGACATTTGCTATTCCGATACAGATGATTAATACTTTTATATTAAAACGACAAAGCGAGATTAAGACTAATAACGGAGTCCGCTCAATCTTATATAATAATAAAATTATTCCGCTTTATTATCTTGCGGATATTCTTGGTTTGAAACCTCTTCCTAGGGGAGATAAAGAAACTATTCTTATTATTGAAGCTGATGAGAAAACAGTAGGACTTGTTGTTGACAGACTTCTGGGAGATCAGGATATTTTACAGAAGAAGTTATCTCCTCCTCTATATAAGGTTAAAAATATATCCGGCATTACAAATCTTGCTTCTGGAGAATTGTGTCTTATTTTAAACATGCAAGACATTTTGCACTATGATTTTAACAAACCTCTTGCGGCAACAAATAGTCCAAAATTGCTTACAAATGATATTTTAACCTATAAGAAGATTTTAGTTGTTGACGATTCTGTAACAACAAGAACTATGATTAAAAATATTCTGCTAAATATAGGGTATACGGTTGATGCGGTTTTGGATGCCACAGAAGCTCTTGTAAAACTTAAAATGAATCATTATGATTTAATCATAACAGATATTTCCATGCCAAAAATTGACGGATATGAGTTTATTGAGAGATTAAAGAATGATGAAATGTATATGGATATTCCAATAATTGTAATGAGTTCGCTGGAGAAAGAAAAAGCCACTAAAAAACTTAAACAATTCAATATTGAAGGCTATCTGCAAAAAGATACATTTGATCAAACTCAATTTGTTAATATGATTAAAGTTATATTAACTAAACATCATAATTAGTTTTTAGGTATTGATATACTGGTTTTGGAACAAAAGCTTCAATATCACCTTTGTTACTTAATATTTCTTTTACCATAGATGAAGATATAAAATTGTATTCCGGTTTTGTAATTAAAAAAACAGTTTTAATATCTTTAGACAAATAATTATTTGTCTGAGATAATTGAAGTTCGTATTCAAAATCAGAAGAAGTTCTCAGCCCTCGAAGTAGAATATGTGTTCCGCGTTTTCTGGCATAATCTACAGTTAATCCTTCAAAGGAATCCACTTCCACATTTTTTAAATCCTCAATACTTTCTTTAATAAGTTCTACTCTCTTTTCTACAGAGAGAAATCCTTTTTTTTCAATATTATAAGATACTGCTATGATAACTTTATCAAAGATTTCGGAACCGCTTTTAAGAATATCCAGATGTCCGTTTGTTATCGGGTCAAAACTCCCCGGGTATATAGCTGTTGTCATTTTTACCTTCTCATTTTCTGATACTTAACTATTATAACATGGATTATTTTATGTTAAAATTAACACAGCAAAAAATCGCGGGAGAGAAATAATGTCAATAATTATAATGATACTTTTACTGAGTTTACTGATTCTGGTGCACGAAGCGGGACACTTTTTGGCGGCACGAGCTTTCGGGATAAAAGTAGAAAAATTTGGATTCGGACTTCCTGTTGGTCCGACTCTTTTCAGGACAAAATGTGGGGATGTGGAAATTTTAGTCCATGCATTTTTACTCGGAGGATATGTTTCTTTTCCTGATGATGACAAGGACTGTGAGTTACCGATGGATTCGGAAGACCGATTTATAAATAAACCTATATGGCAAAGAGCTGTAGTTGTTTCTGCAGGTGTAATTGCTAATGTGATTTGTGCGTTTGCTCTTGTATTTTTTGTAGCAGGCTGGACAAAACAACTTCCTTCCGGAAATTATGAGATTTATGCTGCAGGAATAAGTGCGCCAAAAGGTGCAAGTGTTTGGACATCGGGCTTGCAGAGCGGCGACAGGATAGTTTCTGCTAACGGCTGTGATATTAAAAATGTCTATTCTTTTGTAACTATCGTAAAAAACAGTGCTAAAGACAGCGGAATTATGTCCGAGAATGTGATTAACGAAAACTATGATAAATTAAAAGCTCTTAACCCTGGGCTTGAAAAAGATGAAATTATTCCTGCAGATTTATCCATAAGAATTCCGCAAGATCTGTCAAGGGATGTTATAACTATGGATAAGTACACGGCAAAAGGTGCTAAATATTTTAAAACCAGCGGAGTAAAACTTAATTCTGAACTCAAAAGTTTGAAAAAAGAAATTGAGGGTAAATCTGTTTATACTTCAAATGGTCAATATACAATGTATGAAATTGCTCAGGTTATTTCAGATGGTGTTCATCCTATAAACATTAATGTTTTGAGAGACGGTAAAATCGTTAAACTCAATCCGATTTATCCTGATGAAAAAGGGCTTATAGGGATAGGTCTTGCAGCAAAACAAACCATGATTAAAACCAATACTCCGGTTAAGATTATTAAAGGCGGAAGCAAGTATCTGTGGGATAATACATATCTTATGATGTATTCTCTGGGACAATTATTTACCGGTAATATTCCGCTTAAAGAAATGCATGGTGTTGTAGCGATTACTAAAATAGGCGGGGATATGATAGAAAAAGCCGGGAAATCTTCTGGTATTCTTCTTGCTGCACTGATTTCAATGAACCTTGCGATATTAAATATTCTTCCTATTCCGGCATTAGACGGCGGACATTTGATTTTCCTTATTGCAGAAAAGATTATGGGTAAACCGCTTGATGAAAAAATTATTGAAAGAATTTCATCCGTATTCTTTTCTTTGTTAATAATTCTAATGATATTTATAGTATTCAATGATATTACATTACTGGTGAGCAAATAACGTCCCGATGTCTAATTGTAAATGCTGATAAATTAATTGACAATTCCGGTATGAAGATTGTAATAATAGGCGGAGTTGCAGCGGGTGCCAAAGCTGCTGCAAAATCAAAAAGAATTCTCCCGGATTCGAATATTCATATTTATACGCAGGATACTCATGTATCTTATTCTGCCTGCGGACTTCCTTACTATATTGAAGGAAATTTTGAAGATTGGCAGAAACTTATTGTACGTTCAAAAGAAGAATTTGAGAAAAGTGGTATAAATGTTCATACTCTTCATAAAGTAACTAAAATTCTTCCTATTGATAAAAAAATTATGGTAAAGAATTTAGAAACGGAAGAACTCTTTTTCGAAAATTATGACAAGCTTGTTATTGCAACAGGATCAATTCCTTATCTGCCGGAACTGCCGAAAGATAATCTAAAAAATATTTATACTCTAAAGACACTGCATGATGGTATTGCAATTAAATCTACCATGAAAAAAGTTCAAAATATCACAGTAATAGGCGGCGGTTATATAGGAATAGAACTTATTGAAGCATTTGTAAAAAACGGCAAAAATGTAACACTCATTGAAAGGGCACCATTTATTCTTTCTGTTTTTGACGAAGATATTTCATCTCTTATTCAAAACTATATTATGGAAAATTCCAATAATCAGGTGAAAATTATAACAGATGATGTTGTAAGTGAGTTTATAGGGGAAGAAAAAGTCAGCGGGGTTTTAACCGCTAAAGGATCTGGCTTTGAAACGGAGATGGTAGTTCTTGCGGCAGGTGTAAGACCTGTTGTTGATATTGCAAAAGATGCAGGAATTAATCTTGGAATAACTGGTGCTATTAAAGTGAACAGCAGGATGGAAACAAATATTCCTGATATTTATGCCTGCGGGGACTGTGCGGAGAAGGTTAATATAATATCGCATACTCCTGTTTGGATTCCGTTAGGTTCTACTGCTAATAAAGAAGGTCGTATTGCGGCAGTTAACCTTTGCGGAGGCAGCGAAGATTTTGAAGGTGTATTGGGTTCAACCGTAACGAGATTTGTGGACTTAAATATTTCAATGACCGGACTTTCTGAAAAGATGGCACAAAAACTCGGTTATGATACCGTTTCTGTAGTAATTACAAAAAAAGATCGGGCGGGGTATATGCCTGAAGTTCAAAATGTTACTTTAAAACTTATTGCTGACAGACGTTCGCATAAAGTTCTTGGTGCGCAAGCGATAGGCTGCGGCGATGCTGATAAGAGGGTTAATACGGTATCAGTCGGGCTCGTTGACGGCATGACTGTTGAAGAACTTCTGGATGTGGATTTAAGTTACGCCCCGCCGTTTTCTACAAGTGTTGATATCCTTCTTTCAGCAGCCAGAATCCTTAAATCTAAGCTGTCTTAAGAATAGAAAACGGCGGTTTTATTAAATATTAGTATGACAAAAAATTAAATTATATGGACATTTAACCTTTTTACCTTGTTTGTGATAATATTTGAGAAAGAATAGGAAGGAGAAAATATAAATGGCACAGAGAATAGGTATTGATGTCGGCGGAACAAACGTTAAAATAGCGCTTGTAGGTGATGACGGGAAAATAATTTATTCTAATTCCATCCCTACACGTGCGGAAATGGGTTATGAATATACAATTAACAGTATGAAAGAAGCAATAAAAGATTTGCTTAAGGAAACAAAACTTCAGGCATCTGATATTGAAGGCATTGGCTTTGGTTTTCCTGGACAAATTGACTGTCAGAACGGTATAGTAAGACTTGCTCCAAATATTCCGGGCTGGGTTAATGTTCCTATAGCAAAAATTATGGAAGAAGAATTTTCTATTCCTACCAGAGTTGATAATGATGTAAGAACAGCTGCTTTGGGTGAATTGAACTACGGAGCCGGAGTAGGTTGCCAGAACCTTGTATGTATAACAGTCGGTACAGGAATCGGTTCAGGATTGGTTATCAACGGGAAATTGGTAAGAGGCGCTTCAAATGCTGCAGGAGAACTTGGACATATTAAGCTTAATATGACAGGCGGACCTCTTTGCGGATGCGGTGACAGAGGCTGTTTGGAAGCTTATGCATCAGGCCCTTCAATTGTTGCAATGGCAGAGGATTATATAAGAGGCGGAAAATCTACAAAATACAGAGAGCTTGCTAATCCTGAAATTACTCCTTACATAGTTGCGGTAGCGGCTAAAGAGGGTGATCCTGTTGCAAAACAAATATTCAGAATTATGGGCGAATACATAGGAATCGGTTTAACTAGTGTTATCAACCTTCTTAACCCTGAAAAAGTGATTATAGGCGGAGGTGTTGCCGCAGCAGGTGATATCTTGTTTGATCCTATAAAAGAAACTATTGCAAAACGTGCAATGACTATTCAAAAAGAAGCTGTTGAAATTGTTCCTGCTCAGCTCGGAAATACAGCAGGGGTAATTGGTGCAAGTTTACTGATTAATTCATAAAATAATCAAGATATAAAAAAGGCTCGTTTGAAAAACGAGCCTTTTTGTATATTAAGTTTTAAAGTATTTCCATTACCGGGTCAGATTGTCTTACTTCCGGAATTTCTTTTAAATCAGGAAGATCTATTTCTTTAGGAATTGTTTTAAGTTCAGTTTCTTTATCCGGAGCTACAGCTTTTTTCTGAGTATATTTTGCTATAACAGGATCAGGATTAAGCTGTTGTTCCTTGTAATCTTTCATTATTTGAGAAACAAATCTTTTTGTTTCGCTGTAAGGCGGAATTGTTCCGCCGTATTTTTTTACATTTCCCGGACCGGCATTGTAAGCTGCAAGTGCAAGTTCAGTAGAACCGAACATTTTATACATCATTTTATAGTAGGTTAACCCAGCCTTGATGTTTTCACTCAAATAGTAAGGATTGAATCCCATTTTATGTGCAGTTGACGGTAATAACTGAAATACTCCCACTGCACCGTACGGACTTTTCAACTCATGCTTAAATCCGGATTCTTTTTTTGCAATACTTAATGCTAAGGCAGGATCAACATCCATTTCAATTGAATGTTTGACAATGGTTTCCTTAATTACACTCTCAGGAGTTGTCGCGGCTTGAACATTCACGGTCAGGAATGATACCAATGCAATAGCAATTAAGACTATCTTTCTTACCATAGAAATCCTCGTTTATTGTAAATTGGATTCTGTATACTATCTCGTAAATCCTCCCTACGGTTTCTTTATGTTCTCGTTTGGCTCCTATCGGGACATCTTTCCTAAATTTTTATAAGTCATGCCTCATAAAAACTTGTTAGGCGACTCTTCCCGTTATTCCCCGCACTCCGGCTTGGATAAATAACTATACAGAAATTGTATTACACGCATTATAAAACAAACATTTTTATTTTTCAACATGTAGGGCTGAAATTCCTCACCCGGCTTAGTTATACTGGTTATACAAATGAAAATTTACGGCGAATCAATCGTCTTGAATTTTCTTCAAAATCTATTTCGCTGACAAACAAATTTGTGCATTTATCAATATTCATAATATTAAACAATGCAAAAATATCTGATGGAATGTTAAAAATGCCTATATTTTTTTCTTTGGCTAAATCAGTTAATGCTTCACAAAAATCTACAGTACAATCATTTACGTAAGAAAGATCCAGAGCTATCTGCCTATTTTCAGCACTCAGCTTTGAGAATAATCTTTGGCAGACTCTTTTATCAAGCTTAGAGCTCAAGGGGGCAAATATGCAAATTTTGTTATTATATCTGACTTCCATATTTTTATATTACTTTTATTTAACTAATTTTTTAATTACCAGAAATTATGAAATCCCTCTACCTAAAGTCTGAGATTTGAAAATCTTTTTGTTGTATAATTAACTTATGAAAGAAAGGGGTAAATATTAAACTATCAGGTTTAATATAAATTAAAAAGAGGCGATATAAATGGCAAAGGGTAAAAAAATTAAAGTAGCATTTCCGCATATGGGAACTATTTCTATAGCATGGGCGGCCGGATTGAGAAAAATTGGCGTAGAACCGTTTGTTCCTCCATATACGAGTAAGAAAACTCTGTCATATGGGACTAAAAATTCACCGGAGGCAATATGTCTTCCGTACAAGCTTATTCTGGGGAATTTTATTGAGGCTATTGAAGGCGGTGCTGATTATGTGGCAATGATTACCTCGCCAGGAATTTGCAGATTAGGGGAATATGGCACTAATATTTATAACACATTAAAGGATTTAGGGTACAAGGCTAATTATATAGAATTATCCTTATATGACGGTATAAAAGGATTGTACAAATTCTTAAAAGAAATTTCAGGTAAGAATGATCCTATTCTTATTCTTAGAGCAATAAATATTACTATGCGCAAGATTTTTGCGATAGATGATCTGGATAGAGCGCTTTCTTATTACAGAGCAAGAGAAGTTAAATTTGGCGATGCAGAAAGAAATTACAAAAAAGCTTTGAGGATGATTGATAAGGCAGATTCCACAAGAGATTTACATAAGGCTTATGAGCTTGCATTAAAAGAAATAGAAAAAACCGAAATTGATCCTGATAGAGAAGTTCTTAATGTAGACTTAACAGGAGAAATTTTTCTTGTTAATGATGAGTTTTCTAATCAGAATATTGAACGCGAACTCGGAAGAATGGGCGTTCAAACCAGAAGAAGTCTTACGGTTGGAAGTTTTTTAAAGGATGCTATTATTCCGAAAGCCTTCAGGGGGCCGGAAACTCACCTTCAAAGGGCAGAAAGAATGGCAAAACCCTACCTTATGCGAGATATAGGCGGTGATGCTTTAGAGTGTGTATCGGATGTAGTCTATGCTGATGAGAAAGGTAAAGACGGTATTATACATATTTCTCCGTTTACCTGTATGCCGGAAATCATGTCTCAAAATATATTCCCGACGATGAGAGGAGACCATGAAATTCCTATTTTAACTTTAATCATGGATGAACAGACAGGTAAGGCGGGTTATGTCACAAGATTAGAAGCGTTTGTTGATTTGATGAGAAGAAAGAAACGCGCAAAAGCTGCAAAAAATAAGACAAGAGTATAACATGTAAAAAGTCCGGAACTTGAAAGTTCCGGACTTTAAGTTTTAACTGATTTTATGCAGCACTTTTCCCCATTTTCCTAAGAACACAAGCAACAGCAGCTGCAACTTCTTCATCCTTTCCGGATTCATTTTTCTTAACAGCAGCTTTTTCTGCAGGAATTTCTTCCGGGAAATATTTATTAACAATATTTTTTAATACGTATGAATTCAAATACATAATTATAACCATGAGGGTAAGAAATGTAAATACAGTACCCATACCGATAATCATTACAAAGAAACCTTCTTCTAACAATGTTAAATCCATAAATATTTCTCCTTTTATTTTATTAAAACTTAAGATTGATTTCTCTCTACATTTTTATTTTACTATAAAAAGAAAAATTCAATCACAAAATTTTTGTTTATCTTAAAGCTTTGTCATTGCTGCATATCAGTCACTTGAAAAAATAATTGTTAATAGTACAATTGATGTAAGAGGGATTATAGATTTTAAAACTATTACAGATATAAGTAGGAAAGGTCGGATTTTATAAATATTACACTGGTAGATTTAATATAAACTAGGAAGAAAGGTAAAAAAAATGATTAAACTCAATTACAGGAACACTGATGCGATGATAGTCGGCAATGAAAACGGCTTAAATCTTCAGGAAGAATTTGCTAAGTACAAAGATTCTATAGTCAAAATCATTGCGAATTTAAACCAGAGA
>CALUTG010000020.1 GCA_944323615.1 Candidatus Gastranaerophilales bacterium
ATTTTATTAAGCTCATTAAAACTGTCAAATTTGTTTGTATCTCCTTCCATCTTTTTTACATCCAGAATTGCAGCTTTAAGATTTGAAAAAATTTGATTTAATTTTGTCGTCATAATCTTTACCTTTCTTCTTTAAGAATTCGTCACACTGTACGTACGTATTCTCTATAACGACAACTTTTTTCAAAACTTTAACTCACCCCACCACATCATATCATATCATATAGCAGATTATACCTTGGTTTGAGGGGGTTTAAAATTCATCTTTACAATTCGTTACATTAAGAATTTGAAGTATAATTTGTTAAATATATAAAATAAGGGCGCGGCAGAATGCCGCGCCCTTACTAAAACTATAAACCAATCTATTTTCTTAAGAAATCAGGAATCTGAATTTCTGAGAAAGATGACATTGTAGGAGCCTTAGGAGCTGCATTATTGAATGCTCCGGAGAAGAATTCGGCTGCGCTGATTGAGCGGTTTTCAACCTTTTCTTCAATAGGCATTTGCGAGCGGAGTTCAAATCCTGTTGCAATAACAGTAATCTGAATTTCACCCTGAATATTATCATCAACAACCGCACCGATAATAACTCTTGCATCATCAAGAACAGCGTCGTTAATAATATTTGTAGCATCTGTTACTTCATGAAGCGTCATATCAGGTCCGCCTGTAATATTAACAATTACGCCGCTTGCACCGTTAATTGAAGTTTCAAGAAGCTGTGAGTTAATAGCAATCTTAGCCGCTTCAATAGCTCTGCCTTCACCGGTACCTCTTCCGATACCCATAAGAGCAGAACCTGATGCCTGCATTACACTCTTAACGTCAGCAAAGTCAACGTTAATCAAGCCAGGAATTGTAATAATATCAGATATACCTTGAACACCTCTCAAGAGAACTTCATCAACTACGATAAATGATTCTTGAAGAGATACTCTTCTGTCTACTACGTCTAATAATTTATCGTTAGGAATAACAATCAGAGCATCTACAGATTCTCTTAATTTTTCCAAGCCCTGTTCAGCCTGGTTTTGTCTGCGTTTACCTTCAAAAGAGAAAGGTTTTGTAACAACACCGATAGTAAGTATTCCTAAATCTTTTGCAATCTTAGCTACGATAGGAGCAGCACCTGTACCCGTTCCACCGCCCATACCGGCAGTAACGAACACCATATCAGCGCCTTCAATAGCCTGAGTGATTTCTTGTTGTGCTTCTTCAGCAGCTTTTTCACCAACCTGAGGTTCTCCGCCTGCGCCAAGACCGTTAGTCAATTTAGCACCAAGCTGAATTTTATTTTTGCAGGTTGAGTAGTTCAAAACCTGTAAGTCTGTATTCATAAGCCAGAATTCAACCCCTGTTAAACCTGACTTAATCATTCTGTTAACAGCGTTTCCGCCGCCGCCGCCAACCCCGATAACCTTGATTTTAGCAGGGTTAACACCAGGTGCTGGAGTAGCTACACTGTCGGAAGATTGTATATTGTAATTTGTATCAGATGATGTATCAACATCTCTTCTTCCAAAAATATCCGGTCCTAAATTGTCCACGATTTTTCCTCTTATTTATTTAACTATACTATTAACAACATAATAACATACTATTTTAAATAGAAAAAATTGTAAAGTTTTTTCGGGTAATTTTTGGGGTTATGTTAATATAAGTTTACATGACAAAACCATGTACAGACAAGGTTTTGAGCCTACACATGAACCGGTTGATTGAGTTTATGAAGCTGTTTTAATCCTTCTAGGGTTAATGACGGATTAACACTGTCAAACTTTCTGGTCATATACTGCGAAATAAGTCCGCTATAGCCTCCTGTCGCCACTACATAAGCTTTTTGACCCAATTCTTTTTCACACTGATTGATTAAACCCTCTATAGCTGATGCTGAACCCCTTATAACACCGGACAAAAGTGCTGCTTCAGTGCAGTTTCCTATTGCTTTTTCCGAAATTCCAGCTTCTATTCTCGGAAGCTTTGAAGTATTACGGTTTAAAGAGCGGAACTGCATATTCAATCCCGGCATTATAACTCCGCCTACAAAATCCCCTTTGCTGTTTATAATATCAAAAGTGGTTGCAGAACCCAAATCCACAACAATCGTCGGTTTAGGATAAGTGACATAGGCGCCGTAAGCATTTGCTATTCTGTCCGCGCCGACTTCCTCCGGTTTCAATAAATTAACTTTTACGCCTAAATCAGAATTATTTGTAAGCAAAAAAGAATCAATTCCGAAAACTTTATCGGCAGCTTTTTTTAAAGGAATACTTAACTCTTCCACAACAGATGCTATAATACATTCTTTAATCTCAAAATTTTTGCATAATCTTTCAAGCAAAACTTCATACTCATATTGCGGTAATTCCTTATCAGATGCCATGCGAAAAGTATCCGCAAGTCTTTCTCCGTCAAAAACTCCGAGGGTAATATTTGTATTTCCTATATCCATTGCAAGAAGCATTTATTATACTCCGTAATTACTTAATGTGCTGTCTAACATCAGCATCATTTCCTTCTGGTATTCCTTAGGATTAAGTATTACACAGGAGCTTCCGTAACGCAAGAGTCTTGAAAATAAAAGTTCTTTATTTTCACCGTGGTTGGATATTGTACACCAGTCCTCAAAACGGGACATATAACTTTCGTTTTCTCTTAGTGTATATTTATAAGCTAAATCACCCGTCAACTTATAAATTACTACCTGATCATTGATTTTTTCAATAAATTTTTCCCGTAAAATTTCCAGCCCTGCCAGTCTCTCTTCCGCAATCATTCTTGTTTTATTCTGAAACTGTACATTAAAATAAGTCTTTGAATTATGACGGTCAATAGATACAGGCACACATTCCATTTCCATTTTGGCTTTGAAAAGCAGTCTTATCTTCCGCTTTTCCTGAATAGCTTTGTCAAATGCTTCATGAAAATATTTTGAGGATTTTTTCTCTATTCTTACTATCTGTTTATTAGAAAACTTGTTTATCTTTTCCATAAAAGAATCAAAGATTTTATTCTGTCTTGAAGACATATGATTCCTTACAATAGTCTGCATATTATAAAGCAAACCCTGTTCATCAGAAGTCATATTCAAACCGAAAGGAATACGCGCAACCATATATTTATTATGAATTTTAGGAATTTCAATGCCGCACTGTCTGCAAGTGTTAATATATTTACTTATAACACTGTTATTAAAAACCGGTCTGGTTTCGTTTTGGTTCAGCTTCTCTATCAGCTGCTGCATAGTAAAATCGCCTTCAAGAAGAACTCCCAAAGTCTTTAACACCTGCATGCCGGAAAGGTTCTTTTTAACCGCGTGACTGCTCATCTTCATAAACCTCCCTCATTTCCTGTAACTTCATAATAATTTTGTTTTTAAACTCTTTCGGTTCAATAACCGTACATCTCGGACCAAAAGACAATACTCTCTGCATCGCAAAAAACTCGTTAAAATAATTGCCTTCTATTAAATATCCGTTTTCATCCGATTCGATAATCTTTTCTTCCGGTTCAAGAGAATCCAGACCAAAACTGTGTAAATGATACTTGATAGTGAAAGCCGGTGTATCAACTCCGCCTTCAGAAGGTTTTCTGCCCAGAATTTTTAATATCCGCTGAATGTTTAAAACTATTGAATCCCGTCTGCTGTAATCATAACCGTATAAATATAACTTATCGTTTTTAAATACAATTCTCTGCACCGAAACCTGTTTCTTACTCTTAGATTTTTTTGCAGGATTACTGTACTCAAGTTCAACAATATTTTTATACTCTGCATCAATCATCAAATCTTTAACCATCTCTGTGTTAAAGTGTTTGAAAATCGATAGTCCGAGAAGTCTTTCCTTGCTGTCATCATCGCAAACCTTGTTTGCTATCTTCTGGAATAATTTATCATATTTAATAAGAAGATTGATATCATTACTTTCTCTTAATCTTTTATAAATCTTCCTTAAAAGAGCAATCTCATCATCAGCAAGATTTAAGCAGAACGGCTGTTTTAACAAAACATACTTGTAATTTGTTTTTGCAGTAGCACGGGAAATCTTCCATCCCATATACCTTAAAGTATTTAAATCTATCCTTAAAATATCATTGGAACTGTCTTCATCCAGTATATTTAATCTTAAAAACTCATCCCTGATTTCCTGCAAAGAACGCGGTGCTTCAACCAGAAGACAGACTATAACTAAAGCCCTCATCCCCGTTAATGAAATCTGGTTTAAATCTTCTTTTTCAGCCGGTTTTAACACTCTGCCTCCTTATTGATAATTATTGACATAAATCCAGTAAATATTCAATAGTACTTTCGCAGTAATACCTATTTTCCGCACTAAAAGGCAGCACATCGCCGGAAAATTGCTTCTTAATATCAGAAACAACTTTCTGCACCTTTCCGCGCGGAATATAATCTATTTTTGTTACTATCGTAAATATCGGCAAATTGTAAGCCTCTACCCACTCTCTCATCTGAAAATCATTTTTCTGAATTTCATGTCTTGCATCTATAAACTGAATCAATGATTTTATCTGTTTTCTCTTTAAAAGATATTCTTCCAAATACTTCTGCCACCTTGCCTGAGCCTCTTTTGAAACCTTAGCATAACCGTATCCCGGTAAATCAGCCACCATAAATTTATCCGAGAAATTAAAAAAGTTTATTAACCTTGTTTTCCCCGGTGTATTAGATGTCTTAGCAAGTTTTTTATTATTGCACAACGCGTTAATAAAAGATGATTTACCCACATTAGACCTTCCCAGAAGCGGAAATTCCGGATACGGAAAATCCGGACATTGAGAAAGTTTCTCTGCACTTATTATAAATTCCGCATTGAGTTGTTTCATTCCCTAACCTTGATTTGTACCGTTTTTGGATTCCATAGTCTGTTTTCTTCTCATCTCTGCCCTGTGATTTGCCATAGACAAAAGATTATAAACCTTTTCATTATTAACTACAGTTACCTGTGTTCGGTCTTTTAACATACTTACATCTATTGACGGTTTATTCGCAAAGATATTTCCTGTCTGAATACTGACTATCTGAATAATATTTTCCCTTAAGATGCTTAACGGTTCTTTTAAAAATGTCTCAAATGTCTTAAATATATTCATAAGTCAGCTTTTTACTTCTATCCTGCTACAAATTATTGTATAATAATTACTATCAAAAGTAAAATTATAAATCTTTCTTAAAAGGCATATCGTGAATACAACAGAAAAAGAATATATAGAGGGTTTTAAGGCATATTTGAGTGTGGAAAAAAACTTTTCCGAGCACACCGTTGATGCCTACTCCTCTGATATAATAAGTTTTATACTCTGGCTTGATAACACAAGCTGTATAAACGCGGATTTTAACAAATTAAGAGAATACCTCCACTTTATCCAGCGTTTTGATTACAAAAAAACAACCGTCGCCAGAAAAACCGCTTCAATCAGAACCTTCTACAAATACCTTTTCAGAGAAAGATACATTGACTCAAATCCTGCCCTCTCACTTTCAGCCCCAAAAAGACCGAAATCACTCCCAAAATTTCTTACTCCGGACGAAATAGAAAAAATTCTCAACAATATTAAAATTGATACTCCGGCAGGTTTCCGCAACAGAGTTATTCTTGAGCTCCTCTGGGCAACAGGAATGCGTGTCTCCGAGCTCTCAAACCTTAATTTCGGAGATCTTAACCTTGAAGAAAATGAAATAAAAGTCTTCGGTAAAGGCGCAAAAGAAAGAATTGTGTTAATCTCTCAAAGAGCCAAAGACTATCTTCTTCAATACATAAACACTGCCCGCAAACTCATTGCTCCCGGCTACAACACCGGAGAGATTACGGAAAATACTCCGCTCTTTATCAACAGCACAGGTTTCAGGCTCCAAAATAAAACAATACGAAAAGCTATAAATGAAGTAGTGGAAAGAATCGAACTGCCTAAAAAAGTTACTCCGCACGTTTTTAGGCACAGTTTCGCAACAAAGCTTATAGAAAACGGCGCTGACTTAAGAGTCGTTCAGGAACTCCTCGGTCACGCAGGAATCTCAAATACACAAATCTACACCCATATTTCCATGAAACACATGAAAGATGTTTACGAATCCGCACACCCTCACGGCGGGGGTAAATGATTTGGTCGGCAGACATTAACTGAACGACTGGTTTAAATAAACACCCCCGGTCTGCCTCGTCGGTAAACTTACAGGTTAAGCACAAGTATGGCGCACGTAGATTAATTGTCGGCAGACATTGGTATTAATAACTAGTGAGTAGTGAATATTGCCTAAGTGACTGAGTAGTCCCCTCTCCTTGAGGAGAGGGTTAGGGTGAGGTGTCGGGAATTAGTGAGTAGTGAATAGTGAATAAGTGACTGAGTAGCCCCCTCTCCTAAAAAGAGAAGGGGGAAATTATTTCCGGGTCTTATTAGTAATCTGTGGAGTAACTAACACTGCCATCGGAGTTATAATAAACCTCTCGGGTCTTATTGCCGGAAGGGTCGTATTCGTAATCTACGAAGTATCTAACACTGCCATCTGGGTTATAACCTACCTTTCGGGTCTGATTGCCGTCTGCATCGTATTCGTAATCTTTGAAGAAGTTAACACTGCCATCTGGGTTATAACCTACCATTCGGGTCTGATTGCCGGAAGCGTCGTATTCGTAATCTTTGAACCCGCTAACACTGCCGTCAAAGCTATAACAAACCTCTCGGGTCTGATTGCCGGAAGCATCGTATTCGTAATCTATGAAGAAGTTAACACTGTCGTCAGGGAGATAACTTACATATCGGATCTTATTGCCTGAACTATCAAAAACTCTTGACATAGCACCTGAACTATTATATTCAACAGTACTGCCATCAGGTTTAAGTAGCGCTGTTCCTGCCAAATCCGGATTATATAACTCTGCAAACGAAGGTGGCTGGATATCCGTTGGTATAGTCTGTGCCGCAGTCGGCAGTGTCTGTGGCACAGGTGGTGTTTGTACTGCCGGAAGAGTCGGAGCTGTTGGAGCTGGCGGGGCTGCAGGAGTAGTTGTTTTTGTATAGCCCATTGCTTCATATATCTCATCCAGCTGGCTTTCAGACAGACTTATTTTATCCCCTGCTTTTATTACATAACTTTTTCCCCATCCGGCTTTTGTTTTGTCATTCCCGCCGGAATACAGCTGTTCTCCTTGAGTTTTTTCTTCCTGCTGAATCTTGTCAAATATACTCATTACAGCATTCCAGTTGACCTTTTTCTTATCGCCTTGGTAACCCAAATCCTTAGCCTTGTCTAAAAATATATACGTCAGACCAAGGTCTCCTTTTTTTACTTCATAATTAAAATCTGCCATTCATAACCGCCTTTCTTTATTCTTCACAATCGCTTGGTTATTTTTACGGCAGATTCACTAAAAAACTTTAGACTCCCCCTTCATATCATATCATATCATATCATATAGCAGATTATACCTGGGTTTGAGGGGTTTGAAAATTCATATTTACAATTCGTTACAATTAGGGTTTTGTTAAGATTTCGTTACATTTGCTTAGTTTTTTGGGGGTATTTTTGTTTCTACCTCCCCGGAGGGAGGCACTACTGTCCATGATAAATTATTTTGTCATCCTGAAATTTTAGTTTATTGTCTTTGCATAAGTATGTCCTTTTCTTTTTCTTTATTTGCGAGGCAAAGAAAAAGAAAAGAACGAAAAGAAAAAGAAAACACGTGCTGCTGCATTTTTCTACCGAAAAATGCCTGAGAACACATCTCTCCTTCCCTAATTAGGGAAGGTAGGGATGGGTATTGGTCTTTATAATTTATATAATTGGCACCCACCTCAATCCTCCCTCACAAGGGAGGAAGATTATCAATGATGAATTTATCATGGACAGTTGTGCACGGGGAGGGTAGAGTTCACCAGCACGTAGTGCTTGACATCCTCGGGAATTGTTCTCGAAACGATAGCGGGAGGCGAAGCCGAAAGCGTGTTTGAGGGAATAATTCCCGAGGGATAAAACTCGACCCCTCACCCCAGCCCTCTCCTGTTAGGAGAGGGAGCTACTCAGTCACTCAGGCATTGGTAAGATCCTGAATCAAGTTCGGGATGACAATATTATTTATCTATTCACTACTCACTACTCACTATTCACTATTCACTATTCACTAGGTACCAACACCTCACCCCAACCCTCTCCTGTTAGGAGAGGGGGCTACTCAGTCACTCAGGCACTATTAATTACTTAAAAAAAGCTTCTCTAAAGAATTCATCGTTTAAAAAGTCTTGTTTCTTCTTTGATTTGACAGCATTATTTACGGATTCCCAAAAAGTAGTATCCATCTTATTACTTACTTTTTCAGTAAATTTTTTTACATAATCCAAAGCATTTTCACCCTCTTTTACAATATTAAAAAGCTGTTCAAATTTCTGGGCAATTTGTGAATCCTTCAAACTCGCCAGCTTTTGAGCAATTTCCGGTTTGAACACATAATTATCCTTAAATATTTCAAAATACATAGCTTCCCCGTTATCCAAATAATACAAAACATCATTAGGATACTTAGCTGTTTTTTGTTCAAAAATTCCGGCAACATTATTCCATCTTTCCTTACTCAAGCATCCTTCGGCGTATTTGCTCATCGGTAATATCTTTGCACCGAAATTAACATTATTCACAGGGGTAATACTATTCATAAAATCTCCTTAGATCTTTTTTATCTAAAAGTTTCTAAAAATAAATTTTGCTATTAAGGGAAGATTTTGACATAATTTTTCAAGATTTCTTCTTTAAAACTCTCAGGCAATGTATCAAACATATTAATATCAACAAGAAACGGAATATTACTTTCAGATAACAGTTCTTTTAATTCATAAAGCATTTTGCCCTCAGAATTAAAACTTTTAATAGTCAAATCAAGGTCGCTTCCGTCATGAGCCCTGCCGTTAAGTCTGCTTCCGTATGCCCAAATTTCAGCCTCAGGACAATAATTAGTAAAAATATTATTTAATATTTCCATATATTCAGGCTTTATAAACAATTCAGGCATTTTTTATAACCTTTTCTAAAGACTTTACATCTTTCAAAAAATCATCAATCAAAGTCAGCGTTTCTTCCGCAAATGCCTTGCCGTAATCATGTGCGGTATTATTTCTGTTATCTCTGTATTTCATCCATCTTAAAACTTCTTCTTCCGTTATTAAAGAGTATTTTAATGCGTTTCTGAATATATCTTTAAAATTTAATGAATCAACGGCTTTATTGGAAGCAAAAAAAGGAGTTATACGTTTTTTTAAAAGTTTTCCGGCTTGTTCAAGAGTTATCTCAAAACTTTTAACCAAAGAATTTCTGTACATTTCATAATCTATAGAACCCTCGTCAACAGTTTTAATTAACTCATAAGACTTTTCTAAAGTTTGAATACATCTTAATAAATGTTCTGTATTTATACTCATAATAATTCCTTTTTATGATGGCACAAATCTATTTTACATAACCTTATAAAAAAAGGAAAGTCTTGCAGAATGTGCAAGACTCAAAAATATACATTTACCCCACTAACTTTATACCATATTCCCCCATGCTTGTCAAGCTTTAGCCGAAAGTCAATGATATAAAGGATAATGGGCTATCTCCCTATCTCATCCCAAAATTATCAAAACTAATTTTCAGCAAGTTTTTCTCTGACTAATGTTTCAACCTGATTCAATATATCCGGGTTTTCCGATAAAAATTCTTTAGCTTTATCTCTTCCCTGACCCAGTTTTTCATCATTAAAGCTGAACCATGAACCTGCTTTTTTTACAATATCCAAATCAACAGCTACGTCTAAGATATTTCCGATTTTGCAAATACCCTTGCCGAATATAATATCAAATTCTGCCGTTCTGAAAGGAGGAGCAACTTTGTTTTTCAAAATACGAACCCTTACATGGTTTCCGATTTCTTCTCCGTCCCCTTTTAAACCTTCTACACGTTTGATTTCCAAACGAACAGAAGCATAGTATTTAAGAGCGTTACCGCCTGTAGTTGTTTCAGGATTTCCGTACATAACCCCGATTTTTTGTCTTAACTGGTTAATAAATATAACTGTTGTATTAGTTTTACCTATAATACCGGTTAATTTTCTCAAAGCTTTTGACATCAATCTGGCTTGAAGTCCCATCTGCTGATCTTCCATAGAACCTTCAATTTCAGCTTTAGGAACAAGGGCGGCAACTGAGTCAACTACAATAACATCTACAGCACCTGAACGGACAAGTTCTTCCGTTATATCAAGAGCCTGTTCACCTGTATCAGGCTGTGAAATCAGTAATTCATCAACATTTACGCCAAGATTTCTTGCATATTCAGGATCAAGAGCATGTTCTGCATCAACAAACGCTGCAATTCCGCCTTTTTTCTGGCATTCTGCAACAATATGCTGCGCAAGAGTTGTTTTACCTGAAGATTCAGGACCGTATATTTCTATAATACGTCCTCTCGGAATACCGCCTACACCAAGTGCAACATCAAGAGCAAGAGCACCTGTAGGTATTGTTTCAACACTTACTGCCGGCTTATCGCCAAGCTTCATTATAGCTCCCTTGCCAAAATCTTTTTCTATCTTTTCTATAGCAAGTTTCAGTGCCTTGCTTCTTTCATCTGCTACCGGAGCAGCAGTTTCTTCTTTTGCCATATTTTCACCCCAAGTTTAAATAAACTACAATTTTTTAAAGTAATATATTATTTTCTTCTTCTTTTTTGATATAGAATCCGCACATAAGCGGCTTAAAGCTGTTCAGGATATTTTTAAGCTTAAAGTTTTCTTTATTGAGTTCATTAACTTTGTTTTTCAAATTTTCGTTTTCTGTCTTGCATCTTACAAGCTCAAGAACAACATCATCCATACCTTCAAGCTTTTCGTCAATAAGTTTAGTCATGGAAGTTGTAATATTATTTTCCATTCTGTTCAATGTATCAAGAAGGTTATTTACAACCGCCTGAGAATTAGGTTTTGTAACCACGGAAAGAGCGGATCTTTTTTCACTCATTTCTGCAACTACAGAAGATTTTGCATTTCTGAGTTTTTTTACTTCGTCTACAGAAAAATAAATCTGTCCTTTGCTGTTTTTCTTAGGATTTACTGATGTTTTTTTGCATAATTCCACAATTTCTTTATTATCAACATTTAATAATTTTCTAACGTCGTTAGGTAAAAGTATTTTTTCCGGATTAGCATTCATTTAAAAAATTCCCCTCTTTCTTCATCCAGTACATTTAACATTCTAATTAATAAAAGATTTTATTTCCACTCTTTGTAACACTTTTTTACAATAAAAATATTTTTCTGATTTAACACTGCTTCATAAAGCCTAAACATTATTTTTATATTAAATATCACTGTTTTTCAAATTCTATATCAAAGATATTCTTGCCTGTATTTTGTTCAGATAAAGATTTTATATATTCCGCAAATTTATGATCAATATCAGTATCAGATAATTTTATTTTATAAATTTTATCAGTATTTTCTTTTATTATTTCAATAATTTTGGGTTCATCATTTTTACCAAAAGGTTTTTCAGATAACATTTTATAATTAAGCCTGCTTATAAATACTCTATCCAGAGAATATGTAAGATTCTTTCTAAGAACCTTATTCCATAATTCTTTTGCTGAAAGATTTTCTGATTTATAATTTTCGCTTATTGTTTGGTAATAAACCTTAATCTTTTCTATAACTTTATACGGGTCAAGTGAAAGTATATTTGCATTTGAATCAATATTATCTATAAAAATTTGCGTTGTTAAACCTAAATTACTAAAAGCATCAACAATTGTATTTATATTTTTGCTTATACTTTCAGGATTCCTTGTAAACAGAGCCGGTACTTTTAAAGCGCAATCAAGGTACCTTTTTCTTGTTAATCCGTAATTTTCATATATTTTTACAAAATCATCAATATTTGACTTCATTTTCTCAGGAGAATAAGCAAATACTGTAGGCTTTCTGACTGCTGCGCGCACAAACTTTCTTTTATCAAAGTTTTCTTCGGAAAATATTTTATCCATTTCATTTATTTTATAAACTATTTTTTTATCGGTAAGATTTAATATAGTAGGCGAGTTAAGACATGCTCTTATATAATCATCTTTTGTTACATCATACTCAATAAGAGATTCCGATGTTTTATTAATATGGTCAACAAATTTTTCAGGAGATGTTGATAACAATACTGGATGTTTTATTATTGCATTTATATATTTTTCTCTATCAAATGCTTTTGTATTTAAAAGCTTTTCAAGATCATCAATTCTTAAAAATATTTTTTCAGGGTCTCTTTGGAAAATCTCCGGAAATTTTTCAAGCATTTTGGAAAAATTTGAATAATTTATATTATACTTTTCTAACATCGATTTAAATTTTTCAAATTTTTGTATTATTGTTTCTTTTTTCATTGACAATAAATCGGTATTTGTTTTTGCTAACGACATAAATTTTTGTTTTGAAATATTTTCTTTTTCAAATTCTGCTGCATTTGATTCTATTTTTGCTGTCATATACTCAGAACTATAAAATATAAGTTCGGGCTGATTGTAAAAAATATTATTCCATTCATCCCTTGTTATATTATATTCCTTATATTTTTCGTACAAGAAATCTGCACGTTCCTTAAGTATATTTAATCTGTTTTTGTAGTTTAAAATATCATACCTGCTCTCTATCATTTTATAAATTTTGTTATTATCATTATTTTTTATATTCATAACTTTTTTATAATTTTCAACAAAATCTACAATATTATCAGGTATTACACCGCTGCGTCTTTGAGATTTATAAACAGCTGCATCCACTGATACTTTTGTTTTATATATACTGTTATTATTTTGTTCAGCAACGTTTTTAATAGAAGAATTTGATACTTGGTTTATAAGTTTTTTCTGGCTTTGAGAAAGTAAATCAATATTTAATGAAGCATTTTTATCCGGATCAGATAATACATTACGTTCACTTTCTATTTTGTTATCATATTTTAAAATATTTTTTATTTCTTTTAAACTCTCTGAAGATGAACTTTTACTGTCAATTATGTCAACTATTTTTTTTGTAATAGTACCTACAATTTCGGAATAATAATTGTCAATATTTGAATTTTTGTATGCAAGATAGGATATATCTTTTTTAAAAAATTCAAGTATTGAAGAGACCATAACTTTTCTCATGCCTGAATCTTTGTTTTTAAACCTTTTAATATATCTTATCTTTTTTAAGATTATTTCATCGGCAGGTACAAGTTTATTGGCAGAAAAGTTTATTTGTGAATTATAAGAATTAATAGAGTTTATTTTCATAACTTTATTAAAGTTAATAAAAATTTTTTTTGCTATTTTAATAATATTATTAAATTAAATATAATTATTTATAATAATCATCATCTTCATCTTAAGCTCCTATTATTTGTAGAAAACTATCTTAAATTACTGATAATAAAGGATTTTTTATGTAGAAAAAAATGTAGAAAGATTGTAGAAAACTATAAAGTTATGAACAGTTTTCTACATAAAAATTTAAATAAAAAAAATTAATGTAGAAAACTCCCGACTTTTCTACACCTTTTTCTACATTTTTTTTAGAGTTTTGAACATATTTTTATACAGAAAGAGACCCTAAATTTTAGAGTCTCTTTTTTTCTTTTTACTGAGCAAATTCTCCGGAATAAAATCCCATTAAGTTTGCTAATCTGTGCTGCTTTTCGGCAGCTCTTTCAATGCTTTGCTTGATTTCATCAAGTTCTTTTAATAAAGTATTTAAATCTTTGCGTCGTTTGCTCTCTAGGCGTTCCTCCTTTACTGTCTGTGCCTCTTTTGCATCTCTCAAATCAACCTCAAGCCAATTTGGCGAGAAGCAATTGTTATTAAAATCTTTTTTAGTTGTCATAAAATATCCCTTTCAACAGCTATTACACTTCTACAGGTTTGAATCTGTTTGCAAATTGATTTACAAGCCAATCAAATCCAGTAACTGCTTTTTTACAATCCAAATAATCTTTTTTTACTTCCTGATACTCCTTTGAGTTAAAATCAAATGCTGTCATTTCTGAATATTCAACAAGCATTTCGTGTTCGTCGTTTGTCATAACATACCTCTTAATCAACAGCTAATACACATTGTGTTTTTGCTTTTTCTTTTTATTCTCTGTTTACAAATTACTTAACGGCATGTTTTTGAAAAACTTTAGTAATTTTATATCTTTTGTTACAAAAATTTATAATTTGTAACAAAAAAAATACAGCAATGCGATGGCTGCTGTATTTTAAGAGTATTTAAAATTGTTAATTTGTAATTAAGCTCTTATTTCCTGATTAATTTTTAATATAATAGGAAGCTTGCCTTTTTCTCTAACCTGACGTTCAAATTCTGTTATATCAACACTTATTGCATCGAAAGTATTGTAATGCATTGGTATAACTCCGCTTACACCGAGCCATTCAGCTGCAGTAACCGCTTGTTCTATATCCATTGTATAAAATCCGCCTATAGGGAGCATAGCCATATCAGGCTGATAAAATTCTCCTATTACTTTCATTTCACTATTAAGGCAGGTATCTCCCGCATGATAAATAACATTACCTTCTATTTCAAAAACGTATCCGCAAGGACATCCGCCATAAATACCATCAGGTGTTGAACTCGAGTGAAAAGCAGGAACAGCCGCAGCTCTTCCCCAGCTATAATTAATCCAGCTTCCTATATTTATACCGTTTGTTTTAGCGCCTTTTTGAGCACAGTAATTTGCAAGTTCAAATATAGCAGTAATAGAGGCTCCGGTTTCTTTTGAAATTTCAACAGCACTGCCCAAATGGTCTCCATGTGCATGTGTTACAAATATATCGGAAATTCCTTCCGGTTTATAATCAGGGTTTGCTCCTAAAAATGGGTCTATTAAAATTTTTTTATCTTTTATTCCTATTTCAAAACAGCTGTGTCCCAAGTACTTTATACCCATAAAATCTCCTTTATTTTATTTTTTCCATTAGTTTGCGCAGTTTTTTATAATCTTTTCCCCATTTTTGCATTGATTCAATAACAGGTCTCAGGGTTAAACCTATATCTGTTAAATAATACTCTACTTTTGGAGGAAGTACATCATACTCTTTACGTATAATAAGTCCGTCTTCTTCCATTTCTTTTAAAGCTGCGGTAAGAACTTTTGCCGTACATCCGAGATTTTTTTTCAATTCAACAAATCTCATATCTTTTTTGAGAAGTTCTTTTACTATCAGGATTTTCCATTTCCCTCCGATAAGCTGCAATACCACACAAACCGGATTTACTGCTAAGTCTTTATATTCCATTTTTACTCCGGAATTTTTGATGTTTTATTTATCTTCTTTATTTTTTTCTGCAAAATTCCACAACTCATTTAATTTATCTTTAATTCCAAGTCTTCCAAACCATTTTGAAACAAAACGTTCTTCATACCCCAAACCGCCATTTACTTTTGTACAATCGCTTAAAGAAAAAACGGCCTCTGATATAGAAATTCGTACAACAAAATGCGGTTCTATATATTTTGTCGGATCCATCCATAATTTTATATTATTGTATTTTGCCATATTAACGCTCTTAATATTGTGAGCATCAGATTGTTCTTGAATTATAAAGCTTTTTAAACTATCTTCCATATCTTTAAAAGTTGCCATTTCTCTATCCTTAATATTTGCTAATTATTTCAACTTCACCATATTTTATTTAAGGTTTTAATTTTATTAAATAAAGCCATACTTTTTTAAGTATATCATAATTATTATTTTATGTATAATATTATCAGCGATTGGAGGTATAAGAATGCTGGTTATAATGAATCCTAATGCTACAGAGCAAGATATAATGCGTGTGGCAATGTTTTTGGAAACAAAAGGTTTTGAGGCCAGAATTTCTCATGGAGAAGTACGTACTGTTGTACATGCAATAGGTGATATTGATGTTGATAAACGAGACTTTGAATTATTACACGGAGTTTCAGATGTAATAAAGGTCTCTACTAATTATAAATTGGCTGCCCGTGTTTCTCAGGGTCAGGATACAGTTATTGAAGTTAACGGAATAAAATTTGGTGATAAGTACACCGGGCTTATTGCAGGACCTTGTGCAGTTGAAGGATATGATCAGCTGGATAAAACCGCACAGGAATTATCCGAATCTAATGTGAAAATTTTACGCGGCGGAGCATTTAAGCCCAGAACAAGTCCTTATGCTTTTCAGGGCTTAGGTGAAGAAGGATTAAAAATTCTCAGAAGTGTTGCTGATAATCATTCTATGGCAGTTACCTCAGAAATTATGGATGTTTCCCAGCTGGATATGTTTATGAAATATGTTGATATTCTTCAAATAGGTGCAAGAAACATGCAAAACTTTAGTCTCTTAAAAGAGGTAGGGAAGATTCATAAACCTGTTATTTTAAAAAGAGGACTTTCCGCAACATTTGAAGAATGGTTAATGTCAGCAGAATATATAATGGCCGGAGGTAACGGAAAAGTTATTCTTTGTGAAAGAGGAATAAGAACTTTTGAGAGCTATACGCGCAACACACTTGATTTATCATCAATTCCTGTTATTAAAAAGTTAAGTCATCTTCCTATTATTGTAGATCCTTCACACGGAACAGGTTTAAGAGATAAAGTTGAACCAATGTCGCGTGCGGCAGTTGCAGCAGGGTGTGACGGCTTAATTATTGAAGTGCATTACAATCCTGATTGCGCAATGTGTGACGGAGCACAGTCGCTTTACCCTTGGCAGTATGATTTACTTTATAAACAAATTAAACAAATTGCACCGGTTGTGGGTAAAGAAATTATATAATGATATATGCTTCTGGCCTGGGGTTCAACTCCAACACACACTTATTGTATAAATACAAAACTGCCGACGGGGGGACTTGAACCCCCACGAATTTCTTCATACGCACCTGAAACGCACGTGTCTACCATTCCACCACGTCGGCTTGCTTATATATTTATAATTCTAAAACAAAAATATTAAATTTAAAGATACCTCTTTTCGGGAATAATAATTTCCGGCTTTTGGTTTAAGATTTCACCGGTACTAAAAAGAAAGGTAAAATTATGAGTTTTAATGCTTTAAAAGAAAAGGGACTTCCCTTAGAAAAACAATTAAGAACCTGGCATAAAATAGCCGGTAAACCTTACAATAAGACCGAAGTGGACTGCTACACAAGAACCCGGCAGATTCTTATGAACGGTATTGAAGTAGAAGCCTGGAATTTTCACCATACTTTTGACAGACTTTGCCCTGACAGAGAGGATGCCAACCTTGTTGCTCAGGTTTGCAGAATAGAAGACCAGCAGCAAGCTACAATTAACTGGATGGCACCTGCTGATCAGTCTGTACTTGAAACCACATTGGGTTATGAGCAGGTTGCAGTAGATTTGACAGCCTGGCTTGCCCAGAACGAACCGGATGACTATGTTAAAGAAACTTTCGACTTCGGACTCTTAGAAGATTTTGATCACCTTTACAGATACAGCCAGTGGGCATATATGATGGAAGGAATTAAACCAAATGCAATAGTACAGGGGCAGACAGATGTTATTCTCGGTCGCCCAACCCAAAACCATCACAATTGCAATGCTTTGAGGCGCAGAAAACATTATGACAAACAAACTGCCTCACCTCAAACAAAAGTTAATATTCTGACTCTTGTTTCCGGAGAACAGCAAACACATAACTACTACGCTGAACACGGATTTACTTACGGAAACAATGTTTTAAGAGAAACCTACGCCGAAATCAAGGATGTCGAAGAAGAACACGTAACAATGTACGAGTCACTTATTGATCCTACAGAGAGCCTCTATGAAAAACTTTTAATCCACGAGTTTACAGAAGTTTGTAACTACTATACGTGTCTTGAAGACGAATGTGACGAAAAAATAAAAAAAATCTGGGAAATGTTTCTGGATTTTGAACTCGGACATTTAAACATAGCTGCCGAACTCTTTAAAAAATACGAAAAACGCGACCCGGAAGAAGTAATAGGAGAAGATATCATTATCCCTTGCAGATTTAAAAGCCAGAAAGAATATGTTGCCAAGGTTCTTACATCCGAAATTGATAAACGTCTTGGCACAGACAGAGATTATATGACTCTTGATAAACTTCCTGATGACTGGGTAAGCTATAATATACAATCTGCCCAAAACGAGCTTGGTTCACCGACAGAAAATACAATAAGAATTATTTCGCTTCACCATAAACGCGATATTGTAAAAGCCGATGACAGTTTAAAAAATCAAGAAGTAGAACTGCTCAAAAAAGGTCTTGAGAAGAAATCTCTTGCTCCTGATACGGTCAAACCCGACGAACTTCAGTGTATGATTGACAAACATAAAGAATTTAAAGAAAAGAAAAAATAATTACAATAATAAAAATGGGCGGTATATTTACCGCCCTTATTTCGCTCATTTTATATCGCACCGTGGAATGTTCTTGAAATTACATCGTCCTGCTGTTCTTTTGTTAATTTAATAAAGTTTACAGCATATCCTGAAACCCTCACCGTTAGCTGTGGATATTTTTCAGGGTGTTTCTGGGCATCCAGTAATGTTTCTCTGTTAAATACGTTTACATTTAAGTGATGTCCGCCCTTTTCTACATATCCGTCTAATAAATTGATTAAATTTTCTTCTTGCTGGGTTGTCATAAGTATATCTCCTTTTCAGTCTTTAACTTTTTACATGTTTATTATAAACTATGTTTAACAACATTTCTGTTGTTTATACAACAAAAATAAAATTATTTTTTGAGGATTTATAAAGGTATGGAAAAATATTACAATCAGATTAAAAATTCACCTGTATTTTACGGCATGAGCGATGATGAACTCCGCGGACTTTTGGAATGTTTTAACGCGAGAATCAGAAGCTTTGACGAAGGAGAAATGATAATCAGGCAGGGAGACAGGATTACTAATATTTACCTGATTCTTGAAGGTACTGTTAATATTGAGAAAGATTCTTACTGGGGAAGAAGGATAATAATTACCCAGCTTTCTGTTAATGACAATATTGCACTGGCTTTTGTAGCTTCTAAAAATATGGAATCAAATATTGATGCGGTTGCTGCAACGGATACAAAAGTCCTTGTACTTAATTACGAAAAATGTACATCAATGTGCCAGAATGCCTGTACAAGACATAAAGTTCTTATTAATAACCTGTTTGATATTCTTTCTAAAGAAAATATTGAACTTATCCAAAAAATTGAGAATGTATCTCAAAAATCAATTAGAGACAAGCTTTTAACTTATCTGTCAAACGAGGCAAGAAAACGTAAATCCCACGCTTTTGAGATTCCGTTTAATCGTCAGGATTTAGCGGACTACCTGAATATTGACCGCTCTGCAATGAGTTTTGAACTTTCAAAGCTCCAGAAGGAAGGTTTAATAAGATATAACAAGAATCATTTTGAACTGAGTGCAAGAGTTTAGAAAACGAGGTGGCGGCGGGAGAATCCCGCCGCCCCTATTATTAGTTCAAAAAATTTCTAACCGATTACCGGAGCAACAAAAGTTCTTGCTGCCAAATCTTTATCAAGCATTAATAAAGCTTTTTTATCATCTCCGATTAGTTTTAATGTGGCTAAAACCCCGCTTACTGTAGCTTCTTCTTCAACCTGTTCTTTAAGATACCAGTTTAAGAACTGCATAGCTGCACGGTCTTTTACTTCTTCTGCCACGTCCATTAATGCGTTAATTCTTGATGTTACATATTCTTCGTGTCTCAAAACATGTTCAAAAATCGTAAGCGGACAATTTCCTTCTACAATCGGTTTTTCTATTGCTTCAAGCTCAATTTTTCCGCCTCTTTCATTCAGGTAATTAAACATACCCATTGCATGAGCATGTTCTTCCTGAACCTGTACATCAAACCAGTTTACAAAGCCTTGTAAATTCTGTTCCTGAAAATATACTTTCATTGCAAGATACAAATATTCTGAAAAAAATTCTTTGTTAATTTGATCATTAAAAGCGGCTTGCAGTTTTTCATTAATCATAATTCACCTCCATATACTAATGGCTTCATTTTATCACAATTTACAATTTGTTACTAAAAACGCAATATTTTTTTAATTTTTGTTTTAAGTAAAATATGAAGGTTCAAAATGTTAATTTCTTAAAATATAATGCAAATTTGAATGCCGGAAACATATCACAGCCGTCATTTAAAGGTGTACAAACACTTACTCATTGTAATATCGGCGCAATGAGCGAAGGTATTATCGGTAAAGTTAAAGTCACAAAGAAAAACGGGCAGGATGCTTATCTTAACGTGAATAAACTTATAAGAATTTTGGGAAGTGAAACTTATCAACTCAAAACAGATAAAGGAGAAGTTATAGGTGAAATTGAACTAAGAATCAACAAAGCTCCGGAAGATTATGACAGATTGGAATTTCCGGAAGATCCGAGCCATGTTTTTGTTCAATATTTAAGAAATTATTCAAGAAAGGGAACTCCTTTTCATGTTGAAGGTTTAGAAGAATACAAAGATATAGGAACCAGACTTTTGCAAATTGCCCAAAGAAGGAGCGATGAGGCAAGATGCTGCGGGAATATCAGATTAATTTCAAAAAATGAATCAAGAGCTTTCTACAGAAAACTTGGTTTTACAAAAGAAGATATGGGTCCTTGGGGAAATCCAAATCAATTATATCTTCCGCCGGAGGCTAAAGAGCCTCTTTCAAGGCTTAGCGGCGGATTATAATTAAAGAATGAAGTTTATGTAACTCTGGTTAATTTCTTCCTGATCTATACCTATATATCTTAAAGTTACGCTTGGAGAGTAATGATTAAATATTTTTTGAAGTAGTGCGATATCTTTGAATTTTTTGTAATGATGATATCCGAAAGTTTTTCTTAATGTATGTGTTCCGATGTTCTCGGTAATTCCGGCTTTTTTGCAGGCTGAATTAATAATCCTGTATGCCGAAGTTCTTTCCAGCCTATTGTTATAAATTGTCATAAACAAAGGGTCATCGTCTTCATCATCTTCATTAATATATTCATTAAGCAGTCTGCGTATTTTTTGATTGAGCGGAAACTTTTTATATTTTCCGGTTTTCTTCTCAATGATTTCAACAAAGCTTTTATCTTTTACGTCCTGTACATCTAAGGCTAAAATGTCTGAAACCCTTAATCCGGTATTTGTTCCCATAACAAAAAGTAATAAATCCCGTTTTCGCCTTTTTTTTCTGCTTCTTCCCAGATAGTTCTCAATTTCCCTTAATGTTTCAGTACTTTTAATAGGTTCTACAATATTCATAAGTATTTCTCCTTTCTATTCCAATAAAAATACCGAAAGAAGAAATAGTAGCTATAAAACATCAAATGCAATTTAATAATTAAAATTTGTAAAATTAATCTTAAATAATATTCCATAATATTTATGTTTAAAATATATTTTTAATGTGTATTAATACAAGGAGTTATATATGAACGTATCCAAAATCAACATGGCAACCCCTTTGTCATTTAGAGCACAAACAACAATTGAAGCATCTGAAAGCATGCTTAACAAAGAAGATAAGGCTTATCTTGAATCTATTGGTAAAAAAATCGGAAATGATACTGATACAATTAAGTTTACAGTTGGAGATTTACATGCAAATAAAATGAATCCTGACTTAAAGGGTTATACAGTAACAAAAAGCTATAAGATTGCCAATATGATAGAGCAATCATCTAAAACAGTACCTTTTATTAAGAATGGGGAAATTATTGAAAAGAATTCTCCTAAAAACTATATTGAACAAGCTCTTAAAAAATTGATGCAAATAAAATAACTTTGTAAGGCTTTGCCTTATTGGGATTCTCATCCGCATTTTAGACAAAAAACAGACGGGGAATAACTATTGGTCTTGTAAATTTGTGCTATGAGACAGACTTGTAAAGTGAAATCCTGATAGGTGTTAAAAAATGTCTGCCGATTTTATGTTCTTTTCTTTTTGGTTACTTTTTCTTTTTAGTAAAGAAAAAGTAACTGGGCCCGGAGGGATTCGAACCCACGACCAAAGGATTATGAGTCCTCTGCGCTACCGCTGCGCCACAGGCCCGTGACGACTTTTTATTCAGTTGTATTTTGTCTTAGGCTTGCGGTAGCGCTGACCTCGCTCTGCTCGGTGTGCGCTCCCTACCTCTCCTCGAACCTGACATTTAGTCAGCTTCTCGTCGGCAGAGTGCCACAGGCCCGTGACGACTTTGTCTATACGACATAACTCATCTTATCAACTAAATACTAAAAAATCAAGAACCGGCTTTGATTATTAGAAGCTCTTAGTAAATATTACATTAATTCCCCAATTCTTTGGACTGTTATCCGCAGCGTTTTGTAATCCGTAACGCTGAATCTCCGCTGCCAGCTTCATACCGCTGCCCAAATCCTGTTCAACTCCTCCGAATACTCCGACATCATAATTCCATTTCCCGCTTTTATAATCTATTGTTGCAGAAGCATACGGGTTCATATAAATACTTGTGCCGGTGTCAAAGGTCTCTTTCATTCCCGGAGATAAACGAAATTGAGTGGTATTGATAACTCCATGCGTGCTTCTAATCCTTAATTGTAAGCTGTTATGCCCGTCCGGGCTATAACTGCCCTTTGCCTCAAATAAAGCATTTACGTCATCCTTAAAATCCGTCGAAAATCCGGCTCCCGCAGAAAAATTAAAATCTCCTGCGGATTTTTTTATCCCGTATAACCCCACAGTTCTATTATTACCATCAAAATTTTGGTAAGTAGCTGCAGTAAATTCTTGTTTTATATCACCAATTCCCGGCATATTTTCTCTTAAAAACTGTTCCTCTATTCTTTATAAAGTTTTTTTTCTTTTGAAAATTGCTATTTTTTAATAAATCTTTACTTTAACTTAGTTTGTAAAAACTTTTTCAAAGTGGTATAATCCAGACAAAGAGGAGAATTTTATGAATAGTGTGGTAAAAGATATTGATTGGGCAAATTTAGGTTTTAGTTATATGAAAACGGATTACCGTTTTGTATCAAATTATAAAAACGGCGAATGGGATTCAGGCGCTTTAACAGGAGATGCAACAATTACTCTTGATGAAAGTGCAGGGGTTCTTCAGTATGCTCAAACTTGCTTTGAAGGTTTAAAAGCCTACAGAACCGTTAACGGGCATATTGTTTGTTTCCGTCCGGATTTGAATGCAAAAAGGATGTCAGACTCATGTAAAAGACTTGAAATGCCGGTATATCCTGAAGATAAGTTTGTAGAAGCTGTTGTTAAGGTAGTTAAAGCAAACTCTGAATACGTTCCGCCTTACGGAACCGGTGCTTCTTTATACTTAAGACCTTATATGTTTGCAAGCAGCAACGTTATCGGGGTTAAACCAGCTCAGGAATACCAGTTTAGAATCTTTGCTACTCCGGTCGGTCCGTATTTTAAAGGCGGTGCAAAACCTATTTCTGTTAAGATTTCTGACTTTGACAGAGCTGCCCCTCACGGGACAGGACATATTAAAGCCGGTTTGAATTACGCTATGAGCTTGCATGCCATTGTTCAAGCGCACAATGAAGGTTTTAACGAAAATTTCTACTTAGACTCAGCTACCAGAACCAAGCTTGAAGAAACAGGCGGCGCTAACATTATCTTTGTTACAAAAGACAAAAAAGTTGTTACTCCGAAATCAAGCACAATTCTTCCGTCTATAACAAGGCGCTCCTTGATGTATGTTGCTGAGCACTATTTGGGGCTTAAAACCGAAGAAAGAGAAGTACATCTGGAAGAACTTAAAGACTTTGATGAATGTGCGCTTTGCGGTACTGCAGCAGTTCTTTCTCCGGTAGGAAGGATTTATGATCACGGGAAAGAAATTCTGCTTCCTTCCGGCATGAATGAAATGGGTGAAATAACCAAAAAACTCTATGATACTCTGACAGGAATCCAATTGGGCAGAATAGAAGCTCCTGAAGGCTGGATTAAAGTTATTGAATAATAAAAACTAAAGAACCCTCCTGATTATAAGGAGGGTTCTTTATAAGTATTATTCTTCTGTTTTTATTGCTTTATCAATTATTGGTTGGAAAAATTCCTGTAGTTTTGTAAAATCATAACCTTCGGTTAACTTGTTTTTATTACGAATTTTGTGTTTGCTGTTAATATAATATGCTCCGTTTTCTTTAAGTTGAATCTCCGGTTTATCGATCTTACTTCCGGAACTTTTATATTTTTCATATGAAATATCAATTTTTTCAATTTTATCATTTTTATCATAGAAAAATTTGATATATCTGCCATCTTCAAAGGATACAACAACAAATTTATTATTGGTGTCAGTCCTGTATTCTTTAACCTTGGACGGTGATATACCGGAAACAAAATCAGAAACTACATCTGCTGCCTGATTAAATACATTTTGTACAGAATATACAGTATCTGCCTGTTTTGTTTCTTTTTCAAGAATTTGGGTTAAAAGTGCATTTATATTCTCATAAAGCTCTTCCTTCTTTAAAAGCCAACTGTTCATTTTATCATCATCAACTTCAATGCCGAGTTCATCAGCTCGTTCGATAAGTTTTCCCAATACGATATGAATAGCTGATAATTGGTTATCATTGTCAGGTAATTTTTCAATGCCTTCTCTTAAGGCATCGCTGCCATATTCTGTTATAACTTGTGCCAACATATCATCAGGTATTTCCTTTATACTTTTTCTAACATCTTTGTATTCTATCTTTTCATTTCCAAAAGTTGTTTGCAAACTTTGTATATAATTTTGCTGATCAGCAATGCTGCGTATTATTGTACCGGCATCGCTGCTGCCTGTGTCATCAGTATCATCATTACCGGTTAAGACGGCACTGTCATTGTTTGCATTTTCGCCTCCATCTGCTGATAATGTTTCATATTGACCTGAAATATTGCCGGGAGCTTCGGGTTTTTCTTTTTCAAAACCCATTGCTTCGTAGATTCTTTTAAGCTGGTCGCGGGTAATATTGATAAAGTCTCCGGCTTTTATAACAAAGTTTTTGTGCCAATCTTTAGCTTCACTCCCGCCGGTATAAAGCTTTTCGTCTTCCTTCAGTTCTTCATTAATTTCTTCAAATACGCTTAGAACCTCATTCCAATTCTTAACCGTTCCTGTAAAACCATCTTTCTGCGCTTCTCGGAGAAAAATCTTAGAGAGACTATCTCCGGATTCTATCCGATAATTAAAACTTCCTGTCATGTGCCCCCGCCTTTCCATACTGTCTGTGCATGATATATTAACGGCACAATTTTTAAAAACTTTAATAAAAATAGACACTTGGCCTAGATTACAGCAAGGGTGTATAAAGTAAAACACATATAAGTAAAGGAATTGAGCCGAAAAAATTCATCTTTACAAACGTTTACATTTGGGAATAAAGTAAAAATATTGTACAAAAACATTAAGCTTTTTACATCAAACGTAATAGTTTATTTCTTCTTCCCTCAACAGGGAAGGAGGTTTCTTAGTCACTCAGTCACTTAATCACCAATTCACTATTCACTAGTCACTACTCACTAGTCACTCAAACCCCAATTCACGATTTCTGGTATTTGCGCTAAATTTTGCTTTTGTGGTACAATACTTGTATACAAAGAGATTTTTGACTATTGAGGGGGATAGATGGCACAAGGGTATGACGCTAGTAATATACGTGTATTAGAAGGTTTAGAGGCTGTAAGACTTCGTCCGGGGATGTATATTGGTTCGACTTCGCAGAGAGGTTTGCACCACTGTATTTATGAAATTGTTGATAACTCTATTGACGAAGCGCTTGCCGGGTATTGTACGGAAATCCATGTAACCGTTAATAAAGATAACAGTGTAACTGTAGAAGATAACGGGCGCGGTATACCTGTTGATATAAAGCCTGAATCCGGTAAATCGGCACTTGAAATAGTTCATACAGTGCTTCACGCAGGTGGAAAGTTCGGCGACGGCGGATATAAGGTATCAGGAGGGCTTCACGGCGTAGGTGCTTCTGTTGTTAACGCCCTTTCTGAAAAAATGGTTGTAGAAGTCTCTCGCGACGGGTACGTTTGGAGACAGGAATACTTAAGAGGAGAGCCGACTTCTCCTGTTGAAAAAGTTGCTCCTACTACAAAAACCGGTACTAGATCAACTTTCTGGCTTGATCCGGAAATTTTTACCGAAACTACAGAGGTGGATGTTGATATTATTGCAACCCGTTTCAGAGAAATGGCTTTTTTAAACAAGGGGTTAAAAATAATTCTTCACGATGAAAAAGATACTAACAAAGATGAAACTTTTCACTATGAAGGCGGGATTGCAAGTTATGTTGCATTTTTAAACCAAAATAAAACTCCTATGTTTGACGAGCCTATTTATATGGAAAAAATTGTCGACAAAGTAAAAGTTGAAGTTGCAATGCAATATACTGATTCTTACAATGAATCAATTCTTTCATTTGCAAACAATATTAATACTCACCAGGGCGGAACCCACTTAACAGGGTTCAGAAATGCAATTACACGTGTTTTAAACGATTATGCAAGAACAAATAAAATCCTTAAAGACTCTGAACCAAATCTTTCCGGTGACGACGTAAGAGAAGGTTTAACCGCTATTGTCAGCGTTAAGATAGAGAACCCTGAGTTTGAAGGTCAAACAAAAGAAAAACTCGGAAATTCAGAAGTTATGGGTATTGTTCAGGATGTAGTAAGAGAAAAATTACAAGAGTGGTTAGAATTTAATCCGAAACTTGCCAGAACTATTATTGAAAAAACTCTTCAGGCGCAAAGAGCGCGTGAAGCCGCAAGAAAAGCAAGAGAGCTTACAAGAAGAAAGACCGTTCTTGAAAACTCAACACTTCCAGGTAAGCTTGCAGACTGCTCAAACAGAGAACCTGAAAAATGTGAAATCTTCATAGTTGAGGGTGATTCAGCCGGCGGTTCCGCTAAACAGGGCAGAAACAGAATGTTTCAGGCAATTTTGCCGTTAAGAGGTAAAATTCTTAACGTTGAAAAAGCCCGTCTTGATAAGATTTATGCTAATAACGAAATTCAGTCTATGGTTCAGGCTTTTGGTATTTCAATAAGCAAGAATGAAGACGATTTTAATCTTGATAAGCTTCGTTATCACAAAATTATTATTATGACCGATGCTGACGTAGACGGTGCGCACATCAGAACATTACTTCTGACATTCTTCTTTAGGTATGCAAAACCGCTTATTGAAAATGGTTATGTATATATTGCGCAGCCGCCTCTGTTCAAAGTTACAACCGGAAAAACTTCCGAGTATCTTTATGACGAGCATGCGCTTGACAAGATGTTAAAAGAAAGAGGTATTAAATCATTAAGCCTTTCTGATAAGACAAAATCAAAGGTTAAAACCGGTGATGAGTTATTGAAGCTTTTATCTAACATGTCAATGTTCTACAAAGCTTACAACAACCCGATTTTGAATATTATACCGTCAGTTGTATTAAGAGGTCTTATCCGCTCGGAAATAACACCGGAAGATTTTGAAAATCAGGATAAAATGAACGAAATTCTTGCTTATCTTGATCACTACCTCAAAGATCACGCTGAAAACTATAATGTAGCAGAGGCTAAGAATTACAAAGTATCTTTAAAATACAATCCTGATGCTGCGAAGTATGCTATTCAGCTTGATTTGTTTGAAAACGAGCACGAAATGATTACGGCTAATATTATTAAGAGTAACGAGTTCAAGAGATTGAAAAATTCTTATCCTCTTATTCGTGACTTCTTGATAGAAGAAGAAAAAGAACTTATTCTTGAATCCGAAAACGGTGAAACTACTATAACTTCTTTTGAACAGCTTCAAAAGATTGTTGATGACAGAGGTCAAAAAGGTTTAGCTATCCAGAGATTCAAAGGTCTAGGAGAAATGATGCCGCAGCAGCTCTGGGAAACAACTATGGATCCTGAAACAAGAACACTTCTAAAAGTTAATATAGAAGATGCTATGATGTGCGACCAGCTGTTTGACGTACTTATGGGCGACAAAGTTGAACCTAGAAGAGACTTTATTGAGGCTAACGCTGTTTACGCAACAAATATTGACACATAGTTAGTCGGAGTAAACAAATTTTTCTTTGCCGTCATCTAAGATTAATGCGCAAAGACGGGCATTTTTGTACTTGCCGCAGCCAAGATCTATGCAGATTTTGCCTTCATCTATATAAGGCTGGTCAAATTCTGTATGACCAAAGATTACTTTTTGCGGCAAGCGGTGTTTTGAGTAAATAAACT
Source organism: Candidatus Gastranaerophilales bacterium (assembly GCA_944323615.1). Taxonomy (GTDB): domain Bacteria; phylum Cyanobacteriota; class Vampirovibrionia; order Gastranaerophilales; family Gastranaerophilaceae; genus CAG-196. Next base: position 28,265 of record CALUTG010000020.1, read on the forward strand.
TGCTTCTAATATAGACTAAATCTGTTTCATCCTGATCTTCCAGATTATAATTAGGGTCAAATCCGGCGTGGACAAAAAGATACTTATCTGTGAGGTAGTAGAATTTCAAACTCTCAAGAAATTCGCCATGCACTTTATAGATATTTTCAAAACTCCCGTAGCTTTTAACCGTTGCTGGTCCGCCGTAGTTCCAGAACAGGTAGTCGTAATAATCATCACCTTGTCTTGCGTGAAGATAAGCATACTCGTGCGAACCTATAAGGTAAACGCATTTGTAGGTTTCACCAAGCTCTATAATTCTGTCAATAACCCCTTTGGAATCGGGCCCGCGGTCAATATAATCACCCATAAAAACAAAAATATCGTCAGGGCGCTTATCAATTTTTGATAATACGCTGTCCAATTTCTCTCTTTCCCCGTGAATATCAGTTATTGCTATATATCTTGGCATAACAATATTTTAGCATAAATAGAGATGGAAAATTATAGCAGTATAAAGTATAAAATAACTGCAAGAAAGGACAGAACAAAGGAAAAGAGTGCAAATTCTTTTACAATCCTTTTTTCTGAATGTCCTGATAATTCAAAATGATGGTGAATCGGAGACATTTTGAAGATTTTCTTTCCTGTGAGTTTAAAACTTGTTACTTGAAGGATTACGGATAAAGCTTCAATTACAAACATTCCGCCGAAGATTGCCAGTAAAAGTTCGCATCTTCCGAGAATTGCCAGTGTTCCCAACAATCCTCCCAGAGCTAAAGAACCGGTATCTCCCATAAATACTTGTGCTTTCGGTTTGTTGTATTTCAAAAATCCGATAGAAGCTCCGATAACGGAAGCGCATACAATAGCTACAACCTGATGTCCGCTTATAAATGAAATTATTCCGCAGGCAAGAAAAGACGGAATTCCTACTGATGTTGCAAGTCCGTCTAATCCGTCCGTTAAATTATAAGCGTTAGAAGCTCCGGTTACAATAAATACTGCAAGGATTGGATAGAAAATTCCTATATCGAAACTGTATTTTCCGAGGGTTAATATTGTTCCGTAATTCTGCATGGCATAAAATGCCGGAATAAGTGCGATAAGGATTTGTCTTAAAAGTTTTCCGCGCGGACTCAATCCTTTGTTTTCGTGACCTTTGATTTTTAAATAATCATCCTGAAATCCCGCAAGAGCCATAAAAAATAAGGTTATTAAAATAATCCAGGCAGAATTATCCATTTTTTCCGCCATTAAAAGGGTTATTATTGAAGAAATAATAATTGCAAAAATTATAAATACACCGCCGGTTGTAGGAGTTCCCTGTTTTTTTGCATGAGCTTCCGGCGCCAGATCAAGAACGTATTATCCTATAGTTTTTTTCTTTAAAAAATCAATATATGGCACCCCGAAAAGCAGGCATAATACCATACTCAAGA
>CALUTG010000021.1 GCA_944323615.1 Candidatus Gastranaerophilales bacterium
CCGGATTCAATACAAACAGTATTGTGGTAATTAACTCTCCGGCTGCTGCTCATATTTATAAACAGGAATTTGAACAAATGTACGGCGGGAAATTTCATACTGCTAAAACTTCCGCCGGCTCTAACAGTGTTAATTTATCCGGTACGGATTTGAAAATATACTTTTCTCCGCAGGATAAGGCGCTTAAAAACGCTGTTATACCTTTAATTAATAAAGCTCAAAAATATATTTATATTCCGACATTTTTAATTACCGATACTAAAACAACAGAAGCTCTTATCCGTGCGAAATCCCGCGGTGTGGATATTAAGATAATAGTAGATGCCCTTAATGCCTCTGCAAAACATTCCAAACATCAGCTTTTAAGAAATGCCGGAATTCTTGTCAAAACCGAAAACTATGCCGGCAAAATGCATTCCAAATCTATGATAGTTGATGATAAGTATACGATTATAGGTTCAATGAATTTCTCTTACAGCGGCGAAAACAAGAATGACGAAAATCTTATTGTTATTGAAAACCCGGAAATTACAAAATTTTATAAAGAATTTTTCCTCTACCAATGGAATAAAATGGATAACAAATGGCTGAAATATAACGTGCGTGCCGAAGGACTTGACTCAATCGGTTCCTGTTTTGACGATATTGATAATAATTATGACGGCCTGACTGACATGGAAGATCCCGCCTGCGGGGGTAAATAGAGGGGGGGGGGGTAAATAGAGGGTAAATAGAGGGTAAATAGAGGGTAAATAAGTGACTGAGTGATTAAGCCCCCCCCTCCTAACAGGAGAGGAATGGGGTGAGGTGATAATATTTGTGAGTTGTGAATTCTCCCCTCGGGAATTATTCACTCAAACACACTTCCGGCTCTGCCTCCCGTTATCGTTTCGTGAACAATTCCCGAGGATATCAAGCAATATAATATGCTGCTGAACTTTTCCCTCTCCTAAGAGGAGAGCGAATTTTCGGTAGGGTGGAGCGAAGCGGGAGTTCCGAAGGAACTCATTCCCGCAAGCGGAACCCGTAAGGTGTCGGGAAGCTGAGAACTTTCCGACGCCCCGAATAATTCAAGACAGGGGCGGGGTGAGGTGATAACTCGTGAATCGTGAGTCATGAGTCGTGAATCGAAAATAAAAATATAAAGAAATGTTACAAAACGCCTAAAAACATGTCAATTTCTGAATCTTGAAAAACTTTACATGAGTAAGGGTTAATTTTAATTAAGGTTTTTAGAAAGGTAGGCACTTCAATGACAGATTCATTAGCATTAAATGGTATGGGCGGCTATGGTTATTATGACCCGTATTTTATGCAGGCATATCAAGCATACAACCTTAATCAGGCACAAGCTATGCAAGCTGCGGAAGCTCAAAGAGCAGCTGCCCAAGCTATGCAAGCTGCGGAAGCTCAAAGAGCAGCTGCCCAAGCGGCTCAAACTCAGGCTGCAACTCAAACAGCTACTGTTCCAATGACTACACAGCAGCCGGAAGAGAAGAAAAAATCAAATGCAGGTTTGGTTATTGGCGGCTTAGCAACAGTCGGAGCGTCTGTTCTTTTGTATAAAGCTCATAAAAAAGGCGGCGATAAAGGTATTAAAGAAGGATTTAAAATGATGTGGGATGGCATAACAAATAAAGTAACAAAAGCTGCCACAACTCAAACAGAAAGATTTACTTGCCGTCAAACTAAAAACGGAGACTGGTTTGCTCAAGTTCCTAATAGAAGACAAAGAATCAATGTAGATGATACTGATAAATTAAGCAAATTGGGTGTTTCTAGAGAAATTCCGAAGATAAACGATAAAGGCGTTAAAATTATTGACTTCACGTTTAAAAAAGACGGTAATACGTTCCATGTACGAAACGGCAAGGTTGTTAAGTACGTAAATAAAAACGAAGAAAATCTATTATCCAAAATGACCAGCCCGGCGACAAATCAAGATAATGAATACAAAAAAGTTATTTATGAATTCATTGAAAAAGTTCAACGTGGTGATGAAGCAGCCATAAAGGAATTAACCCGCTTGAATTATACCCATACGGCAGATGGTGTAACAAGAAGATTTTCAATAAACGAAGGTACAACAACAATGAACAAGGTGGTTACTAACAGGTTTGACCTTGGGTCAGATGCAGTAACTGCATATAGATCAAAAAATCCGCAAGCTAATAAAGCGGTAAAAGCCATTAAAGAAGGAAAGACACCTGAAGGGTTAAAAGCAGTGGCAGGAGAATACAATGTTGATGGAACTGTATTCAAAATTGAAAACGATAAAATAGTCGGAATGACACAGGGTGACAAATATTATCCTGCAGAATCAGACAGGTTTCGCGCTTGGACAGTTAATAATGAAAAAGCTTTCAACGAAATGTTAGAAAATATTAAAAAAGGACAATATATGTATAATATTACTTGGGCTTAAATGTCAATCAACATAAGCAGGGCAGGCGGTTTAAGATTTAAACCGCCTGCCTTTTTTAATGTATTTAGTATGCTGTAATAACCTTCCTCCCTTATGAGGGAGGATAAGAGGTGGGTGATAGCTTTCATCTTTCCCTTACGGATAATCACCCATCCTAACCTTCCCTCAAGGGAAGGTACTTAAGATAACTTCTCAATTAAAATCGCGTGTTTTGTCGCAAATTCTTTCCCTCTTGAAATAATTGCAGCTTTTAATAGGGCATTTAAATCAATCGGTGTAAGTTCTCTAAAGTTATTTGGAAGTCTGAGCGACCAGTTCTGGTCTCCTGATGTTCCAGGTCTGTTGTAAACATCTTTTACCTGGAAGAAATCGGTAAAGAAAATTTGAACATTTTTTGCTTTTGATGCAAAAATTTCTGTCAATTTAACAAATTTCAAATAATCCTTATCTTGAGTAAGTCTTACAATAATATCATCCTTATTATCAGCTTCCGCAAAAAGATCTTCCACAAGGTTTTTGGCATGCAGATATCCTTCATGGGTATTAATCATACTTTCAGCCCACATTTCAATCGGAAGGTTATCGTGAGTTCCTACCATGTTCCAAACGTTTTCCGTAATATTTTTACATCTGTATGGATGAGCAGGTTTTTCCGGAACTACAAACTGGGTAAGTCTCATACCTTGTAATTCGTATTTTTTCATAACGGCGTCTACAGGGTTTGTGAGTGTTCCAAGATCTTCACAAACAATAGCATTCTTATCAAGTCCGCATTCTTTTGCTGCCCCAATAACGATTTTTTCGATTAATCTTCCGTAAAGTTTAATCTGTTCATCTGTAAGAGTCTTAACTCTTTTTTCTTTATCAGCTTCTAAAGTAGGGTCAAGGTCTTCAATCCTTGCGATTGCGTATCTTGCAAGTTCAGGGTGTTCAGGAGATGAATACAATCTTCCTGCACCTTCTTCGCACATTGGTTTTTTGCCTACTTTGTATACCCAAGGGTCAATAAGACCTACTATGTGGTCAATTCTGACACCGCCAGGGTTTTCTTTAAACATTTTTTTGTAAAGGTTTTTCATTAAGATTCCGCCTTCACCTAAAGATCCGTCTTTATTAAACATTTTGTCCGGATCCATTACAGGAAATCCCCATGCCTGCCCGTCTTTTGAGAAATAATCAGGCGGGCATCCAAGATACCATCCTTCAAGGAATAAGGATTGATATGCCCAGGCATCTCTGTCAGAGAATGCAACTTGTCTGTCGGCAATCATTTTGATACCTTTTTTTAGTGCAAACTTTTTAGTTTCTTCGTTCTGCTGTTCAAGTACGAACTGGCAGAACTTATAGAAATCTATTTCATCAGCATATTTTGTTTTAATTTCTTCTATACGTGCTTTATAGATTTTCTTTTCTTCATCGTTTTTAGGATTAAGAAGGTTTTTGTCTGTTTCGTTTTTCCATATATACCAGTAATCTCCATTATTTTCTATAGAAAGAGCTTCATATAGAGAGTCGTTTGAAAGCCAGAAATCATTTTCTTTTTTGAATTTTTCAAACTCTTTTTTGAGGAATTTACTGTTTTTAAAATTATTCCAAGCTTCTTTTAATGCTTCAATTTGAGCGGAAGAAATATATGAATAAGCTGTTTTGCCTTTATCTCTGTTAGGATTCTGGGCAACAATGTTTTTGAAAGTTTCTTCTGATAAAATATTATCCCATTCTTTAGTAGTAAGCTGTTTTAAATCAATAAACAACGGGTTTCCGGAAAAAATAGTTCCGCAGTACGGTGACGGATCAGAAGATTTTGTTTTGCCTGCAGGTCCGAGCTGGATTGCGTTAAAGTATTGTGAAGCATAATCAATCAAATCGTGCCCGGCAGCAGAATTAAATGTTCCAAATCCTGTATCTTCACCTTCTTTAGACGGGAAGCTGCTTCCGTGTATAATGAGCGCAAAATTTTCTTTTCCTAAAGCTTTAAGCGCTTCTGAAACTACCTTTGTATCGTCTTTTTTTAATAACGAAATCATAAAATTACTCCTTCTTATTTAACCCTTCTTATTTACCATAAAAAGTGTATCATGAACTATTAGCCGATTCAATCTCGGATTTGAAAAGTACGCTTTTTTTGAATATAATTAAAATATGAGAAGAGTTATTTTATTGTCGTTTTTACTTTTATTATCAATTCCTTGTTTTGCGGCATCTGCTGCGGATTTGTCAAAGCAGGCAACAGCATTTTATGTTGATAACAATTACAACAGGACAATGGATTTGATTCTTCAGATTGATGAAAAAGAACGTTCAGCTCAGGATTGGCTTCTGTTAGGCAATTTAATGGAAGAAAAGGGAGAACGTCAAAATGCCATATTTATGTATCAAAAGGCTATAAATACAGACAAAAAGTTCTATAAAGCGTATTACAATCTTGCAAATATTTATCTCGAAGACGGCAAGTATAATATGGCTGTTGATAATTATAAAAAAGCTATTTCCGCAGACAGAGAAAATCCTTATTTGCATTATAATTTAGCCTGTGCGTATATGAAACTGGGTAAAATTAAGAAAGCAAAATCCGCTCTTTTGCAGGCAATTACTCTTAAGCCGGATGTTCCGGAGTTTCAGTATAATTTAGCTTACGTATATAACAGCTTAAATAAACCAAAGGTTGCTCAGACATATTTGGATAATTATAATAAACTGATGGCAAGAATCGGTGAAACAGAAAAATAATTATTTTACTATAACCTGCTCGATCGCTCCGTCACTTAACAGTGATTCGTGAATCGTAAATTGTGAGTCAAAGTTTTGAAATTTCAAAAAGTAAGCAATGTTTACCTACAGAAGAGGAAAATAACAGCGATTCACACTCAATTACTCTCAATTCAACCATTTTTATATTTTTCTTTCAGCCGCTCATAATGTTCTTTATTCCGATACTTAAACACAACCGCAGGATTACCTCCGGCAATCGCAAGAGGAGGAATTGTTCCGTGCACAACAGAGCCGGCTTGAATAATTGCACCCTCACCAATATTACTGCCTGCAAGAACAATAACCCGAGCACCTATCCATACATAATCGTTGATTATTGTTTCTCTTGTAACTACAGTTCCGTCATAAGGAAGAGCCTCTCCGTTATAATTGTGATTATCAGATATTATTAAACTCCCAAATCCTGCCCGGAAATAATTTCCTAAAACAACCCTGCCCTGTCCGCTTATATGCAAACCGTTTAAGCTGACATTGTCTTTAATAATTGTATTTTTATTGACAGTAGAAAATCCGCTGCAATAAAAGTTTTTCCCAATAAATTTGGCAGTAAAAATAACTTGAATACTATAACATAGCAATCTGAACTTTTCTCTGAGGAATTTTACAGGTATCAAACAAGATAAGAGTTTAATCATACAAAGTATTATATCATAAAAAGTAACTTATAGGTTACCTTATTTATTATGTGCTCTATAAGAGGTTCTTAAAAGGTGCTTTGTAGGTTACCCTAATATAAAAGGGAAAATTATGTTTTGCATAGATAAGAAAAATATAGGTGCCGTAATCAGAAACGCACGCAAAAAAGCAAAGCTCAAACAATATCAAGTCGCTGAAATGGCAGGCTTTTCAGAAAAACATTTAAGCAGGATTGAAAACGGAAAGTATCTGCCTAAATTGGAACATTTTTTAATACTTACATCAATTCTTAATTTGAGCCTGAAAGATTTTGGATTTATAGAACCTGATAATACAAATGAAGAAAAAACAAAGCTGATAAATAAAATTATGTCATTAGACAGTATGACATTGAATATTTATAAAACTTCTCTTGAATCCGCGGAAAAAATCGTCAAAATTATTAAATCAAAGCAGGAAACCTAAACTCCGGAATCTTGTAGTCATAAGGATTCAACCCAAACATTTTATCAAAACCTTCTTCAAGGTTTTTACCGTCAAGTTCAACAAGAGAAAATCCTGTCTCCTGAGCAAGAGTCTTAACCTTAATATCGTAATTTATTCCGAGCACTCTAACACCAGCTTTTATACCTGCAAGACAGGCATGGAATCTCATTCCGACAAGATATTCAAGAGAAGAAATCTCATCTAAAGCCTCTTTTACCGTTAAGTTTTTTACGACCCTTGTATTTAACCCCAAAGAAGCAAACTTTTCCAGAACCGGCAAATCAATTTTGTCTTGCAAAGATATCAGCGTAACTTCTTCATCTCCAAAGCGCCGCTTTATCCCATCAGCAAGTTTATTCAAAAACTCATCCGTCAATCCTTCACAGCCTCTCAGCTGAATTCCGACCCCGTGCTTCTCTTTTTTTTCAGGAATTTCTATCCCAAAAACAGGATCCGCAACAAGTTCGGCAGGAATATTCCACCCTGCAAGCATCTTCCATGAATTAACATCCCTGACGGTTATTGCGGTGCATCTTCTTAGTACAAATTTTGTAAGAAATTCTCCAATTTTTGTCCTGAACGGAGTAAATCCCTGTGCAAATATAAAGACTTTTTTATCAAACAAAAGTGCCGTCATTATTATTAAAAGATAATAAAAAAGGCTCTTTAAACTGGTTACATCCTGTAATAGACTTCCGCCTCCAGAAATTAACACATCGCTTTCAAGCAAGGGGCGGAAAAAATTAAGCATGCCGGTAGATTCAACATCGTAAAGTGCGGCAGTCTTTTTAGGGTTAGAAGAAATCAGAGTAATTTTTTCCGCCCCCAGATTTTTTAAGTTTTTTACAAGAACTCCGGCGATAGCCTCATCCCCGAAGTTATCAAATCCGATATAACCGGACACTATATACTTTGTCATTAAACATTCTCCAGCACAGCCTGTTTGTATGGTATAGCCTGTATCGCGCCATAATTTTGGGTTTGAAGCCCAGAAACAACGGAAGCAAATTTCGCCGCATCATAAGGGGTATATCCGTTAGTTATTGCATACAAAAATCCGCCGTTAAACACATCCCCGGAAGCCGTTGTATCAATTGCCTTCTGGGTGTTATAAAAATCAACAAAATTAATTTCACCGTTGTATCCGATATAATATCCCTTATCGATATGGGATTTAATTACAGCTATTTTTACACCGCTGTCCCATAAATGCTTGATAACCTTATCAACAGATTCTATTTCATAAAGTTTAAATGCATCGTTTTTAAAACTCAAGAAAATAATATCAGTATAGTCTATAATTTCTTCAAAAAATTCTCTCGTATCAGCCGAGTTCATAAAACATGACGTATAATTAGGATCATACGCAGTCACTACATCATTTTCTTTAGCGCATTTAAAAGTTTCTCTGACAAGTTCTCTTGAGCCGGCTGAAAGCGATTGTATTACTCCGGTTGAATAAACAAGCTTAAGCTTTTTTATACAATCTTCATTTAAATCTTCTATAGAAAGCTTAGAAGCCGCAGTTTTTCTTTTGTAATAAAGCACTTCTTTGCTTTCGGGAGTTTTAGATACAATATACATTCCGTTTTGTTCATCATTTGTTTTAATCAAAGATGTATCAATATGCTCCTTTTGAAGCGAAGATATAATAAATTCGCTGAACCCGTCATTTCCGACTTTTGTAATATAAGTAACATTTCCGCCGAGACGTGCAATCGCAACAGCTGTCGTAACAGTATCTCCGCCAAAATATTTATTAAGAGTGGAAGTATCTGCAAGAGTTCCGTTTGCGGAAAGCTCAATCAAACACTCGCCGATTATTGCAATATCTATTTTTTGCTGCTCCATTTAGTATAATCCCTTACCTCACTTAAAATTTCTTTGGTGCGCTGAGTAATTTCATGCGGAGTGAAACCCTGATAAAAATCTCTTCCGACACCGACTGCCGCAGCACCTGCATTAATATATGTCACAACTTCACTCAATTTTACATTAGCTGTCGGCATAAGATTTAAAAACGGCATTTGTCTTAAAACATTTTCAATATATTGCACCCCGCCCATAGCCTCTACCGGAAATAATTTAATAAGCGGAATACGTGATTTCCAAGCATTATATGCTTCATTAGCGGTTGAAGCTCCTGCAATAAAAGGAACTCTCAAGTTTTTGGAAATCTTAACAAGATTCATTTGAAATATCGGAGACGCAAAAAGTTTTGCACCGTATTTGAGTGCCGCCTCTGCCTGATACGAAGTTATTATTCCTCCTGCACATACCGCCGCGTATTTAGAAACTTCTTCTATCGCCTCATAAATAGAAGTGTTTTCAACATTAATCTCAAGTACTCTTACACCTCCGTCTATAAGCGCTTTTGCTATCTCTACCGCCTTATCCGCGTCAGCACATCTTATAATCGGATAAACCTTATCTTCGGCTATTATGTTTATATAATTTTCAACCATATATATGTATCCTTTTCCCCGAAGTTATTATATCATAAACATGTAATTATTAAGCTTGCAGGTCTGAACCCTTGAACAGAATTAAACTTACACTTTCATTTATTATTATCGCACTTGTATTTATTTTTGTCTCGTATGTAACATATAATACTGCGGAAGCAAAAGCCTACGATTATATGATAAAACATATAACAACTATGAAACTTCCGTTTGATAAGCATAAACAAGTTTACGGAAGCGATGACATTGTTCTTGTAATGATTGACTCAAGGACAGTTGAAAAATACCGCTGGCCTTGGAAGAGAGAAACCAATTGCAAACTTTTTGAATACTTACACAATACGGATGCAAAAGCCGTAGTTCATGATTCTATTCTCGCAACTCTGGATTATGACAATATTGAATCAGACAGAAAATTCTTTAATACCATAAGCAAGTTTGATAATCTTGTAGAAGGATTCATGCCGGTAATAAAAAACTGGGATAATTCTGAAAGAGGAAAAGTTTATGACCGCCGTTTCGGTGAGAAATTCTCAATTAATGTTACGGATAAATCTTCTTCGTCTCCTGATTTGTACGGCAGTGTTATGACATTCCCAAAACCGTATTTTGATGCCGTAAAATACGCCGGATCCGTTTCAATGCTTCCGGGATTTATTAACGGAAACCTCGCCAGCTGGTCGATGGATGAAATTTACAGAAATCATGAATATATTTTTAAATACAAAGGGAAATATTATCCTTCTCTTGCAATGAGAACCTTTCTTCTTGTAAAAAATAATCCGGAAATTCTAATTACAAATAAATCAATTAATTTCCCTGAACTAAATTACAAAATAAAACACACCAAAAATCATTATCAAAAAATTACCCCGATAAGATTCTATAAACTTTATCCGACCGGATATTCACATATAAGGTATTCCGCAGTTGACTTAATGGATTCATACGATAATATGCAAACCGGTAAAAAATCAACAATCGACCCTGCAGTATTTAAAGATAAAATTGTAGTTATCGGAGCAAATGTACCTGCCGGAACAGGGTTAAATGATAACAAAAATACTTCCATTTCTGTCAATCATCCGGGAGCGGATATTCAGGCAAGCGTTATTGATAATATTCTCCATAATGATTTTATGAACGTTCTGCCTGACTGGATTAATATTCTTCTGACTCTTATCGGAATGATTTTTGTATACAGTTTTATAAGAGTATTTAATCTCTTGAAATCAATTGTCTCCGTCCTCGGAGTAATCGCGGTTTATCTTCTTTTCGCAGCAGGATGTTTTTATTTTAAAACCGTAGTAAGCGTTCTTACTCCTGTTGTAATGTTTGTTTTAACAATAATTCTTGCTTATACTCATAAATTTGTACTTGAAAACAGAAGCAAAGAAAAAGTTAAATCCGCAATGGGCAAATATATGTCAGAAGATGTTATGAAGCGCGTTGTAATGGATATAGATAACCTCGGACTGGGCGGTAAAAAAGCAACCGTAACAGTATTATTTTCAGATATAAGAGGATTTACATCAATGAGCGAACAAATGTCCGCCCAGCAGGTTTCAGAAATCCTCAATGAATACTTTACAGAAATGGAGCCGATTATCAGCAAATATAACGGCATAATTAACAAATTTATAGGAGACGCAATAATGGCAGTCTTCGGCGAACCTATTCAGGACAAAAACCATGCCCAGAATGCCGTAAAATGCGCTTACGAAATGCTTGAAAAAGTAAAAGAACTTCAGAAAAAATGGGCAAAAGAAAATAAACCGAAAATAGAAATCGGAATCGGTATTAACACAGGGGAAGTTTTTGTCGGAAATATCGGTTCCGTTAACAGAATGGAATATACTGTAATCGGCGACACAGTTAACCTTGCAAGCAGGCTTGAAAGTTATAATAAGATTTATAAAACCAAACTTCTAATCAGTCCTACGACTTATGAAGAAGTAAAAAGCTTTGCTGATGTAATAAAAATTTCCGATGTTCAAATCCGCGGAAAATCACATAAAATGGATATTTATGAGGTTCTAAAAGTAACCCTTTAATCTTATTATCTTAAACCTTCACAAAGCACAAAACGTCCTAAAGGAACAGTTTCACAGTATTGGCTTAAGGATTCCGTAAAACATTTGCTCTCACAAAATCCGCCTGATAGGTAAATTTTTTCCGGTTTTTTAGAAAAATTCCATGCATTAAATGCTATTCCGTGAACAAATTTTGATATAGCTTCTGATGGTTTTACTCCGGCAGAAATTGAATCCATAATCTTTTCCATACCAAAAATTCCGCATGTTACGGAAAATTTTTCCGGATTATATTCAAGCTCATCTTCTTTTACATCGTAAAATTTCATGAGCATTTCAACCGTTGCGCCTGTGGAGCTTGCGCAGGATGTATTCCAGTCCATATCATGGAATTTTCCGTCTTTGAATCTTATCCACTTGGCATCACGGCTGCCTAAATCCAGAACCGTAGCACTTGAATCTATTTCCAGCTTTTGAGCACCTTTTGCAAGCGCAATAATTTCGTTTTCACTGGCATTGGACATGTGGCCGCAAGAACGGTCAGGTTTTATCCCGGATTCTTTTATCATACTTGAAGGAACAATATAATAATAATTATCGTCTTTCAAACCAACAAGAAACTGTTCCGCCAAACAGTTTCCCGAAGAAATTATTTTTGAATATGTTGTTCCTGCATCTAAGTATATCATTTTATGGTGAACCGTGAATTGTGAATCAAGGATTAACTCCCTCTCCTAACAGGAGAGGGACGGGGTGAAGTGCCATTCTCCCTTAGAATCTCATGAAATTCATCTTATGTCTTTCAAGGTAATCTTTCAAGTCTCTTTTGATTTCCGGTGCAAGAATATAAAGTACAATAATATTCGGAACGCACATTGAAATCATCATCGCATCTGTAATATCAATAATAGATTTAACATTCATTGCTGAACCGATAATAATAAATAGACAGTAAATAATGTTAAATGCTAAAACGCGTTTTTTACCTTCGCCTAAGAGGAATGTCCAGGCTTTTTGTCCGTAATATGCCCAGGATATCAATGTTGATAAAGCAAACATAACAGCTATAATCGATAAAATTATAGGGAAGAACGGAATAACTGACTGGAATGCATTTGACGCAAGTTCAATACCTGAAATCTCTTTAGTAGCTGTTGTACAAGCACCTGAAAATACAATTGCAAAAGAAGTGAATAAGCAGAGAACTCCGGTTAAGAATGTTTCAAGAAGAGCAACAAACCCTTGAGAAACAGGTTCTTTAGTCTGTGCTGTAGCATAAACAATTGCAGCAGCTCCGGTTCCTGCTTCGTTAGATTGGACAGAACGTCTCAGACCTATAATAATTGTTCCGAAAATACCGCCTGCAACTGCAGTTGGGTGGAATGCTTCTTTTAAAATTAGCATTAAAGCTTCCGGAATATTTGTAAAATGTGCAAAGATAACAATCAAACCTGATACAATGTACATAACACACATTGTAGGGGTTAAGATTGTGGTAACTTTAGCTATACTCTTAATACCGCCTACAACAACCATACCGATAAGTATAGCAACAATTAAACCTATTACCCAGGTATATCCGTGAAGAATACTATTTTGACCGCCTGTAATAAACACAAGCTGGTGGGCAGTCTGGTTAATTTGAATCATGTTACCGCCCGTAATACCGCCGCCAATACAAAGGATAGCAAATATTACAGACAACGGCTGACCTAACCAGCGCATTTTCTTTCGGGTCAAACCGTGAGCTATATAGTGCATCGGTCCGCCAGATACAGAACCGTCAAGGTTAAATCTTCTGTACTTAACAGCAAGGGTAGCTTCCACAAACTTAATAGACATACCCAAAATTGCGCCGAAGAAAATCCAAAAAGCAGCCCCCGGCCCGCCGATTGAAATTGAGATTGCAACACCGGCAATACTTCCGATACCTATCGTTCCTGATAGAGCAGTTGCAAGAGCCTGAAATGAACTTACTTCACCGCAGCCTTCATGGTGTTTTTCAACCGGCTTGCAAACAAGTTCAATAGCGTGTTTAAAGCCCCAGATGGCAACCCCTCTATAGTATATAGTAAAGAAAAATCCGGCAATAATAATCCAAAAGATAATTAGCGGAACTTTTCCGCCGAATACCGGCACTGAGAAGAAAATTACGCGTGCGACCGCATCAGACACAGGCGCAAGATGTTTATCGATAAACGCATCAACATTCATTGCTTGAGCTGATTGCAGGCTCATTAACATCATAAATAACAGCATAATAATTCTCTTCATAATCTCTTTTTCCTCAATTCGCCTAATGTAACAATCTTGACATAATTTTTATTTTAGCAGAAAAATGTCAAGTTATTGCAAAATCTTTACAAAAAAAATTAAATGTAATAGTTGATTTTGTGGTAGAATTGAATGAGGTTAGTAATTTAGGGGATTGAAATATATGAAAAAATTCTTAACAATTCTGGGTTACACAGTTTTAGGAGCAGCCGCCTTGCTCTATATATCTTTTTTATTTATACTCCCAAATGTCGTAGATATAAATAAATTCAAGCCTGAAATACAAAAGATTGTCCAAGAACAGGCTAAACTCAATATTAACTTTGAGAACGCAAAAATTATTACAACCCCTCTTCTCGGTGCAGGAATTAAAGCTGACAATATCACTATTAAACTTCCTGATGATTCGCTTTTATTCTCAGCTGACAGCTTAAAAACAAGAGTTGCAATCCCCAGCATATTTTTACTAACCGTTAAAGTTTCGGCTTTTGAAGTCAATAACCCTTACGTTAACCTTGAAATTGCTAACAACGAACAATTTAAAGTTATTCAGCTTGTTGAATATATCCTTAACAGGGGAAAAGAACAGGCTCTTGAAAAAACTCAAACCGAAATTGAAGAAAAAGGCTGGTTCAATCCTGCCTGGATAAGAATTAAAATACCTTGCGTAAAACTTAATAACTATAAGGTTCTTGTCAATGATTTAGAATCAAATCACTATTTAAAATTACAGGGTGAAAGATTAACTGCCGGTTATTTTAACGGCAAAACAATGAAAATTAAAACTTATGCTGAATTATTTAGTGACGAAAACAAAAATATTACAGCAGATATTAATATAGATACATTCCTTCCTCCTCCTGCTCCTGCATTGGATGAAGAAGATGATCCGGCAGAAAGAATTGATATTCCTTTTGTTAATCCGGTTACAATGTATCGTAACTATGATTTGAAGGCAAATTTTGATACAAGTTTAAGAGTCAGAGAAGACTTGATTCTCGGTTACTTCAATCTTGAAGATATAACAATGAAAGTTTCCCATCTTGTCCTTCCTCCAAGCTATCTAAAGGCTAAGTGCTTTGGAAAAACAATTAAACTCGATACGAATATTTATGCCGCAGAAAACCAGAATATACAGGCAGAAGGAAGTGTTGCGGTTTTAGGCAAGCCAAGTATTGATATGAAAATTAAAACCGGTGATATCAAATTCAACGATATGATTATCCTCACAAAAGCTTTCTTAGATTCCCTGCATATCAGAAATGAACTTGCAGATATTACAGCTACGGGTATGGTAAAGGCTGACTGTTATATAAAAACTAATTTGAAAAAGCTTAAATCAAGCGGTTCTATTATCGTCAAAGACGGAGGGGTAAATGTTAAACGTGTAGGTAAAGTACTTGCAGACGCTAATATTAACCTGCTTCTTGACAATAATATGCTCCAGATTCAGGACTCAAGCCTTCTTGTAAATAATTCAAAAGTTAATATTGACGGAAAAATTGACCAGAAATCCGTAGCAGATATCAGCATAGCTGCTGATAAAATTCCGCTGCCGGTTCTGTTTAACGCTTTTGCACCGCAGGAAATGAGAAATGCATATAACTTTAAATCGGGAGATATGACTCTCAAATTAAATCTTGAAGGAAAGCTCAAAAAGGCTGTTGCATCTCTGCAAGCAGGATTAAGCAATCTCAACCTTCAAGACAAAGCCGGAAACCTTGTAATTCAAAACCAAGATTTCTTCGGAGAATTCTTCTGTAATTCAAAAGAAATAACCGGTGAAATTGAAAATGAAAATCTTACTGTTGCTATGCCAAAAACAGGATCTTCAATCAGAATTCCTGAATTTGAAATTAAAATAGAAGATAAAAATATTGAAATTGAAGAAAACTCTTTATTTATTAATGACAAATCCTCCATTAAATTCTCAGGAAATATTGAAGATTATAATAAATTAAAATCCATAAACTTAACAGCGGATGGAAATCTTGACACAGGAGATTTAATAAAACTAATTGGTACGGAACTTAAACCGTTCATTCACTCTGCCGGTGTAATTCCTGTTAAAATAACCGTTGACGGGAATAAAAATAAACAAACTCTTTATGCTCAAGCTCTCAGCAGCAAAGAAAACTTTATAACTCCTGTTGATATGAACGAACTTCAAGGGAAAAATATCTCACTGCAATCAGTTATTGATTTTAAAGCTAACAGAATTAAAATTAAGAAAACCGGTTTCTTTGAACGTATTGTTAATGTAGATGAAAAAGGAAACGAAATAGTTACACTTGATGAAATCTTCGGAATTGACGGTACTATTGAAGGAAATAGAATCAATCTGATTAAGATTACAATGCCTAAATACCTTAACGGTAAAATTTATGCATTTCCTCAATCAGAATTCAAATTCGGCGGAAGAGCCTTTGTTCTGGGTGAAACTGCAGCCCCAAGAATGAGGGGCGGATTCACGATTCAAAGTCTTTCAGTACCGGAACTTCTTCTGGATTTAAGAAATGGTGCTTTGAAATTCAAAGGAAATCATGCAGAATTAACCGCAGACGATTTAATCCTCAACGGTTCTGATTTACAGATTGACGGTACCATAAGTCTGATTCCTGCATCAGTTTTAAATATTACAGATCTTGATGTTTCTTCAAGATACTTTAATGTCGATAAAGTGATGAAGGTCTCGGAAAAAGCAATGGCTTACGTTCCACAGTCCCCTGCCGGGAAATCAAGCCAGTCTGCAGAGACTGCTGATATTCCTGTAGTTATTCAGAACGGTTCTATCAACTTTGCAAGGATAATTTCTGGTAATATCGATATCAGAAATACAACCGGAAGAATTTCTCTTGCTGATAATATTTTCAGATTAAGAAACCTGCGTACAAATATCTTTGACGGTCAGGTTAACGGAAATATTTCAATGAATCTTTTATCCTCGCTTCTTAATATTAATGTAAGAGGAAGGAATATAAACACAGATAAAGCTCTTATTCAGGCTGCTAATATGAAAGACACTTTAAAAGGTACGGCAGTATTTAATGCTGATATTTCACTCAAAGGTGCAACCTATGAAGAACAAATGAGAAGTCTGAAAGGTAACGTAGATTTTACGGTTAAAAACGGCCAATTCGGACCTTTCGGCAAGATTGAAAACTTAATCTTAGCCGAAAATATCAGAGAATCTCAATTCTTCCAAACAGCTCTCGGCGGAATTATTGACGGACTTTTAACTATTGATACAACTCACTTCTCTGATTTGTCAGGCAACTTAAGCTTCAATGACGGGATTTGTTACCTTGATCCGATAACTTCACTTGGAGATATTTTAAGCCTGCATATCTTCGGTGAATTTGATATTTTAAGAAATTATGCTGATATGAAAGTAAGAGCAAGAATGGCATCACTTGTTTCTAACCTCTTAGGACCACTCGGCGCAATTAACCCTGCGAACTTG
This sequence comes from Candidatus Gastranaerophilales bacterium, assembly GCA_944323615.1. Taxonomy (GTDB): domain Bacteria; phylum Cyanobacteriota; class Vampirovibrionia; order Gastranaerophilales; family Gastranaerophilaceae; genus CAG-196. Next base: position 16,555 of record CALUTG010000021.1, read on the forward strand.
ATTAACAGCGCAGCAAGCTTAAATATAGTAACAGCAAAAGCATTTTCACTCTTCTGTGAAATGGTTCCGGAAGAAGAACTGGAAACTCTGCCAAGTTTTGCAAACAGCTATGTTGATAATGCTGCAACCAAGTTCCAGCTTGTTGTAAGAGGAGATGCAGCAAAACCGTTAACTCTTGTAAAATCATTTAAGTGGCTTGCATCAAAAACCGAATACGATAACGCTGTAGACTATGTAAATTCAATTCCTGAACCTATTGAGGGAAGCGAAGCTACAACAATAGAGGAAATTGTTGCAGAACACGAAGCTGAAAAACAAACTCTCAGATACAAGATTAAACATCTGTTCAGCAAAGATACGGAAGAGACTGTTGAACAGGAAGTTCAGCAGGTTACTTCGCCCGTAGAAGAAACGGAAGAAGTTAAACCCGAACTCCGTGAAGGTGGTGAATAAAATTCACCCCTCACCCCAGCCTCGCCCCTTCGGGGTCTCTCCCTTAGGAGAGGGAAAAATATAGATAAAGAAAGAAAACCAATGCAAAGGAAAAATGTAAGAAATTTTTGTATAATAGCACACATAGACCACGGGAAATCTACACTAGCCGATAGGTTACTGGAAGCAACAGGAACAATAGCGGAACGCGATATGCAGGATCAGCTTCTGGATACAATGGATATTGAACGCGAACGCGGCATTACAATCAAATTGAATGCTGCAAGAATGAACTATACGGCAAAAAATGGCGAAAAATATATCTTTAACCTGATTGATACTCCGGGACACGTAGATTTTTCTTACGAAGTTTCGCGCTCGCTTGCAGCGTGTGAAGGTGCTTTGCTGATTGTTGATGCAACACAGGGGGTTGAAGCCCAAACTCTTGCCAACGTTTATATGGCAATTGAACAGAATCTGGAAATTATTCCCGTTATTAATAAAATCGACCTTCCGTCGGCTGATGTAGAAAGGGTTAAAGAAGAAATTGAAGAAATCCTCGGCATTGATACCTCAATGGCAATTCCTGTAAGCGCAAAAACAGGCGAAGGAATAGATAAGGTTCTGGAAGCTATTGTGGAATTTGTTCCGCCTCCTGAGGATACTTCCGATAAACCATTAAGAGCACTTGTATTTGACAGCGCTTATGATCCGTATCTGGGAACTTTATGTTTCTTTAAAATTATGGATGGCAAAATCCGTCAGGGCGATAAAGTTAAGTTTATGGCATCGGGAAAAGAATATGAAGTGATTGAGCTGGGGTATTTAACACCTAACAGAGTACAAGTAGATGAACTCATTTGCGGGGATGTAGGATACTTTGCCGGTTCAATTAAAGAAATAACAAGGTTTGTAGGTGATACTCTAACTCATGTTGAAAACCCTGCTTCCGAACCGCTTCCAGGTTATAAAGAAGCGCTCCCAATGGTATTTTCAGGTATGTATCCGGTAGATAACGAGGATTACCATGAACTTAAAGAAGCTTTGGAAAAACTCAAACTTTCTGACAGTTCTATTACTTTTGAACCCGAAACATCAAGCGCTCTCGGGTTTGGTTTCCGTTGCGGTTTCTTGGGAATGCTCCATATGGAAATTGCACAGGAGCGTCTTGAAAGAGAATACAGTCTGGATTTGGTAACAACCGCTCCTTCTGTTGTCTATAAAGTTCATAAAACCAATGGTGAAGTGGTTGAAATTGATAACCCTGCCAACCTTCCTGCCGCGCAATATAGAGATTATATTGAGGAACCTTACGTCAAAGTTTCTATTATTACTCCAAATGAGTACGTCGGAACTCTAATGGATTTATGCCAGACAAAACGCGGAATATTCATTAACATGACTTATTTAGATAAAGTCAGGGTAGATTTAATCTATCATTTACCCCTAAGTGAAGTTATTACAGACTTTTATGATCAGCTGAAATCCCGCTCCAAAGGTTATGCAAGTCTTGATTATGAGTTTGAAGATTACAAACGCTCCAAATTGGTTAAATTGGACATAATGCTTGCAGGTGAAATAGTTGATGCACTTTCGGTAATATGTCATGAAGATAGCGCATATTATATTGGTCAAAAATTAACCGAAAAACTGAAAACTATTATTCCGCGCCAGATGTTTGAAGTACCTATTCAGGCAGCAATCGGCGGCAGAGTTATTGCAAGAACCAATATTAAAGCTCTCAGAAAGAGTGTCCTTGATAAATGTTACGGCGGTGATATTACAAGAAAACGGAAGCTTCTTGAAAAACAAAAACGCGGTAAAAAACGAATGAAAGCCGTTGGTAGAGTTGAAGTTCCACAAGAAGCCTTTATGGCAGTTCTAAGCCTCGATGATGAGTAATAAAAAAACCGGTTCCCCAATTAAACCGGTTTTTGTGTGTTATCTTATATCATTTTAGCTTTTATTACTAACTTAAGAATGAACTGTAATTTTGCTGCATTTGAGCAATTGCCATTTCCATTTGATAGAATTGGTTTTCAAGACGTGTTCTATATTCATCTATATCGCTCTGTTCATTTGAAATTCGTTCTTCCTGCCTTGATATATCACTATCAATGGAAGATGTTTTAACATCAAAGAACCCTGTTGTAGCAGAAAGAGCCTGTTCAATAGTATTTTCTATATGAGTCAAAACCCCATTTTCACCTGCTAACAATGAAGCAACTGAATCAGGATTTTCTTGTAATGCTTTCAAAAATTCTTCTTCATCAAGGGTTAAAGTATCTGTATCAGTAGACAAGTTATTTCCGTCAGCTTCCGCAGTGGAAATACCTATTTGTGAAAGCAGGGTGTAAACACCGCCGTTAGTTGCATTGCTACCGTTTGCATAACTCCTAATTGAATTTCTGATACTTGTAAGAGTTGTTTCGCCATGGAGCTCGGCTCCACTTGCAGTTACTTCACTTATATTATCAACAAGTGCGTTATAAGCTTCAACAAAACCATTAACTGCTTCGACAAGCTTTGTAGTATCCTGTTCAACAGAAAGAGTTGAATTTCCGGTCTCTTCGGTAGAAACCCCCTTAAGTGTTAATGTCACACCTTCAATCCTTGATATATCAGATGTAATAGTATTAGAAGTTGACGTTATCGTTGTTCCGTTAATTGTAAATCTAGCATTTTGTCCAAGCTCCTGAGCATCAGTAAGCATTCTTGAAGATGTAAGATTTCCGTCAGCATCCCACTCTGATTGAGTTAAACCCATTACATCAGTAAAATTGCTTGTACCTGCTTCAATATTTATGTATGATGCGCCTTCCTTCGTAGATGTAATATTAAGTTTTCCTGTAGCATCATCCCAATATGCATATGCTTGAGCTTCATCACTGCTGTTAATCTGAGATATCAATGAAGACAATGTTGTATTTTCATCAATGGTAAATGTAGCATCTCCTATGGTAAAAGTACCGGCTGTAATTTGCTGATTAAATCCCGAGTCAGCAGAAGTTAAATTAGATGCCGTAGATGCTTTAAATAAAGAACTTGTAGAAGCATACGAACCATCTTCTTGTTTTGTTAATCCAAGAATAGAAGTAAGGTTGGAAGTATCTGTAGTAGCACCTATATTTACTGCAGATGTTCCATCATACGCAGAAAGTGTCAAGACACCGGTATCATCTATCTCAGCTTTTATACCTGCAGCAGCCAGTTGTGATTTCAAATCACCAACAGTATCTCCTTCTTCAATATTAACTGAAGTTTTTACACCATCAACATAAACAGTAAAAGTTCCTTCTGTTATTCCAATATTAGTAAGTTCCGTAGAGTCATCGGCAACAGCACTGGCAGGCTGCGCAGAAACTGCTTTTGTATATGTTGCAAGCTGTTCTACAAATATATCATAATTTTGTCTGGAAGCAGCACTTGTAACTGTTGCCGTAAAAATATCCTCATTAGAAGATGTTACAGTATTTTGAGCAAACAAGTCAAAAGAACCACCAAATTTATAATCGGTAATTTTTTCCAGAGCACTTCGCAATTCTGTAAACAAAGCTTTAGTAGAATTTAAAGTATCTTTAGTAGTTTGATATTCCTCAAGTTTAGACTGCATGGACGTGATTTTTTCTTCACGAACAGAAACTAATGCATCAACCCATGAAGAAGTGTCTAAACCTGAAATAAGACCGCTAAATGATATAGTCATAATTTAAAAATCCTTTTTTAATAATTCCAATTAAATCAGTATATATTGTATATATCTAATTATAAATCATATATGGGTGGTTTTCAACCCTACATTTGCATGAAATTGTAACATTTGTTTACATATAAAATTTGAAATAAGTAATACTTTTAACCTGGAATAAAATATGCTAATATAGTTAGGAAAAGTTTTATAGAAAATAGGAGCAAAAAATGAAGAAAAATGCATATACTTTGGCAGAAGTATTAATCTGTTTGGGAGTAATTGGTGTTTTAGCAGCAATTATTTTACCTTTAGCTAATAAATATAAACCCGATCCTATTAAAGCAATGTATATAAAAACATATGACAGTATTGTTGAAACAGTTAATGCAATGGCATCAAATGTAGCAATTTATCCTATTATGTCAAATAACTATGATTATACAAAAGCTCCCCTATATAACACGCAGACCATAGAAATTGCAGGCAGTAATTACGGCGGGAATTCTGCAAAGTTTTGTGAAATATTTGCCTTAAATTTTGCTACTACAGGAAATGTATCCTGTTCTTCTACTCCTATAACATATTCTGATGCTTCATCCTTTTCAACACCATCTTTTACAACCTCCCAAGGAATACAATTTGTAATTTCTACATCAACAGATTTGGCAACAAACTATCAAACAGATATTTATTTTGATGTGAATGGAGATGAAAAAGGTGATAACTGCATATATAATTCAGAAACATGTAAAAAACCAGACAGATTTAAATTAATAGTATCTGGAGATGGCCATGTAATTGCTGCCGACCCGATTGGTGAAGCATATCTGAAAACCCGTATGAACTGGAGACGGGTTGATTTTGACAGTTTGTCGGGTTCAATCTTATCTTCCGTACCTGATGAATGGCAGGTAGCCCCAAAATTAATTACCGAAGAAACAAAAGTGCAATGTCCGGATGGATGGGGCGATGCAGATGAAAACGGATATTGTAAAATTCCAAATCCTTTACGTGACAGATGTCCTGATGGGTATTATCGCGTAGATAATTTGCATTGTGCTCCAAATTAAATTTTACCTGTTGATTCAAAATGCTTTCTTAAAAATGACGGACGATGATATTTTGTAAGCCCGTATTCATCAATTGCTCTCAAATGTTCAGCTGTTAAGTATCCTGCATTTTTTCTCCAGTTATACATAGGAAACTCTTCATCCAGCTTTTGCATATATCTGTCACGTGTAACTTTTGCCAGAATACTTGCAGCAGCAATAGATGCGGACTGAGAATCACCTTTTATTATAAATTTTTGAGGATAAATATAATCTTTTATTAATTTATTCCCGTCAACAAGGGTCAAACCTTCAATTCCGGATTTTTTAATAACTCCTTCACAAGCTAATTTCATAGCTTTAAGAGAAGAGTTAAGAATATTTATTGTTTCAATTTCGTCCACTTCAACGCATATAATTTCATTTATTGTGTTGTTTTTTATAATGTCATAAATTGATTCACGTTTTTGGGGAGTCAATTTTTTAGAATCGTTTAATATCACTAAATCCTTAACTAACCCGTCAGTTACTTTTTCAAAGTAAACAGCAGCGGCATAAACCCCGCCTGCAGCAGGACCTCTTCCGGCTTCATCCGTACCAATAACGGGACAATTAAATTGTTTATCAAATTTAAACAGCTGATTCATGTTTTTTCCTCCTGAATGCAAATTTTTTAAAGAGGACATAAGTAAATCCTGCCGCAATCAGAGTTGCAAAGATTTGTGCAAGATAAACATTCATATGAAGTTTTTGTACAAAAACTTCCAGTAAAAATGCGTTTATTAAATAGCTGAAAACCCAGGTTGTACAGCATTTTAAATACTGTTTAATAATATTTCCCGGAACATTAAACACAAACAGTCTCTGTGTGGTAAAAGAAGTTATTGAAGATATCAGCCAGGCAAGAGCTAAAGATATTTGATAAGAATTTTCTCCCAGAATAAATACGGATAAAGAGTAAATAACATAAGAAATACCGGCATTTACCCCTCCGATAAATAAAAATCTTATTTTATCAGAGAGATTAAACCAGTAATTCTTTATATTATCAATTGTTATCTTCATTATTAAAATTTATATTCAGGAATTACAAATTCCTGAGTATCAGCTCCTTTGTCCACAAATTCCAAATAATCTTTTAATGCAAGATCTTTGGCATTATCATACAATTCATCAGAGATAAGTTCTTTATGAAGTTCTGTTCTTTCTCCTGAATAATTGCCGAGAACTCTTGCAAACTTAGAAATTTCTTCCAAATTCTCACCGCCTGCGTATGCTTTTGTCTTAGCATCAGTTCCGGAAGGACGGATTTCTACGTATTTATCCGTAAATTCAAGATAAGTACCGTCTCCAACAAATTTAACAGCCTTAAGATTGTCAAAAGAAAGTTCAGCAAAAGAACTGTTAAGAACCTTTCTTACGGCATCTAAAGTCGCAAGGTTTTCTTTTATGGAAATTGCAAGAGAAAGGAAGAATAAATCATTTTTAGTTCTTTTCTTTTCTCCTTCAATTTTTGCCTGCTTAAGTTTTTCAATATCAGGTTCTGATTCGTTGTAATAAGAAATATCCTCTCTTACATCATATTTTGCAATAATATTATTTTCATCAAAAATTTCTATCAAATATTCAGAAAGCGTTTTGTTATCTTCCTCAAGTTTTGCAGCAAGAGCGGAAGCAACAATAATAGCTTCGGTTGCACTCTTTTCTCTCATTGCAACAGCTTTTCTTCCGGCTAAAGATTCAATTAATTCTTCAGGTCCCATAATCATTCCGCCTGATTCTTCTCCGCCGAAAATAAGTCTTGGCTGAACACCAAGATTAATTGTGTTTCCGAAAACATCATCCACAAATACATTCTTATCAGGATTTTCTCTTATTTGAAGCTCAACTTTTTTCATAATGTTAGCAATTTCTTTAAACCCTACAGGAACGTTTACAACTTTTATTCCGTGATGTTTTGCCCACTCATCCCAGCTGAGCGCGGAAGCCGTTGTTTTAATCATAAATCTTGGATGATTTTTAAACTTACCCTGAGATTTTAACTGTTTTACTCTGTAATTCATCAACATTAAAAATGCCTGATTAGCGGTATAAACCGTTAAAATTCTTTCTTCATCAAGCTGGATATATGATATACCATAGTCATCCAGAGCAAGTGTATTCCCTATAGCTTCAATTTGACAAACAGTTAGCCTGTCGTGATCAGGATCTGTTATAAGCACAATTGTACCAAGAGGTGAATCTTTTAAGAATTCTTCGTAATGCATAGATTCTATAACAGGGAAATATTTTTCTCCGTTTGGTCTTTTAGCAAGAACCGTTGCATCGACCGAATAATCGTAAAATACTTTATTTCCTTTCGGGTCGGTATCATATTTACCTATTGAATGGAAGAACGGATCTTCTTCAGTATTATGCCAAGTATATTTGTCAGAAATTCCAAGTTTATCGAGAACTCTGCTTAAAGTTCTGTAAGCACAGCCTCCTACGCATTCTATAACTATTTTTGATTCCATTTTATGCAATTTATCAAGATTTTGCGCAACACCGGATTTTAAGTATTCCACATACAAATCAATACCGTCATTAAGTTTTTTCATTATTTCTTCATCAATAAGCGGATTATTTTTTGAAGCAACTTTAATTTCATAAGAGCCATTCTTTTCTGTTTCATCAAAAATTTGCTGAATTTTATTTACAAATTCAAGCGATTCTTCCGGAAGATACTGGCTTCCTTGAGAGTTAAGATCTTTGGTTGCTGTTTTAACAGAAATTCCGTGGCTTGATGTAATATATTCTCCGCCTACAAGATCAAGTTTAAAAGCCAAGAATGATGCAAGCCAGATAGGAATAGTCCTTCTTTCAACCGGAGTAAGAGTTTTTATTCCTTGAGCTGCCTGAATTCTTGCTATTGCATCAAGATAGAGTTCAGAATTATAGCGGACTTCCGAACCTGCAAGTTTTATAATTTCTTTACCCTGATATTTTTCTCTGGCAACAAGAGCTTTAGCTAAAGTTGCAAGCACAATTCCCACAAGGTTAATAGGGAATCTTGTATCCTGCGGAAATAAAATATTCTGTGGTCCTCTTATTCCGGCAGTTGAAACTTTAGCTTCTTTTGAATAATTTTTAAACCAGTCAAGAAGATTTAAACCTTCCGGATTGCTTTTTTCATCATAAGGATAAAGATGTTCTTTTTTTAGTTTAAAAGTAAATTCATTTTCATTATCAAAATTAAGTAAGTCTAAATTTTTTATGTATTCAGGTGTTTTATCGTAAACATTTTTAAATAATTCTTTTTCCAGCGCACAGCTTGGCGTCTTCATATTCATATTTAACTTCTCCTCGTCTAAAATAATAATTATTATAACATAAAGTATTAAAAGCTTAAGCTCTTTGATTATTATTAAAATAAGAATACTTTTTCTATGATATAATACACATCAAAGGAGAAAATTATGTCAAAATTAAGAGTCGGTCTTATAGGTTTTGGGACTGTAGGAACAGGTGTTTATAAGAGTCTTAGAGACTTTGATAATATTGAAGTTGCAAAAATTGCGGTAAAAAACATTAACAAACCCCGCGCTGTAGAAGTTCCGCAAAATATAATGACCGATAATCCTTATGATATTGTAAATGATTCTAATATTGATGTAGTAGTAGAGCTTATGGGAGGCATAGATCCAACCTGGGATTATCTTAAAACCGCTATAGAAAACGGAAAACACATAGTTACTGCTAACAAGGAACTCCTTGCTAAACGCGGCGAAGAACTTTTTAACCTGGCGGAAAAACATAACAGAGTAGTATTGTATGAAGCCGCTATTGCCGGCGGAATTCCTATAATTATGCCGGTTAAAACAATTCTTGCCGGAAACAGAATTAATAAAATTCAAGCTATTTTAAACGGCACAACAAATTACATTCTGACAAAAATGGATACGGATAATGCTTCTTATGAAGAAGTTTTGAAAGAAGCACAAACTCTCGGCTATGCCGAAACCGACCCAACCGGTGATGTTGAAGGGTTTGATGCGGCTTACAAAATTACAACACTTGCAACCATTGCCTTTAAATCAAGGGTAAAATACGAAAATGTTTACCGTGAAGGTATTACAAAAGTCAGAAAAGAAGATATAGCAAAAGCAAACGAACTCGGATATAAAATTAAACTTATCGCAAGTGCTACAATTGATGAAAACAATAATGCGGATGTAAGAGTACATCCTATGTTAATATCTAAAGACAGCAGGCTTGCCCATATTAATTATGTTACAAACGCAGTATCAATAAGCGGGCATCCTATAGGAACAATTGTATTATCAGGCCCTGGCGCAGGAGAATTTCCGACCGCAAGTTCCGTAATCGGTGATATTTTAGCAATTGCAGCCGAGTTCGGAAAAACAGATTACCTTCTTCCTATGATGAGATGCGGACACTCACGTACGGCAAATCCAGTGAGAATAGAAGATACTTATAATAAATACTATATCTCTATTACAGCTCCAAATGCCATAGGTGTAATCGCTAAAATCGGTACAATTTGCGCAAGCAAAAATGTCAGTGTATCAAGTATTCTCCAAAAAGGTGTTTCGGATGATAATACTGCAGATATCACAGTTATTACCGAAACATGTCTGGAAAAAAGTATAAGAGAAGTTGTCTCCGAACTTGATAATTGTAAAGTTAATAGTATTATCAGAGTAGCTGGATAAAGAATAAAGATAATCCGTCATCCTGAACTTGATTCAGGATCTTACCGGATAACCAAACAAAACCTCTTATCAAAGTGAGAGAAAAAAGAAGGAAGAAACAATGTACTATCAAGGATTAATTAATAAATACAGAAAATACTTACCGGTAACCGACTCTACTCCGGTTGTAACCTTGAATGAAGGAAATACACCTCTTATTAAGGCTGATAATCTGGCAAAAAAAATCGGGCTTGAAGCTAATCTTTATCTCAAATTTGAAGGCTCCAATCCGACAGGAAGCTTTAAAGACCGCGGAATGACAATGGCTGTGACTAAAGCAAAAGAAGCCGGAGCAGGGGCAATAATCTGCGCTTCTACCGGAAACACATCAGCTTCTGCTGCGGCTTACGGCGCGAAAGCCGGAATTAAAACCTTTGTTCTTATTCCGGACGGTTATATTGCACTTGGCAAACTCTCTCAAGCTATGATGTACGGAGCAGAAATTATTGCTATTCAGGGCAACTTTGACCGCGCTCTTGAATGCGTAAGAGAAATTTCCGAAAGATATCCGGTTACTCTGGTTAACTCTGTAAATCCTTTTAGAATAGAAGGCCAAAAAACAGGTGCATTCGAAATCTGCGACGCGCTGGGTAAAGCCCCGGAATACCATTTTATACCGGTGGGAAATGCCGGAAATATAACCGCATACTGGAAAGGTTACAGAGAATATTTTAAAGAAGGTATAATAAAACACCTCCCTAAAATGATGGGCTACGAAGCGGAAGGTTCTGCAGCAATAGTCCGCGGGGAAAGGATTATGAACCCTGAAACTATCGCAACCGCAATAAGAATAGGTAATCCTGCTAGCTGGACTCAAGCAGAAGCCGCAAGAGATGAAAGTAACGGAAAAATCGGATGTGTTTCAGATGAAAAAATTGTTGAAGCATACAAAATGATAGCTTCTACAGAAGGAATTCTTTGTGAGCCTGCAAGTGCCGCTTCTGTTGCGGGGCTTATTCAAGCACACGGAGAAGGTCTTGTTAAACAGGGTTCTGATATCGTATGTATATTAACAGGAAACGGGCTGAAAGATCCTGATAACGCGATTAAATATTCAAATACTGATGTTAAAAAGACATCCTCTGAATTAGACGATGTATTGAAAGCTATGGGAATATAATTATGAAACGGGAAGATTTTATTAACGCAAAAAGAATTGTTATTAAACTCGGTACAAATGTTATACGAAACGAAGACGGCGAAGTTGCAATCTCAAGGATTTATTCCTTTATTGAAGATATGGCAAAACTCGTCCGCAAGGGAAAAGAAGTTATTCTTGTAACAAGCGGGGCTGTTGGTTTAGGCAAGAAAAAACTTAATCTTGAATCCACGGATGAAGACGGGCTTAAACAGGCATGCGCAGCCGTAGGACAAAGCCGGCTGATGGCATTTTACGAAAACGGATTCGGCATTTACGGTATTCCGATAGCACAAATACTTTTAACCGAAGATGATTTCTCGCTTCGTCACAGATATTTGAGCCTAAGAACAACTTTGAATAAAATTCTTGAATTCGGAGTTGTACCGATTATTAACCAGAATGATACGGTTTCTACCATTAAAATGAATACAATGCTGTCCGGTGTAAAAGTATGTTTTTCGGATAATGACAAACTCTCTGCTCTCGTATCAAGCGAACTGGATGCGGATTTACTAATACTTTTATCCGATATAGACGGACTTTTTACTGCTAACCCCAAAACCAATCCTGATGCGGAATTAATCCATGAAGTTCCAAATGTATCAGACGATATTATGGCGCTTGGAACTGATGCCTCAGAAGGAGGTAGAGGCGGCATGAAAACTAAGCTTGAAGCAGCTAAACTTGTTACAAGATTCGGAGGCAAAGTTCTTATTGCAAACGGAAAAATCCCTTATGTTTTGAGCAAAATCTTTGAAGGTGAAGATATAGGAACAAGATTCCTCCCTACAAGCGAAAATCTTCCGGATAAAAAACGCTGGATAGGCTACGCTACAAATATTAAAGGTCAGCTTGTCGTAAATGACGGAGCTAAGAAAGCAGTACTTAAAGAAAATTCCAGCCTGCTTCCGATAGGAATTACAAATGTTGTAAATGACTTTAGACAGGGAGAAGTGGTTTCCATCTGTGATGAAAATAATACCGAATTTGCCCGAGGTATGGTAAACTACAGTTCCGAAGAATGCAGAAAAATTTTAGGCGCACATTCTGATGATATTGAAGACATTTTAGGTTATAAGAATTATGATGCCGTAGTTACCAGAGATAATATAACAAGTTTGTTATAGTAAATTTTATCCAATAAATAACGGCGGGATGAGTTTCACTCATCCCGCCGTTATTCTATATTTAGGATTAAATCCTATTTGCTAACGTTTGATTTTTCAATAATTTCTTTTTCAATGTTAGCAGGTACTTGTTCGTATTTCTGGAATTCCATAGAGAATGTACCGCGGCCTTGAGTATTTGATCTCAAGTCTGTTGCGTAACCGAACATATTAGCAAGAGGTACAACCGCTCTAACGATTACGTTACCTGTGTTACCCATAGGTTCTTGACCTTCTACGCGGCCTCTTCTTCTTGAGATATCACCGATAATAGTACCTGTGAATTCTTCAGGAATTTCGATTTCAACCTTCATCATAGGTTCAAGGATGCAAGGCTGAGCTTTCTTAGTACCTTCCTTGATAGCCATAGAACCTGCAATTTTGAATGCCATTTCTGAAGAGTCAACTTCGTGGTAAGAACCGTCATAGAGTTCAACCTTAACGTCAATCATAGGGAATCCTGCTAAGATACCGCCTTCAAGAGCTTCTTCCATACCTTTTCTTGCAGGTTCAATGTATTCTTTAGGAATAGCACCGCCGACGATTTTGTTTTCAAATAC
>CALUTG010000022.1 GCA_944323615.1 Candidatus Gastranaerophilales bacterium
TAAAACTCCTTTCTTCTATTAACAAACTCTATTATACAAATAAAAATCAATAATGCAAGTACTTTTTTTCTGAAAATGGTCACAATCTCTGGGTTATAGCCATCTTACCCAAGCAGCACAACAGTACGCTATCCCTTGAAACAGCGTAAAAACGGGGTTATAGCATATTGGTCTGTTATTCTTTTATGTTTAGTATACTGCCTTTGTAATCCTCATCGAAGTCGTAAGCTTTTTTAATTTTTTGTGTTTTATGTGTTTTTTTAAGTTCAGTTTGAATTTTTTCCATGCCTTCTTCTAAATATTTTATATTAGCCAGTTCAAGTTCTCTTAATTCATTAAGAAGCGCATCTAATTCTTTTTTTTGAACCGGAGTCAATTCAAGATATTTTCGCATGCATTTGCAGTTAAGAAATACGGATTCTCTGGATTTTATCATTGTTATAGCAGAATCATAGTCTTCATTTTCTATCATTCTGTGAATTTCTTCAGCCCCGTTTTTTAATTGATTATATTGAAGCATGAGTTGTTCAAATTGTTTTTCATCTTGCATCTTGATTGTCCTCGTTTAAATTATTTTTCGCATTTGCTTCATTATATTCCTGCATAGCATCTTCCAGAGATGTTATACCGCTCTGTATTTCTATAGCTTTTTGGAAACCCCATCGTATATTCATCAAATCTTCCATCACTTCATCGACCAGCGGAGCGCTTCGCTGTACATTCGCTTTAATAAGTTTCATTGCCATTTTATTATACAATTTAAAAAGACTTTTGGATACGTCATTGCCGTTTTCTAAGTCAATTGTACGCATAAGTTCTCTAATAATTTTTCTTGCGGATTCCAGATTAGCGGACCTTTCTTGTAAATTTTTTTCTGCAATCGCACTTTTTGCTTTTTGTAAGAACTGTATTGCTCCGTCAAATAGCATTATCATTAATTTTTCCGGAGTCGCTGTTGTGATATTACTTGTCTGGTACTGTTTTATGTATTTGCTGTAAGGATTTATCGGCATTTACACCCTCTTATTTATAAAGATTCCTGATGCCATATTCAACTTACAGACGAGTTGCCGGAGTTCTCCGCCGGAGATTGTTTCTATAAGTCGATCTGTAGCACTGTCATATAATTCTATTATATCATCTTTTGCGTTTAATTTAACATAGAATTCTCTGTTTGGATTATCCAAGTCCTCAAGGGTATGCTCTTCTCCAGATTCTTCTGTATTATCCGGAGCTTCTTCTATAAGTCCGTCTTCAAATGTTTCATCTTTATTGCTATCTGCAAGACCTTCTCTGTTCCTTCCCCCGCTGCGTTCGTCATCGGATCGTTGTCTTACGGCTCTGTTTGTGGCAGTTGTCTGAACCTGTCGGGTATCATTTGTAGGGTCTGCCTGAACAATTTGCTCAGCTCTGCTTGCAAAGTCTGCTGATGTAGACTCTTTTAGCGCCCCGGTATTAGCGATAGATAACCCGTCCATGCCCATATATGTGAAGCTTCCTTTACAAATGTTAACTTACAACATATTATGATATAATAACCTTGAAGTCATCATATAAAAGAAGGGTTATTTAGTATGAGCAACAGCTTATTTTTGGGTTTTATGGAAAGGATGCTTGCTTTTCCTCTCTGGATTAAACAAATTATCTTTCTCAATCTTTCTAAAGATTTGGTCAATTATTTGAGCAATGAATTTCTTGATGTTCAAGAAGGAGAACTGTTTCATATTTATAAACCTGCTCTGTCGGAGTTGGGGCAAAACGAACTTTTGACGAAAGAATCTAACTTTGACGACAGTATTTATTCTTTTTTAAACTGTTGCGCAAAAGGCATGTCGTTGATTGAGATTGCTATTGAGAATAATTTCACGATGGAAGAAGTATCTAAAGCGTTTACTTTCTGTAAAACATCAGGATTCTTTTCCAGTTCAGTTCCTAATCTTGTAAGCGCAGTTGCGGGGTTTATTGCCGGTAAATACCGTACTGGTGAATACTTTATTCGTGCGGGGAAAATGACTATTGAACAGCTGGATGAAGTTCTTAATAAACAGCAGGAGATGAATGAATCCGGTAAACACGTGTTTATTGCAGAATTGATGGTTCAAATGGGTTTCGTAAGAGAGCTTGATGTAAAAAGTATTATATTTATGAAAGAAGAAGCCGGAAAAAGATTTTCACTCAACCCTGATGACGTTCCTACAATAGCTCTTGAAAAAGAAAGCTATGATATAAGAGTTGAAAATACCAGATTAAAAGAAGAAAATGAAATCCTGAGACAAAAGATGGATGCCCTGCTTACATTTATCAAGGATCATAAAGATACAAATACGGCTGATAAATCTGCCGAACTTCAGAGTCCTGAAGTTTCGATATCAGAACCGGAAGAATCTGCTCCTTCCGCCCAAACTGATGAACCGGAACTGAATATAACGTTAAAACCATTTGCTCCGGAGCAAGAGTCTACCCAACCGGAATCAGAGTCTTAAAATGAAGATTAATTATATTAGGGACGGTTTAATTGAAGAAAGCCACCTTGCGGAGTTTATTCCTTATTCCGAACAAAATCCCGGGGAGGATACTTCGCCTTACTATCTCCGCTCTTGTGCAAAACCGCTGCAAGCAAGTCTTTTAATAGATTACGGCGTAAATCTTTCGTCCGAAGAGTTCGCTCTTATTTGCGGTTCACATGCCGGAGAGGATTGCCATATAGAAATTGCGAAACGACTTTTAGAAAAATTCGGGCTTGATGAAAGTTATCTTAAATGCGGGGTTCATGCTCCGTTATCAAGAAGCATGCAGGACAAAATGCTTATCAAGGGTGAAGAAGCCGGAGCCATACATAATAATTGTTCCGGCAAGCATATAGGATTTTTGATAGCCTGTGTTTTAAAACACTGGGATCTGGAAACTTACTATGAACCTAATCACCCGCTCCAGATTGCAGTAAAAGAAAAAATAAATTCTCTCTGTGAGACAATTGATAGTTATCCGGATACAACGGACGGCTGCGGAGTGCCGATACTTTCAATGCCGCTTAGAAACATGCTTATAGGGTATATTAACCTTTTTAAGAATCCTAAATATTCAAAAATAAAAGAAGCATTCTTAAATTATCCCTATATAATAGGCGGTGAAAATCGTCTGGATACGGAAGTTATTCAGAATACAGAAAATATTATTGCAAAAGTCGGTGCCGGAGGGCTCTGTATCGTTGTGAATACAGAGATTAATGACGGATTTATAATAAAAGTTCATGATGCCGGCATGGATGCAAGAAGGTTTGCAGTTCTGGAAATGATAAACCGGCTGGGCTGGGGAAATATTAATTACGATAATAAAATTAAAACAATAAGCGGTAAGATAGTGGGTGCAATCAAAGTTATATTGTAATTTCGAGTGCCGGATTCCGTCTGAACCATGTAAGCTGGCGCTTTGCATACCGTCTTGTGTTTTGTTTTAAAAGATCAACGGCATCTTCAAGAGTGCTTTCTCCGTCAAGATAGGATAAAATTTCTTTGTACCCTATTGTGCAGACAAAGTTTTTGATTCTTCCGTGTTTTTTTAAAAGAGATTTTGTTTCATCAATTAATCCATCTTCAAGCATGGAATCAACTCTTTTATTGATTCTTTCATATAATTCTTCTCGGGATTTCATCTCGGGGCAAATCCATTCTACATCAAATTCCGGTTCCTTTTGCACGCTTACTTCGGAAAACGGACGATTAAGAGTTTTAGTGACTTCTAAGGCTCTTACAATTCTTCTTTTATTTTGATTTTTAAGTTTCTCATAAGAGACTGAATCAAGTTTTTTTAATTCTTCCAGTAAATCCTCTTTCTCTTTGCTGTCAAGCTCTGCTCGTAATTTCGGATTTGCTTCCACTCTCGGGAGGGAATAATTTTCAAGCAGCACTCTGAAATACAATCCGGTTCCGCCTGCAATTATAGGAGTTTTCCCCCGTTTTATAATATCATATAAGACCTTTTTTGCATCATCATAAAAATCTGCAACAGAATAATCAAATTCCGGTTCTACAATATCAATTAAATGGTGAGGAATCCCTTTTCTGTCTTCCATTGCCGGTTTGGCAGCCGCAATATCAAAACCTTTATACACAAGTCTTGAGTCGGCAGAAATAATTTCTCCGTCAAGTTTTTCTGCCAGTTCAATAGCTAATTTTGTTTTTCCGCTTGCTGTCGGACCTGCTACCGCGATTACTTTTGGTTTCATATACTTTATTCTACAATAAAAGTTTGTTTCATTTGAAATTTATGTTATAATCAGCGTATGTTTAAGAAAATTCTTACTGCATTTTTATTATCACTATCACTTTCTGCATACGCAGCAGAAATTCCTGTCGATGCGAAACTTGATTACAATCAGGGTATAGATTTTTATAAACTTGGCATGTATGAAAGAGCAATAGAATCGTTTAGAAGCGCAATAAGAACTTATCCGGATTATATTGATGCATATTATAATTTGGGAACTGTGCTTGAGTATTTAAAACAGTATTCAGAGGCTCTTGTTGTTTTTAAACAAATTTATCTAAGAGACCCTAATGATTATGAAGTTGTGTACAAACTCGCATCGTTATCATCTAAATTGGAAGATTATACAAAGGCTGCTGAATACATTAGTCTTATTCCGCAAACAAGCGATTATTATAAAAGCGGACAGGAACTGGCTGAATCAATAAAGGTTCAAACTGTAACCCCTCCGGTTCAATCTAATCCGCCTTCTAAGATTGCTACCCAGACCGGAATATATGAAAATATTCTCAGCCCGACAGGGATTACGACTGACAGACAGGGAAATATTTATGTTTCTACTTTTTCAGACAATTCTATAATTAAAATTACACCTGATAATAAAAGAATAGTTTTTCTGAAAAGCTCTCAGATAAACGGTCCTATAAGTCTTGCGAGTGATGATGCCGGAAATATTTATGTTTCAAACTATAATGCTAATAATGTACTGAAAGTTACCCCTCAAGGTGTTGTAACGGTTCTTGTTTCCAAACTCGATAAACCTTACGGGCTTCATGTGGACGGAAACATGCTTTTTATAAGCTGTCAGGGCTCTAATTCTATATATAGGCAGAAGATTTCAAGATAAATTTATACCTTTAATAGCCAAGATTTCAATTTTAGAGTATAATTTTAATCATGAAACGTTTCTTAAGAAAGCTTTTTTCAAAGGTTACATTTATTATATTTCTCGTAATCCTTGTGCTTGTAGGATATTTTTTCCAAGACTGGTTTAAAGAACAGTACAGGCACGCAAAAGGAACCTATTATATTTATAAAGGTGATCAAGCTTACGCGGCGGATAATATGGGGAAAACTTTTGATTATTATCTAAAGGGGCTTGAACTATACCCGGGACATTATGAGGCATGGTTTAACCTCGGAAATATCTATACCGTACACGAGGATTATTATTCTGCAGTGGATGCTTATACACATGCTATTGATGCAAATCCCCGCTTTGTACTTGCAAGAATGAATCTTGGAATAGTTTACTCAGAGGATTTGGGATTTTTTGATGAAGCAATCGCGCAGTTTGATGAAATTCCAAGAATTAGGTTATTTAAACTCTGGATACCGTTTGTTTACAGCAACGTAAAAAGCGTTAATACAAACAGAGGGCTTGCCCATTTTAATAAAGGTGTAGCTTTTAGAAGAAAAGCTCTCTACCTTCCGTACGAAAAGCAATATCTTGCATACAAATATCTGGGCGAAGCCGTAAAAGCTTATGATAAAGCAGCTAAGATACTTAAGAAAAATCCGGATGTTTACTATAACAGGGCGGTTGCACACCATCTCAGGGGAGAATTCAGAGAAGCGGGACTTGATTATTGCAAAGCAATTGATCTTGCACCAATGAGGTTTGAAAGCCACTACAATCTGGCAATTCTCTTGAGAAGTTTAAACCGCCACAGAGAATCTATTTCAGAACTCCAGAAAGCGGCGCTTTTGATTACCGAAACTCCGAATTCATCAGACCTGCAAACCGCTTATATATTTAATCTTCTAAACGAAGTTACAAGAAGATTTATAACAAGCGATGAATATTTCACCCAAAAACTCACGGATGAACCGACCGGAAGCTTCAGTTATACATACGTTAACGGACGGGTTGTGCCGGATGAAGAGTTCGATAAAGTTATGTATAAAAACTTCAAAACTTGCGCCGGTTTTGACTATTTTAACGAGGAAGAAGAAGAGTACTAATGGATAACAATAAACTACATTTTTTATCAAAAATTGCGGATATTCTGACAAAAGAACTCGATTCTTCCGAACTTGTCAGAGAATTAAAAACAGTTGTTTCAGAATATATTTCCATAAAAGATTTAAATATCTATGTTTTTGATCCTAACAGCTCAACTCTGAGAAATTATGCAGAAAACTGGGGAATAATTGATGAAAGCCTTAACACTGAAGAAAAAGATTCTGCCTATAATGCATATGAAACTATTCACGGAAACGACTTTGTAATTAACGGAAAAGCATATAAACTTCCTCAGACAATAAGCGAAATAAGTTTCAAGATAGATTCGCTCTACATGCCTGTTGTTAAAGGCGGAATGTGTTTCGGGGTTATTGAAACAATTTTTGAAGAAAATACATCAATAGATATGGGATTTTTATTCCTTATGAAAATTTTCGGGTCGCAAATTTCCCTGAAACTTCAAAATATTGTTTTAAACGAACAATCCCAGATTAATGTTGAGTTTCATGACGCAATGAAAAATATTGCAAAAATTATTGAAACCCAATATGAGCTAAACTACATAGTTCCTCTTATCGGGGAAATGCTGGACAGATTTATTTCCGACCACCTGATTTATGTATTTTTAAAACAGGACGGAGAATTTAAACTCATCTGGCCGAAAGCCTGCAATGACGAAAGGATTTTTGAAGTCTTAAACCGTCTTGATCCGAGTTACGGATTTATTCTTACAAACGATGATAAAATAGGTGCTTTCCCGCTTCTTACAGACGGAGAAATTACGGGATGCATTGTTGCAAGAAGTATGATAGAAAAGCTTTCCAAGCGCGACATAGATTATCTTGAGCAGCTTACAAGACAATCTGCGGTTACAATTAACAGAGCAAATAACTATTCTAAAATACTGCAATACGCAACTCTTGATGCACTTACTTCGCTCAACAACAGACGCCAGTTTGAAACCCGTCTTAAGCAGGAAGTTGCAGCTGCAAAACGTCAGCAAAAACCTTTATGCGGCATGATGATTGATATTGATTTCTTTAAACGGGTTAACGATACATACGGCCACGCAGCGGGAGATGAAGTACTAAAACAAACAGCCGCCGTAATAAAAGAACTTTTAAGAGAATCCGACATACCGTCAAGATATGGCGGAGAAGAGTTTGCAATCCTGCTTCCGTTTACCCGTCTTGACGAAGCAAAAGTAGTCGGAGAAAGACTCCGAAGAGCTGTTGAGAGTACTCCGGTAACAATAGGTGAAGATGATGCCCTCAAAAAAAATATCAATGTTACAATAAGTATGGGAATAGCCGAATTTAATCCGGAAGAAACCGGAGAAGAACTCTTTGAAAGAGCGGATAAGGCTCTTTATCAAGCTAAAGAAAGCGGAAGAAACAGGGTGGTAACAGTATAGTGGAAAACAAATTTATACAAAAATGCATCACATTAGAAGATACAAAAAAACTTGCTGAAAAGTTTGCAAAACTGGTTAAAGACAAGGGGTGTTTTGTAAACCTTTTCGGAGAAATCGGAGCCGGCAAAACCGCTTTCGTAAGATTAACGGCAGAAGCTCTCGGAGTAACCGAAAAAGTAACCAGCCCGAGTTTTGTTATCTTAAATGAATATCACAGCGCCGCGCTTCCTGTCTACCATTTTGATTTGTACAGGCTGGAACATGCCGGCATAAGTACTATTACGGATGAACTCAGGGAATACTCCGAAGGGAAAAAGATAACTTTTGTTGAATGGGCAGAATTTTCTCAAGGTGAACTTCCGTTTGAAAGAATTGAAATTAATGTAACTTATGACGATGATGATTCAAGAATATATGAATTTCGCTCCGTTGGTGAAAAAAACAATTACGTAATAGAAGGATTAAAAAAGTGAACATGCTCTCTTTTGATACCTGTCTGGATAAAACTTATGTTACTTTATCTGACGGAAAAAGTTTTAAGAATGAAATAATATTATCAGATAAAGAAAACTATCACTCTGCCTATTTGATTTCAACAATAGTAAAGATCCTGAAAGAATCAAATATGGCACCTCATGATTTGGACTATATCTCCACAGATATCGGGCCTGGAAGTTTTACCGGAATAAGAGCCTGTGTAACCGTTGCAAGAACCCTGGCTCAACAGCTTGACTTAATGGCTGTCGGAGTATCCTCCTTAGAAATCTTATCAAGAATTCTTGGCGGAAATGATCTGGTAGCACTTGATGCAAGAAAAAATAAAGCTTATGTATATGACGGCAAAATCCTCGGAGCAATTGAGCTTGAAGAAGCCGACAAAATAGTTACAGGACGCAGACTTATAACGGATGACAGTTTATACGAAAGATTCAGCGCATTTACGAATGATATAGTTTCTTACCAGAAAGGAAATTATCCGCTTGGTGAAATTCTGGCTAAAATTTCGTACGAAAAGATTCAATCCGGTGCAAATACAGGCTGGGGCGAACTTAAACCTCTATATATTCAGCCGCCTCCGGTATTTTCCAAATAACAAATTATATAGGTAAACAGGATAACACCTCAATTATCCTAAGAGTATTATTGTCAAAATATTATACTTAATGTATTCTTATTACAGATTTAAATTAGGAGAGGGATATGACAGTTATAGATAAAATTAATGAGATTAATGAAGTAGTTAAAGATATTTTTGATTTTACACAAACAAACGAAACCGTAAAAGAAGATTTTGATGAATATTTATCCACAATAGGAGCAAGAAACATTTCCCTGAACCAGATGGAAAAAGTGTTCCTGCCTTATATTTTTGAAAGGAATATAGGTAAAAACCATAAACCCGTTCTTGAAATGTTTATTGAAGAAGGGAAATATAAAAATAAAGAAGTGGCAGAAAGCCTATTAAAAACTCAAGCTTCTATTTTTGAGATAAAAAGAATTCTAAAAAACGGTTTTGAACTCCTTAATCTTATTAATGAAAAGACTTATACAGTTCTTTCCCTTACTAAAATGACGAGCTTCAGAGGGGTTTATGCCGGTCAATATATTGCGGCAAGAATCTTTGAATTCCGCGGAGAATACTATGTAATAGAAATTTCCAGCGTGCTTTCACACTCACAAAAAGAAGATGCAATGAGATACGCGGTTATGAAACTTGTTCAGAACCCTAAACTTCTTTATCTTGATAACCCGCAAAAAGAAGAAGAAATTAAATCAACAGTTTCCGAAATGTACGACAAGTTTATTAAAACTTTCGGAAAAGATACTATTCTAACTACAAATAAACACGCAGATGATATTATAGGCGCCTTCAATGACGGAGAAGAAATTGATCTTTCCGACAAGCTCTCTAATATTGAACAATACAAATTTTTCCACGTAAAAGAGCTTGATAACAACTATTCAAATTTTCTGGAAAATTCCCTCGGCGGTTTTTCCTCCCACAGCGAAATCTATGATGTTGCAGTAATATTTGATAAAGAAAATGGGCTCTATGCAATTCCTTTCTACGAAACTTTTACAAAAATATTCGAAAACAAAGACTCCGTAGAAAACTACAAAGAATGTATTGAATACTTCCTATCCAACGACTCTATTCCGGATACTATTCTTGCAAGGGTTAAAGATTCTTATCCAAACTTTATGGACGTTATTAATGAAACCCTTGAGACTTCTTATACCCTTGAAGACTTAATGAAAGAATACAAATCCGAATACCTGAATAACAGAATCTATTCATCAGCTACGGTTCTATACTGTTCCGGAGCTTTTTCGCAGGTATTTGATATAATTTCTGCCCCGAAACCGGAGCCTGCCGCAGCTCCGACCGCTAAAGTAGGACGCAATGATCCTTGTCCATGCGGAAGCGGTAAGAAATATAAAAACTGCTGCGGGCAAGCGTAAGCCGGTGTGAAGTCCGAATTCGGCGGCGAGGAGCCGGCGAACTGAGGACGAAACTCTACGATACCGCCGTTGCGACAGAAGCTAATGCGGATGGAGCGAAGCAATCTTTGATTGCACAGGCGGAAGAGGGGGTAAATGTAGGGGTAAATATATAAGTCGGCAGACAAAGGTAAACCTACAGGTTAAGAGATTATCCATCAAGTCTGCCTCATCGGTTATCTCTCCCCAACCAATGTAAGCCAGTGTGAAGTCCGAATTTGGCGGCGGGGGTAAATGCAGGAGGGGTAAATGTAGGGGTAAATAATAAAGCTCAAGCGCCTCATTGATAAGCATCACGAACCGGGTATAATATTTGCCCTCTTCTGTTCAGAGAGGGCAGGGGGAAAAGAACGGACGGAAATATATCGGGAATTGTTCACGAAACGATAGCTGGAGGCGGAGCCGAAAGCGTGCTTGAGTGAATAATTCCCGATAGAATATTATCTCCATTCCTTTTACCTGTAAGCGAAATCAGACATTTTTACTAAAAAAATGCAAAGGCACGTGCGTGCTTTCTTTTTCTTTATTTGCGAAACAAAGACAAAGAAAAGTACAAACTTATTTTCCGTGCTAAAATAAAACTATGGATATTTTTGTTATAGAAATTGTTGACGCAGATAGCGTTCATATGGAACTCTTAAAAGAGTTCCAAAAAAAAGAAATCTCTGATCCTAAAAAGTGGAATCAGCATTGCCTTTCATATTTAATGGTGGACAGGATTTTAAAAGAGTTTTACCAGATAGAAGATCGTGAAATTATTTTTGACGGGAAAAAACCGATTATGAAATCCGGTGCGAAACATTTTTCAATCAGCCACTCTGGAGAATACATAGCACTTGCTTTTTCTGACTACAATTGCGGTATTGATATTGAAAAAATTAAAGACCGAGATTACGGAAATATTTCAGAAAGAATGGGTTTTCAAGCAAACACGCTTGATGATTTTTATTACGAATGGACAGGGTTTGAAGCTGAATACAAGCTTCGTGATATGCCTAAATCATCCAAAGCTTACAATATAAATAATCATATTCTTACAGCTGTAAGTATAAATCCGTACGAAAAATATGAAGTTTATCTCCAGAGCGGAAGCCAATAAAGAATTTATTTTTTGTTTAGCCGGCATGCATGGCTTTTATTAATATTTGTAAAAAAACTCTTTCATGAAATTAATTTTTTATGTATGCTTTGAGTGTATGGAAAAAGGAGGAATAGCATGCCAAAATTTAATTTAATGTCTTATATTCTCCCTCCGGAAGACAAGCTCTTCTTTGCATATTTTCAGGAAAGTGCTGAGATATGCCAGAAGTCGGCGAGGTTGTATGATGAGATTATAAAAAACCAGCTTACGGAAGAGTATAAAGAGATTGCTTTAAAATACAAAAAGAAAGGGAAAATCTTCTATAGAGCTATATTAAAGCAATTGAATAAAAGTTTTATTACCCCTATTGAACGCGAAGATATTCAAATTATAGCGGTTCAGTTGAATAAAATTAATAAGAAAATAATTAAAGCCTGTTTAAATCTTGAGGTATATAATTTAAAATACTACACAAAAGAGATGTCAGAACAGGCTTTAACATTGGTTCAGGCAACTGATAAAATGTATGAAATGGTTAAAAAATTTAAAAAAGTTTCAAACGCAGAAGAGATGACTGCTTTCAACATTGAAATGAAAGATATAGAAACTCATGGTGATGAAATTTTAAGAAGAGCTACTGCAAGCCTGTATTCAGGTAAGTATGAGGCTTTGGACGTTCTTAAATTTAGAGACGTATACAAAGAGGTTGAGAACGCACTCGATAAATGTTACATAGTAACAGATACTATTTTAAATGTTGTATTAAAACAATCTTAAGGATCATATGACAATAACAATTTTACTTTTAATAGCCGTAATAATAATTGCACTGGTATTTGAATTTATTAACGGATTTCATGATTGCGCAAACGCTATTGCGACAGTTGTTTCAACAAAAGTTTTAGCACCGAAACAAGCAGTTCTTTTCGGGGCAACACTCGAATTCCTTGGTGCATTAACAGGAACTCACGTTGCAAAGACAATCGGGTCGGGAATTGTTAATTCAGAAATGATAACTTTAACAGTTATTTTCTGTGCGCTGCTTGCCGCAGTTTTGTGGAATTTATTCACCTGGTGGCTCGGATTACCTTCAAGTTCCTCTCATGCGCTTATAGGAGGTTTGTTGGGTGCAACTATTGTAAAAGCCGGTGTTAGCGCGGTTCATATTCATACTTTTATTGATAAAGTTCTTATTCCGATGTTTACATCGCCGGTATTAGGTTTTATTGCGGGATTTATTTTGACCCTCATACTTTTTTGGGCAATAGTAATTCTTCGTGCCCATCCTGATACGGTTAATAAACGGTTTAGAAAACTCCAGCTTATATCATCAGGACTTATGGCTTTAAGCCATGGTTCTAACGATGCTCAAAAAACAATGGGTGTTATTACTCTCGCGCTTCTGGCATGCGGGGTTCTTCAAAAAGGGCCTGCCGGAGAGTTTGAAATTCCTATATATGTAATTCTCGTTTGTGCGTTTATGATGGCTGCAGGAACAATGAACGGCGGCTGGAAGATTATTAAAACAATGGGGCATAAGATAATTAAACTTAAACCTATTCACGGGTTTGCGGCTGAAACATCTTCTGCAATGTTGATTCTTACAGCATCTCATTTCGGGATTCCGTTGAGTACGACCCACGTAATTTCTACTGCAATTATGGGTGTTGGTTCAACAATGCATGCCCATGCCGTTAAGTGGAAAATAGTAGGTAATATTGTTACAGCCTGGGTTTTAACAATTCCGGCATGTATGATTTTATCTTCGGCTATTTACTATCTGATTTATAAGTTCATTGGTTAAGAATTGCTCTTTTTGGTAATGAAAAATTCATACGGATTTTTTAAATTACTACTATGACAAATTCTGTTAATAAACTTTTAGAAGCAGATTGCGGAAGCAGTGTTTTACACTACGATAAGTGGTCGGAGGAGCATTCCTATCACGGAGTGGGCGGAGCCCGAGATAAAAAATGGATATCAAATATTTTACCCTCGGAACTCCTGATAAGGAGTCTTAAAAAATCGGTAGATTCAATTTCTACATTATCTGAGAGCGGGATTTTTTTTAGAGAATTTCCTGATAACGTTGAATCTCCTAATTATGGCGATAATTGGGGAAGGTTTGCCAATTATATAGAAATAAATAATCGGGCTATTGCCAGAATGAACGGGGACAGGTGTTCTGAAGGAATAATTAGTTCAATCAAACTTCTCCCTGCAATTCTTCCTTCTGCTAAAAGCTGGGCAAATTGTATTATCTTATCTCAAATCTTTCCCAATATTTACGGTGACGGATATAATAAAGCTTCCTGGGAGGAAAATTCAATCTACGGGCTGAAATTGAATTCCGGATACAGCGAGAATATTATCGCAAGAAGGCTTTTGGATAAAATTTCTGCAGAAGAACAATTCAGGGCTTTTAATGATTTAGCACACTTTAGGGGAATAAAAACCGGGTTCAGAATAGTAATATCGGAAGATCAGTTAAAAATAGCTCGACCGTATCAGGAAGACGAAAATTTCAGGTGGCAGAATAAAGAGCACGAAGAAATTTTTATAACTGAATGCGTAAAACTTATAGACTTAGGATTTGAAGCAATATTTTTTGATTCCGCAAAACATATAGGCGGATATGACTGCGAAAATTATACGGGAGTCGGCGCACTTCCACAGTATCCGCAAATGCAATATATTTTAAACGAAATTCGCGCGCGCTCTGGAAAAACCACATTGAGTTTTGTCGGCGAAAAAAGTTCCGAAGATTTTGAACGTTACCGTATGATGGGACTCACCGCCGGCACAGCGTTTGTACCGGTTGATGATTTTGGAACAGTAAAAGAATGGTCTGATAAATTAAAATACTCAAGAGAATACGCACCCGGAGTAGAAGTCTCCAACGATAATGACATTGGCGGACGCTCTTATGAAGATAGACTCGCAAGATTAAGATCATGTTTCTTTGCTTTTACATACCCCTCCGATAAACTCCCGAGCTTTATGCAGATGGAAGACTTATTCCCGCTAAGGTATGACACCAGCACCCATCATCTGATGATGTGTAATCCTTCGTATTCTCTTGACGGTACTCCTGAAAGCCACTGGGAAAACTTGTTTACAAAAGAAGACGGAAGATATTACAACAGTCAGGCGGGAGAGATTTTTGCTTACGCACTGAATTTTTAGTAAAGGATAGAACCTCTTCCCTTCCTATTTACCCCCTTTATTTACCCCTCCCTCCTTCGGCCATGGCACGAAGTTTTTTGAGCTGGTCGCGGATTTGGGCTGCGCGTTCAAAATCAAGAATCTTAGCTGCTTTGTGCATATCTTTTTCTAATTTGGTAATAAGTTTAGGAAGATCTTTCTTTTCAATACCGAGTTCTACCATTTCTTCCGCAACAATATCTTCCAGATCACGATAGCTTTCAACAAGCGAGAGCAGGTTATTTTCAATAGGTTTTTTAATAGTTTGAGGAATAATACCGTATTTTTGGTTATGAGCAAGCTGAATCTCTCTTCTGCGGTTAGTTTCATCTATTGCTCTCTGCATAGAATCGGTTATCTTATCCGCGTACATAATAACTTCACCGCAAGAGTTACGAGCCGCACGCCCGATTGTTTGAATAAGGCTTGTATCAGAACGGAGGAACCCTTCTTTATCGGCGTCCATAATAGCAACAAGTGAGACTTCCGGAATATCAAGCCCTTCTCTTAAGAGGTTAACCCCGATTAGCACATCAAATTCGCCAAGTCTTAAGTCTCTTAAGATCTCAACTCTTTCAATAGACTTAATTCCGCTATGCAGGTACCTTACTCTGATTCCATCCTGCAGGAAATAGTCTGTTAAATCTTCTGCCATACGTTTGGTCAGGGTTGTAATAAGCACTCTTTCATTTTTCTCGGCACGTTTTTCTATTTCTTTTTTCAAATCCGATATCTGAGTTTCAATCGGACGAACTGAGATTTTCGGATCAACCAGCCCTGTAGGACGGATGATTTGTTCTACTATTTGCTGGGAAGTTTGTTTTTCAAAATCTGCCGGAGTAGCTGAGATATAAATCTTTTGATGAACTTTTGCAAAAAATTCTTTGCTCTTAAGCGGCCTGTTATCTTTTGCGCAAGGGAGCCTGAATCCGTAATCAATAAGTGTTTTCTTTCTTGAAGCATCACCATGGTACATTCCGTTAAGCTGAGGAATTGTAACGTGAGATTCATCAATAACCGTTAAAAAATCACCCCGAAAATAATCCAGAAGAGTAGCAGGGGCAGAACCCGGAGGCCGGCGTTCAATTATTCTTGAATAGTTTTCGATTCCGGAGCAGTAGCCCATTTCTTTAATCATTTCTATATCGTATTTTACTCTTTGCTGAAGTCTCTGGGATTCCAGAATCTTGTTTTCACTTTCTAATTCTGCAACGCGGTTTTTAAGTTCCTGTCGTATCATAGAAATTGTTTCGTCTTCGTTTTCGTCATAGGCTATGTAGTGAACCGCAGGATAAATAACGGTTTTTTCGGGTGCTTCAAGAATCTCACCCGTAAGCGGGTCAATTTTTACAATCTTTTCTATCTCATCGTCAAAGAAATAAACCCTTGTAATAATTTTTTCATAAGCCGGCATTATTTCTACGATATCCCCTCGGGCACGAAAAGTTGAGCGCTCGAGTTCAAGGTCATTTCTTGAATACTGGGCGGATACAAGATGTTTGATTAATTCGCTTCTATCCATCTGCATTCCGACTTGCAGAGTTATTGCGCCTTTAAAATAGTTTTCCGGCAAGCCTAAACCGTATATGCAGCTTACTGATGCCACAATAATAACGTCATTTCTTTCATAGAGGCTTCTTGTAGTATTGTGTCTTAAGCGGTCGATTTCTTCGTTTATACTTGCGGATTTTTCTATATAAGTATCTGTTCTCGGAATATATGCTTCCGGCTGATAGTAATCGTAATAACTGATAAAATATTCGACTGCATTATTTGGAAAAAGTTCTTTGAACTCGTTATATAACTGTGCTGCAAGGGTTTTGTTATGCGCAATAATAAGAGTAGGTTTTTGAATTTCCTGAATAACATTAGCGATAGTAAAAGTTTTACCGGAGCCTGTGATACCCAAAAGAGTCTGAGAATCATCTCCGGCTTGCAAACCTTCCACAAGCTCTTTAATTGCTTTAGGCTGGTCTCCAGCAGGTTTATATTTCGAAACTAATTTAAATTTTTTCTCCATAATTAAATTATATACTTCGGGAAAAATTAAATACAACATTTTGGATAAAATGTTGTATTTAATTTTTATATCGGGGCTGATGCCGCCCCATACCCCGCACCAACATTCTTTCTTTTTTGAGAATGAAAAAAGAAAGAATGTTGGATAAGAAAGAAAAAACACTTGTGGCTGCATTTTTCTACCGAAAAATGCCTGATACTTTCCCTCTCCTTAGAGGAGAGGGAAAGGGTGAGGTGTCAGTCGCGAGCGTGTGCCTGTAAGGCACAATAGCGAGCGTAAGAGATTGTGCGAAGCACAACTCCTACAATGCCCGAAGGGCATTGTAGACAATGCGGGTTTCTTTTTTCTTTTCGTACTTTTCTTTTTTTCTTTTCTTCGCAAAAAAGAAAAAAGAAAAGTACAATCAAAAGTAAAAAAGTGTAAAATTATACCTATCTTGAGCTTGCTGTAAATTAACCCGAACCGGGGAAAAAAACAAATATAAAAATTAAATACAACATTTTATCCATAATGTTATGGTTTAATAATTAGCTCTAAAGGATTACTTCCAAAGTAGATTAAAAACCCATGTAAGAAATGATAACATGTATATGTAAGTCGGGGACAACTGATGATATCGTCGTATTTCGGCTCAAAAAAAATTATTGCATTGTGTGTGTGTTCGGCTTACATCTTTAAAAAAATCTTTTCTTCATAATAATTAGCCAGCTCTCTTTGTTTCTCTTCCGAAGAGAGCTTTTTGTATGTTACAATAAACCTATGCTAAAAGTTAAATGTCCTGCAAAAATAAATCTTACTCTGGAAATTGTGAATAAAAGAGAAGACGGGTTTCATAATATAAAAAGTATTATGCAGATGATAAGTTTGTATGACTACTTAACTATTAATGCCGTTGAATCAGAACAAACTTCAATAAATCTTTCCGGAACAAGTAATGAAATCCCTTATAATGAAAAAAACCTTGTCTGGAAGGCTGCGGATTTATTCTTGAATGAACTTGGCAAGAAAATGGAAGTTAATATATTTGTAGAGAAAAATATTCCTGTTGCTGCCGGTCTGGCAGGAGGAAGTACGGATGCCGCAGGTACAATTTTGGGATTAAATGAAATTACCGGACATCCTTTCGATATGAAAAAATTAAATGAGTTATGCGCAAATCTGGGCTCTGATCTTAATGTTTGCTTAAACGGCGGGTGTACTCTTGCGACTTCTAGAGGAGAAGTTACTCAAAAACTTCCCGTAATTGAATCCGACGTTACTCTTATAAAACCTAAAAATCTCGGTATTTCTGCCGGTGAAGCTTATAAAAAATATGCTGCAAAAGAATATAAACCACAAAATAATATGACTGAAAAAATGATTAATGCAATAAACACCCATGCTGATATAAGACCGTTTTTATATAATGATCTTGAATATGCCGTTTTTGATGACTATAAAGAGCTGCAAAAAATAAAAAGCATGCTTCCAGATTCTATTATGTCCGGATCCGGATCGACTTATTTTGTACTTGAGAATCTGCTAAACTTTTTCCCTGATAATGATTTGCAGGTGATTAACAATCTCAAATTTATATCGGAAGGTGTTAGTAACATTTTGTAACATTTTGCGATTAACTAGCAAAATAATATATTTAGGGGTTATATTATTCTATCGGGGTATTTATAATGGGAAAGTATTCCGAACATGAGGTTTAGTATAGGTGGTAGATAACAGATCGGCAGGCTTTTTTGGAATCGGCGGCGCTTTTAATTTTAAAAGCGGCGATCCTTCCGGTACTGCAGCTAAGATGAGCCAGGATAAATATGGTTCTGAGGCTATGTATTTACCTCCCGTTGAAGGTGAAGAGGGGCAGGAAGGTTTTTATAACCAGCCTTTTGTTGATAGAAGTGCATTATTGAGAGCGACTCTGAATTCGCTTGCTATGACAAATGTTGCGTCCGTTCTTAATGCTCAAAGACATAAGCAATCTATAAAAGATCTCTTAGATGAGGAAGAAGAACTAAAAAGTTTAGATGATGTTTTTAGGGATGAAGAAGAGTCTGATTCAGAAAATGAAGACGGGGATGAAGAGGAAGAACATCAATAAAATATTACCCGATTTAACTATTCCCTCAGCCTTATTTGTGCTATAATTTTGTCATGGACGAGGGGTATAAAAACAATGTCTAAAGAAGAAAAAAAGAAAAAAGGGCATAACTTTTTTTTAAGGGAACCCGAGTTTTATAATAAATGGAGAAGATTTTTTCTTTTTCTGGTTACTCATATTTTCTATATGATAAGATTTAAGATAGTTTACAGGCTTGAAGTTCAAGGTAAAGAAAATATTCCGAAAACAAATGATTATATAGTTGCGGCAAATCACCTTTCAACTCTTGATCCGCCTTTAGTTTGTGCTGTTCTGGACAGAGGAGTCGCTTATATGGCGAAAAAAGAATTATTTGAAAATATTTTTCTGCGCTGGTGGCTGAATTGGCTCGGGGCTTTTGCTGTAGATAGAGAAAAATTAGGAGTTTCTACAATAAAAACAGTGCTTACACTAAAAAAAACAGGCTGGGTTTTAGGAATATTCCCTCAGGGTACCCGTCAGGAACCCGGAGTTATAAGTAATATTACAAAAGGGTTCGCTTCTCTTGCCAAAACTACCAAATGTGGTATACTTCCTATAGGGATAATAGGGACTCAAGACGCAAAGAGGATTCCGTTTAGCGGAAAAATTATAGTCAAAATAGGCAAAGTTATTCCATATTCCGATGATGTGAATGATATGGTGGACAAATGGGGACACTCAATTCAGGAGCTTACGGGATATAAATATGAACCGATTCCGGTTTGATGTTAAATAATTTGAATGCTGGAAAAATTATTAATGAAGAAAAACTACAACAGAAGAACAGAAAAAGATTATGGCTTTTTAAGAACGCTTTATTACAATTTATTTGTATTATTCGTAGTTCTTCCTGTTTCTAAATTAATGTATAATATCAAAATTGAGGGAAGAGAAAATGTTCCGAAAGAATCAAATTTGATATTTGCCGGCAACCATGTTTCATATCTTGATCCGCCGCTTTTGACGCTTGCCGTTGGGAAAAATGTTGCTTATATGGCAAAGCAGGAGCTTTTTAACGACAAGAGCTGGCTTTTAAGATTTTTGGTTCATTCTCTGGGCGGGTTTGCTGTTAACAGAGAAAAACCTGAACTTGCAACTTTTAAAACTGTTAAGGCTGTGTTTAATACGCACTGGTCTCTCGGAATTTTTCCTCAGGGAAAAATTATTAAGGAACCGGTAATAGAAAATGTACATAAAGGGTTTGTAATGTTTGCCAAAAAGTTTAGAGCCGATATTGTACCGGTCGGCATATGCGGTTTTGACGGTTATGCGCATAAGCTTTTTGAAAAACATATGACCGTCAAGGTCGGAAAGCCGATATCGTATACTTTAGATGAAAATGAAATTATTAGGCAATGGGCAGCTCAGGTATCGGAATTGACGGGATTCGAAAATAAAGTGAATTTAACAGAGACTTTAAACGCTTAATAAATTTTTATTGTATCCCATTTTTTAGGAAAAATTTTGTTTTAGCAGTTTTATTATGTTAGGAAGGTGTGTATGCGTATTTTACCAATTAGCAGTTTTAATTCCCCAAAACCTGTTCAATCTTATGAGAACAGGCATAAAGCTTTTCTTATGCCTGAAAAACTTGCTAAAGACACGGTTTCTTTTACCGGCGGAAATAAAATGGTTGATTGTGTAGAAAACAGTGTGTTAAAAAGCATGGACAGATTAAACCGGATAGCAACGGTATACCTTGATATACTTGAGTCTGTTGCAGGAAAATTAAAGAATAAGGGGGTTAAGTTTGATAGAGTATACTGCGAGAAACATCCGGTAAAATCTCCTAAATCTTGTACTTCAAAAATAGTTCGGTCCGGATCATTTGTTGTTCCGGATATAATAAGAGCGACTGTTTACATGGATGATCCTTATAACCTATCAATACTTAATGATGAACTTTTGCCCGAGCTGGCAAAAAGAGGTTATATTATTCCTAAAGTGGAAATGACGGTAGCTGACTTAAAGAAAAGGGGATATATACCCAAAGCAAAAGAGCAGGATTCCGATTTAATTAAAGTGCCGGATTTAGATATAAGACTGTCGAATGTGTTGGAACAACGTGACAAGCTTAAGCCGGAATACCGTTATGCTATTAGTGAACCGCAATGCTCCGGATATGAAGATATTCAAATGCGTTTGGTTAGAGAATATGATAAGAAAAAAAATCCTACTCAGCATGAACTTATAATTCTTTTTGGACCTCAGTATGCTAAGGTAAAACAATTTGAGTCGACTTATATTTATGAACATCTTAGAAAATTTAAGGAATTAAATTTTAGAAAAAACCGGGTGGGACAAAGTTCATATACAAAAATTTCTGACAGATATATTGAACTTATTGAAAAAATGGTAAGAGAAAATATATCACAAAAACTTTATGAAAATGCTAAAAATAAAGATTTGTATAACATTAAAAGTGAGATTCCTATTACATTTACAGAAGATGATTTAAAAATCTTTGAACAGTATTTTACTAAACTTAATGAAAAAATATTATGGTATTATCGTGATGCCAAGAAGTTTATAAAAACGGATAAGTCATCGCAGAATCAGCTATATCGTGAATCAAAAGCTGACAGGGATAAACTGAAAATTATCCATGACAACTTATTAGAAACTGTAAAAATGTTTATGACCGGTAAGTCATTTGATGAAGTTTTGAATGAAGCAGAAAAAATTGCTAAGAAAAAAGCTAAAACAGCTGTTAAGTCAGTGCCGTCAAAACCTAAGCAGAAAGCTTAATTAGTTGCTTTTCTTATGATGTTGTTTTTTTGAACCCTTGTTGGTTTTCTTAGTGAATTGCTGCGGAGTCGGGCCGTAAGAAGTCTGCACCCTTTTTACGCTGTATACTTCAGGCATGGATTGAATTGCTGTCATTACTTTTCTTAATGTGTCAATATTATCCAGCTCAATTCCGAGTTCAATAATCCCCAGTTTATTATTTTTGGATTTAACATTTGCATAATTGATGTTGGTGTTGTTATCTGAAACAATGCCTATAACATCTTTGAGTAATCCCATTTTTTCAGCAGTTTCAATTCTTATTGTTGTGCTGTATGTTTTGTTAATATTGTTTCCGCTCCAGCGGATATCAAGTAGCCTTTCAGGGGGGATATCAGTAAGTGTTTTGCAGTCAAGGCGGTGTATGCTGACTCCTTTAGACCTTGTAACAACTCCGACAATAGGTTCTCCAGGAATCGGTGAGCAGCATCTTGCAAACGAATATAAAAGACCTTCCAATCCGATGATATCTTTTTCGGAAGCTTTTCTTTGTTTGTGTTGAATTTGCGGTTCCTGTTTCGGAGGTTTTTTAAGCTTATTTACAATTTTGTTTATTGTGGTTTCACCATAACCAAGAGCTGCGAACAAATCCTCCGCGCTTACGTAATTCATTTGTTTAGCAACCTTATCAAACTCGCCGTTTTTCATATAATCATCAAATACGGCTTTTGAAAGTTCGTGTTCAAGGTTAGCTTTTCCGATTTCAATATGGTCTTCGCGTTTATTCTTTTTATACCATTGTTTAATCTTTGATGCTGCTTGCTTTGTAACAACAAAGTTTAACCAGTCCAACCGCGGCGCTGGAACTTTTGATGTCATAATTTCTACTATGTCACCGTTTTTGAGTTTAGTATCCAGCTGGGCAATACGCCCGTTAATCAAAGCTCCGACAGTTCTGTTACCTACATCCGAGTGGATACGGTATGCAAAGTCTACAGGTGTTGCACCTTGTGGAAGATCAATTACATCTCCGCCCGGAGTAAAAGCAAAAACCTGATCCGAGAAGATATCAAGCTTAACTGAGTTTAAGTAATCTTCTGCATTTTGTGTGTCCTTGTTGTATTCGACAAGTTTTCTCATCCAGGAAAACTTGATATCACTTGCGGAATCCGCTTTTTTAGAGCCTTTTTCCTTGTATCTCCAGTGTGCGGCAATACCGTATTCAGCTATTTCGTGCATTTCCCATGTACGAATCTGTACTTCAAGCGGTTTTTGTCTCGGCCCGATTACCGATGTGTGCAAGGATTGATACATGTTTCCTTTAGGCATTGCAATATAATCTTTAAATCGGCCCGGAATCGGTTTGAATTGAGAATGGATAAGACCTAAAACTTCATAGCACTCTTTTTCCGTATCAACGATTACACGTACTGCAGTTATGTCATAAAGGTCATGGAATGCCACGTTCAGCCGTTCCATTTTCTTATAAATACTGTAATAATGTTTTGCCCGCCCCGTAATTGTGGCGTTGATTCCGCTTGCTTTGACGTCTTTTGAAATCTTTTCTATGAGCAGATTTACGGTCATATCGCGTTCTGCTTTTTTTTGTGAAACGAGCTGTGCAATTTCATAATACTTATCAGGATGAAGATATTTTAGGGATAAGTCTTCAAGTTCTGCCTTAATCTTACCAACCCCCAGACGGTTTGCAAGAGGTGCAAAAATATCTAAGGTTTCTTGCGCAATTTTTTGCTGCTTTTGAACAGTCATGTAGTTCAAAGTCCGCATATTGTGAAGTCTGTCCGCAAGCTTAAGAAAAATTATTCTGACGTCACTTGCCATTGCAATAAGCATTTTACGGAAGTTTTCCGCCTGGCGCTCCTGTGTGGATTTGAACTGGAGTTTGCTTAATTTTGTAACTCCCTGAACAAGGTTAAGGACATCTTCGCCGAACAGTTCCTTGATTTCTTCCGGTTTTGTGTCGGTATCTTCCAGTATATCATGCAAAAAACCCGCCATAAGAGTGTGTTTATCAGCTCTTAAACCTATTAAAATCTTTACAACTTCCATCGGGTGAATAATATACGGCTCTTCCGAAATTCTGAACTGCCCTGAATGGAGTCTTTTAGCAAACTCAAATGCCTGCTCAAGCTCTTTTATATCTTCTTCCTGATAGTGCTCTTCTACCAGAAGCCCTCTTATTTCGTCGAATGAGATTTTATAATTTTCCATAATATAGTTATAATAGTTTTTTTTCAAATTTTTTTCAAGAGTTTGGCGTGAAATTTCCCTCATATTATGGAAAAAGGTCTATTCTTTTACCGCTCCTTCTTGAGGATTGTTTATTAAATACTTTTTAGCACAAAGGAACACTATTATTACAGGAATTGAACAAATAACGGAACAAGCAGCCAGCTCTCCCCAAAGGGTTATTTCACGGAAGGAACTCTTAAATACACTTAATCCTACAGCCAGAGTCCGCATATTGTCAGTATTTGTAACTATTAGCGGCCATATAAAACTATTCCAGCTGGTAACAAAAGTAAATACGCTTAATGTCGCAATCGCAGGAGCAGCACACGGAAGCGCAACTTTGGAAAATATCTGAAAAGGTCCGCATCCATCTATCCTTGCGGCTTCTTCAAGCTCTGATGAAAAACTTAAAAAATACTGCCGCATTAAAAATACTCCGAATCCTCCAAATATCCCCGGAACAATTAACCCCTGATAAGTATTAATCCAGCCCAATTTGCTCATTAGATAAAATAATGGAACAATGTTCACTTGCGGAGGTATCATCATTGTTAGTATGATTATGAAAAATAAAACCTCAGAACCCTTAAACTTCGCTCTTGCAAACCCGTATCCGGCAAGCGCCGAAATTATTACCTGCCCTAAGGTAGTGAAAGCAGCCACAATCAGGCTGTTAAGAAAATATTTTACAACCGGAATACTTTCAAAGACGTTTCTGTAAGCGCAGAATGAAAAATTCAGGTTTTTATAATCTGTGAAAATATTTTCGTTCCCGCTCAACGAGATTAAAAACATCCCCAAAAACGGCAAAATCATTGATAAAGCTGTTAAGACAAGGATTAAGTATAACAAAATCTTTTTCATATCCAAATTGTATCAAAAGGGGTAATCGGGGTAAATAGTAGGGGGTAAATAATGGGTGCAGCAAGGGGATTTATATTATAGCTATCTTGAAAAAACAGCTCACTGTGTTATAATGTAATACATAGTAATACTTTGTAATACATAGGAGATATTATGGCATCTGACCAATTTTCTTTAAGACTTCCCAAAGATACAAAAAATCGTCTGGAAGAGTTAGCAAAAGCAACCGGCAGAACTAAAGCCTATCTGGCTATTGATGCTATTGAAAAGTATCTCGATATGGAAGCTTGGCAGATTGCTGCTATCCAGCAGGGCTTAAGAGATGTCGAGAATAATGAAACAGTTTCAATAGAAGATGTTAAAAAAGATTGGGGCATTGAATAGTGGCATATAAAGTCAAGTTTTCAAAATCTGCGGTTCAGGATTTAAATTCTATTCAGAAATATATCTATGAAAATAACCGCGCAGCTGCTCAAAAGGTTGTCTCATATATTATTAACAGTATTGAAAAAATAATAGCCATAAACCCTGCAGCGGGAAGAGCTGGCAGGATTCTCGGTACGCGGGAGCTAGTCATAACCAAATATCCATACATAGTTCCGTATCAGGTTAGAGGCGAGTATGTTTATGTTTTAAGAGTGCTTCATACTTCCAGAAAATGGGATGAGGCTTAAGGCAGATTACAAAAATTTTACAATATTGTATTTTTCTATAAACTTGCTAAGCTTAATAATAAGAGATTTTTAATAGCAGAATGATGGTTTAATATTTTTTAGTGTGAAAGGAGCTTATATGCAAGCATTTTTTGGAACATTACTAATATTGGTTTTATTAGTAATAATTATTGAAGTTTACTTTTGGCCGTATAATATTACGTTACGAAAGAAAAAAGAAGATAAGCTGGCAATATTTATTATCAACTTAATTCTTGCATGGACGGTAGTAGGTTGGATAGTCTGTTTAATGTGGGCAATTTCATTGTCTGATGATAGAACGGAAGAAGAAAAAGAAGCTGCTCGAGCAATGCAAGATGAATCTTTTAAACTTCTTAAAAAGCACTGGAAAATTATAGTCGGAATTATTCTTGGTGTGTCAATAATTGCAGGTATTTTTTCCGGAATAACCAATAAAAGTAATCCAGACTATTTCGCGGATGAAAATTATGATATTAAGACTATAAGAATAGATGGTCAAAAAATAGAATATGACGCTCTAACTAATAATGAAAAAGAAGTTAGGGACGCGGCAAAGTGGTGTAAGGCAAATAATTTAAATGGAGCAGAAGACCTATACCAATGTATAGGAATTAAATTGCACTGGTTTTAAGCTTAGCAACAAAAAAGAAGCCTGTATAGGCTTCTTTTTTTAAATGGTCGGGATGACACGATTCGAACGTGCGACCCCCTCGTCCCAAGCGAGGTGCGCTACCAAACTGCGCCACATCCCGATATGGATTGCTTTCTTGATGTAACACCCTTACGGGGTTACTTCTCCTCGGAGCCTAATATGTATATTATATTTACCCCTCGGCAGAGTCAAACTGCGCCACATCCCGATATGGTTTTGCTTTCTTGATGTAACACCCTTACAGGGTTACTTTTCCTTGGAGTCTAACATGTGTATTATATTTACCCCTCGGCAGAGTCAAACTGCGCCACATCTTGATATTCAATTATCAAATCACGACAACGCCCAACGGCTCGTGTGCCTTAATTTTACTGTAAACATGTTTTAGGGTCAAGTATTTTCTATTATTTTTTCTGTTTTGGTGTATAATAATAAAGCTATGACAAATCTTTTGAGTGTTAATAATAATTTGAGCACAAAAAAAACTTCTGCAGACACCTGTGCCAAAATGCTTGTCAATACACTTGAGAACATTGGGGTTGAAAGTATTTTCGGGTACCCCGGAGCTGCTGTGCTGAGTATTTATAACGAACTTTCTCACTCAAAGATTAAACATTACCTTGTCCGCCACGAACAAGCTGCTGTGCATGCGGCGGAAGGTTATGCAAGAGTGAGCGGGAAACCGGGTGTTGTCCTTGTGACTTCCGGTCCCGGGTTTACAAATACAATAACCGGAATTGCTAATGCTTACGCGGACTCGACTCCGCTGGTGGTGCTGGCGGGTGATGTTACTCCGCAAAAGAATAAAGGTAAAGTTTTTCAAAAAGTTGATATTATTTCGATGACAAAAACCTGTTCAAAAAAGAATTATCTGCTGACTTCAGACGACGATATAAAACAGGTTATAGAAGAAGCTTTTACTGTAGCGAAGGAAGAAAAAGGTCCTGTCGTAATTGCGCTTCCAAGAAATGTTTTAGAATCTGTGTACTCGCCTTCTGAAAATGTTACAAAGTCAAAAATTAAACTTCCTGATTTATCAAAGGATGAATTGGCAAAGATTGCGGATTTGCTTTCAAATGCGAACCAGCCGCTTATTCTTTTAGGGGGCGGAGCTTTGGACTCCGTAGATGATATTAAAACCTTTGTTTCAAGTACTAAAATTCCTGTTGTTTCAACCCTTATGGGAATCGGTGCGTATCCTTCCGCGGATAATTTGTATCTCGGGATGATTGGAATTAACGGAACCTATCCGGCTAATACGGCGCTTGCGGCATGTGATTTTATACTTGCACTCGGGGTAAGTTTTTCTGACCGCTCTACCTGTAAAAATGCGGACTTTGCTCCGAATGCCAAAATTGTTAATATCAATCTGGAACATATTCCGGAAAACTTTGCTTCAGAAGTTATTACGGATTCGGCTGTATTTTTAAGAGAGTTTATAAACTACCAGCCGGAGTTGAAAGATTATTCCGGATGGTATGATAAAATAAATCTTTTTAGAGAAGAGAATAAAAATTCGCTTTGTGCACAATCTGCAAAGGTTCTTGAGACAATATACGAGTATACGAAGAGTTATGAACCGGTTGTAGTGACTGATGTGGGGCAGCATCAAATGCTTACGGCGCAGTATTTCAACTTTAATAAACCGAAAAAATTCATAACCTCGGGCGGGCTTGGTACGATGGGATTTGGGCTTCCGGCTTCTATCGGTGCATACCTTGCAAATCCGGGAAGTCTTGTTTTGAATATTACCGGCGACGGGTCTTTTCAGATGAATTTGCAGGAGCTTGCAACATGCAGGGAGCATAATATTCCGGTAAAAATTATTATTATGAATAACAGCTATCTCGGGATGGTGCGCCAGCTGCAGGAAAAAATTTATAACAATATGTATCAGGTTGAGATGATTAATCCTGATTTTACTAAGATTGCGGAAGCTTACGATTTGTATGCGGTAAGAGTCAGTGCGGAAAATGAACTGATTCCGGCACTTGAAAAAGCGATTTCACATCCGGGAACGGCAATTGTTGATATTGCTATAAATTCTTTTGAGGAGATATAAGGGCAATAAAAAAGCAGCTCATTGGTGTTGAGCTGTTTTTTAATTTTCCTTAGTAATTTTCCCTTTTTCCTTTTTCCGCTTGCCTGTACTTGAAAGAGTGTTTCTTTCAAGATACATGATACTTTGTTTTGAACCGTTGCACAATCAATTATGAGCAGCAGTTTTTTATTTCAGCTAATCTAAAAGAGCCTCAAGAATAGCTGCATTTTTAGTAGCGAGAGAGGATGATCTTACTCTGCTTTTGTACATATAGCTTCTTAAAGCTTCACGAATAAGTTCTGAACGTGTGCGATTTTCGCCTTCTGCTACCTGATCGATTCTGTCTAAAAATTCTTCCGGCATGGAAATAAGTACTCTAGCCATTTATGTCTCCTTTACAATATGTGTAGTGATAATTGATATCTCGTATATATATAAAGTCATGAAGAATTAAAAAGTTGCTTTTTTTGTTTGTATTTATGAAGTTTTGTTAAGAAAAATTTTCTTTTTAATCAATTGAAAAGAGAGTCAGTGAGCGGGTTTTGTGTGGTTAATTCGGGAGCTTAAGCTCTCGTGCAGAGTATTCTGGGTTAAGATGTGCGCGAGTGAGCAAAGGGCGGAACGGTCAAGGCGGTGAGCCTTGCCGTGTAGACCCGTTTAACGCGAACGAGCAAGATAAAATAATAAAAATATGAAATACCCCTTCCCATA
>CALUTG010000023.1 GCA_944323615.1 Candidatus Gastranaerophilales bacterium
TTCCGTACAGGTTAATGCGGATATTGATTTTAATTCCGCTAAAGCTACTATAGAAAGCTACCTTCCTGTCAATGAAAAAGGTGAAGGCGTTGTAGTAAGTTCTCAAACTGAAGTGGAAACATACGAAAATCCTAATAATGTACCTAATCCTAACAATGTAAATCAGAGAAACTTAAATTATTCTAAACAAAAAAGTTCCATAAATTATAATGTTTCTAAAGAAGTTAAACAGGTTATTTATGCTCCAGGAACTATTAAAAGGCTTTCTATAGCTGTTGCAATAAATAAAATACTTACCGAACCTGAAAAAGAAGAGATTAAAAATCTTGTACTCTCTGCTGCCGGAGTGGATTATTCAAGAGGAGATGTTATCTCTGTTTCAGGACTTCAATTTGAAGGTGCAACTATTGATAAAAAGGCTAATGAGGAAATCGCAAAACAATATCAGCATGAACAAACTATTTATATGATTACATCATCGGTAATTCCGCTTATAATAGTATTAGTTTTAGGTATATTTGCGCTCCTCGTTCTTAAAGGATTTATATCAAAACTTCCTACACCGACAAGAGGTGAAAGAAAACCTCCGGAAGAAATAGCTACCAAAATTATTGAAGAAGACGAAACTCCGGAAATAACTCCGAGGGTGGAATTCAATAAAAGGGAATTGCAGTCGCAAAAAGATCAGAATATAACTGAACTCAATGAGGCTATTATGGCAGCTCCTGAAGATGCGGCAAAACTTTTGACATCATATATTCGTGAATAATAAGGCAATTAAATGGGTATAGAAGAAATTAAAAAAGCAAAAGAAGAAGCAAGAAAGACGTTCACGCGTCCCAGCCAAAAAGTGGCTGCGCTTTTGATTGCTCTGGGGCCTACGACAGCTTCCGAAGTTTTGAAAAATATTCGAGACGAGGATTTATTGGAACAAATTACCCTTGATATTGCTAATCTCGGGAAAGTCTCCGATGAAGAACTAAATGAAGTCCTGACGGAATTTAAAACGGTGTTTCAGGCTAAGAACTATATTACACAAGGCGGTTTTGCTTATGCAAAACAGCTTCTTTCACAAGCTTACGGCGAGCAGGAAGCAGCACAGCTTCTGGAAAAAGTTAATGCCATGGTTAATACTAATCCGTTTTATTTCTTAAACGAGGCAGATCCTTCGCAGCTTGCTAACACATTTGCTTCTGAAAATCCGCAGCTTCTGGCTTTAATTCTTGCATACCTAAGACCGGAACTTTCGGCGCAGGTTCTTGCATTTTTACCTCCGGATGTTCAAGCTGTGGTTTCTATGCGAATTGCCGATATGACTCCTACAAATCCTGAAATTTTAAATACCATTGAAGATATTGTACAGAGAAAATTTTCTGCCCTTTTGGTTCAGGATTTTTCCAATGCAGGCGGAGTGGAATCTCTTGCAAATATTTTGAACTGCTGCGACAGAGGTACAGAAAAAAATATTATGGAATGGCTCGATATCGAGAATCAGAAGATGGCGCAGGAAGTCAGAGATCTTATGTTTGTATTCGAAGATATTATTATTCTCGACGACAGAGCAATTCAAAGGCTGCTTAGAGAAATTGATACCAAGCAGCTTGCGCTTGCACTTAAGGGTACAAAAGACGAAATTAAAGATAAAATATTTAAAAACATGTCTGAAAGAGCACGCCAGATGCTTGTTGATGATATGGAATACCTCGGCCCTGTCCGTGCAAAAGAAGTTCAAGAAGCTCAAACCGGTATTGTTAATGCAATCAGAAACCTTGAAGCTACGGGCGAAATTACTATTACCCGTGCAAGTATTGAGGATGAATTAATTGAGTAACAGAATAAAAAGTGACGAAATTCAAATAGGGGATAACTACGTTCTGCCGATTGAGCAGTCTAATGTTACACGCCAGCAGGCAAAGGTTAAAAAAATTATTGAAGAAACGGATGCAAAAGCTCAAAAAATTCTTGAAACTGCTGACAGTAAATCCCAGATAATTATTCAAACCGCTAATACAGAGGCTGCAAGAATTATTGAAGAAGCCCGCAAAAAAGGTGAAAAAGAGTACGAAAAAGTTAAAAATCAGGCTTATGAAGAGGGTTTTGTAAAAGGACAGGAAGATGGTCTTGAAAAGTTCAAGTCAGATTCTATTGAAGCACTAAAGGCTCTGGAGACGCTTTCTTCAAGTTCTTTTGATATAAAAAAGAATATTATTGATTCTGCCACACTTGATATTGTAGAACTTGTATCCGTTATAGCAGATAAGGTTTGCCATATTAAATTCGATGAGGAAATTCTTCATAAGATCACTATTGATGCAATAAAACAGCTTAATGACAAGGAAAATATTACAATAATAGTAAATCCTGAGCTGGTAAATATTATTCATGGTTTATCGGAAAAATTTAAAGAAGAGATTCCAAAACTTCAATCCGTAAAAATTCTTGAGGATAATTCTGTTTCCACAGACGGAGTTATTGTAGAGACTTTAAATACCAGACTTGATTCCAGAATTTCTGCCCAGATTGCGGAAATTGCCCAAAATATGCTTACAGGTGCAGACGATGAGCTGGAGTAAAGAAAAATATCTTGAAATTATTAATAATACAAAGACGATAAAGGAAGTCGGCAAAATTACTGAAATTATCGGGCTTACAATAGAATCCGACGGCCCTAAGTCTTCTATAGGCGACCTGTGTTATATTTATAACGATTATAGCGATAAGCCGACAATGGCGGAAGTCGTTGGATTTAAAAAAGATAAAATTCTTCTTATGCCTCTGGGGGCGCCGGATGGGATAAGACCGGGGGCTCTTGTAATTAATACGGGCGGAGCTATGAAGATTGGGGTTGGAAACCAGCTTATAGGAAGGGTCCTGGATGGTCTTGGCCGCCCGATTGATACATTGGGAGATATCAGATTTACTGAATATCGTTCAACAATTGCTGATGCCATTAATCCGTTAAAAAGAAAGAGAATAACAGAGCCGCTTGCTCTCGGCATTCGTGCAGTTGACGGTTTTGCAACAGTAGGAAAGGGGCAGAGAATGGGTATTTTTGCCGGTTCAGGTGTCGGAAAAAGTACCACTCTTGGTATGATGGCAAAAAATACTTCTGCTGATTTAAACGTAATTGCTCTGATTGGTGAACGCGGAAGAGAGGTTAAGGAGTTTATAGAGGAAATTCTCGGTTCGGAAGGTATGAAGCGTTCAATTGTTGTTGCAGCGACTTCTGAGCAGCCGTCTCTTGTGAAAATAAAAGCTGCTTCTGTTGCTACAACTATTGCTGAATACTTTAGGGATAAAGGGATGGACGTTCTTTTTATGCTGGATTCCGTAACCCGTATTGCAATGGCGCAAAGAGAAGTAGGGCTTGCAATCGGCGAGCCTCCTGCCACAAGAGGTTACACTCCTTCAGTATTCGCTATGATGCCGAAACTTATGGAAAGAGCAGGTACAAATGAGTTTGGAACTATGACCGGACTGTATACCGTTCTTGTTGAAGGGGATGACTTTAACGAACCGATTTCTGATACCGCAAGGAGTATTCTTGACGGACACATTGTGCTTTCAAGAG
The DNA here is from genome assembly GCA_944323615.1 of Candidatus Gastranaerophilales bacterium. Lineage (GTDB taxonomy): Bacteria > Cyanobacteriota > Vampirovibrionia > Gastranaerophilales > Gastranaerophilaceae > CAG-196. The sequence goes on from CALUTG010000023.1 coordinate 3,572, forward strand.
CCTTGGCGCATAAAAACCATTACCCTGCGGTTGATGTTCTGCAGTCTTTAAGCAGGGTTATGGGAGATGTTACTACAAAAGAACACCGTAATGCTGCAGGTATATTAAGAAATCTGATGGCTGTTCATGCCAGAAACGAAGATTTAATAAATATCGGAGCTTATGTTTCAGGAACAGATCCTGTATGTGATAAAGCTATATCAATGATGGGCGATATTAACAAATTTTTAATTCAGTCTACGGATGAAAAGACTGAGTATGATAAAACTGTTGAAGAACTTCTCGCTCTTGCTTCACGAACCGGATTATAGTTCTTTTTATAAGAGATTTTTTAGCCTGCTTAAATTAATATCTGGCAAGATATCTGTCTATTTCCCATTGAGAAACGTAGGTTCTGAAAGAGTCCCATTCAATATCTTTTGCAGTTATAAACTCATCCATAATATGCGGACCGAGTGCGGTTTTTGCAATAAGTGAGTTTTGGAGATAATAGAGAGCTTCTTTTAAGCTTCCCGGCAGGGATTCTATCTTTAATTTTTTTCTTTCTTTATCGCTTAGTTTATAAATATTGGCTTCCACCGGTTTGGGCGGAGTAATTTTATTACGTACACCATCTAAGCAGGCTGCGAGAATTGTTGCAAATGCAAGATAAGGATTGCAGCTCGGGTCAGGCGAACGAAGTTCAACTCTGGTTGAGATACCTCTTTTCGCCGGAACTCTCAAGAGAGCGCTTCTGTTAGCAAGTGACCATGCCATATAAACAGGAGCTTCGTAACCCGGAACAAGTCGTTTATAGCTGTTAACAGTCGGGTTAAGGATGGCAGTTATACTTTTAATGTGTTTTAAAATGCCGCCAATAGCATATTTTGCTGTATCTGAAAGCTGATACTCTCCTTTTTCGTCAAAAAACGCATTCTTTCCGTCCTTAAACAGAGAGATGTTGCAGTGCATACCAGAACCGTTGATTCCGTAAACGGGTTTCGGCATAAAGGTCGCATGCAAGCCATATTGTGCAGCAATTGCTTTAACAGCAACTCTAAATGTAACCACATTGTCTGCGGTGGTTAAAATATCTGAATATTTAAAATCTACTTCATGCTGACCGTCAGCTACTTCGTGGTGAGATGCTTCAATATCAAAGTCCATCTCTTGTAAAGTACTTACAATATCAGAACGAACGGCTTCTCCCAAATCATCCGGCCCTACATCATAATAACCTGCTCTGTCGTGGGTTTTGGTTGTAATTTTATCCTCTTCGTCTTTTTCAAAAAGGAAGAATTCAGCTTCAGGTCCGACATTCATTGAGAAGCCCAGTTTTTTAGCTTCTGCCATTAATCTCTTAAGGTTGCATCTTGGGCAGCCTTCAAATGGGGTTCCATCGGCATTATAAATATCGCAGATGAGTCGTGCTGAATTTTTGCCGTCACGTTCCTGCCACGGAAGGATTTGGAAAGTATTTTTATCAGGATGGAAAAACATATCTGAAGTCTCAATGTTTCTGAAACCCTTAATTGAAGATCCATCCAGCATAACTTCATTATTCAAAATCCTGTCAATATGTTCGGAAGGTATGGCAAGATTTTTAACCTGTCCATTTATATCTACAAATTGCAGTTTTATAAATTGGACATTATATTCTGTTATAAGACGTTTGATATCTGCGTCAGTATAATTGGCACCGTTAAGCGGCATATGTTGAAATTCCATTAAAAAACCTCCAAATTTAATATTTATATTGTATAAAATATATTATTTTTCCCTAAAGGTCAATAATTTAATATTTTATTATATAATCTATGTTATGAAAAGCCTTTTAAATTCATTATTGGATCTTATTTATAAAAAAAGATGCTATATTTGTGGGAGTTCCAAATATTCTATTAAACTTTGCCCGGACTGTTATGAAAAATTGGAACACTACCCTAAACGGGCTAATAGGATTATTGACGGGGTGAATATCTATGTTGCAGGGTATTATACAAAGGAGCTTCAAAAGCTTATCAGAGGTCTTAAATATCACAAACAGAAGGAATTAGCGTACTATCTTGCAAAATTTATGTATGAATATTTTGCTAAGCTGGAAACAGTTGCGGACAAAGAAATTCAACTTATACCGGTTCCTTTGCATAAAAACAGAATTAAAAAACGCAAATATAATCATATGGAGCTTGTTTGTGAAGAATTTTCCCAATTGAGCGGATTTGAGACAAATTTTGAACTAATAAAAAGAATTAAAGATACTAAACCCCAGTATAAGCTATCCAGAAAAGAGCGCCTAGTTAACCTTGCAGATGCTTTTGAGGTTGATTCTGCCTTTATATCCTGCAAGTCTGTTTTGATTCTTGATGACATTTGTACAACAGGGTCAACTTTTGAAGAAATGATAAAAGTGTTAAAATCCAAAGGTATACAAGAAATTGTCTGTCTTGCTGCCTCTACTCCAGTATGATTTATATTAAATTTAAATTTGTAAAAATAATGTTCGGCTCCTGAGTCACTTCCCTTCCGAAAGACTTTGTCTTAAGAGAGGATGTTATATATAATTTCTTTTTGGCTCTGGTTATTGCTACATAAAACAATCTCAAAGATTCTTCTGCCGAAAATTCTTTTAGAGCAAGCTCGGATTTTATTTTGTATTTAGGATTAAATCCCCTGACTTCTTCCATAAAAGCTGTTGAAGATTTGATTGCCGCCTTATTAACATCAATAGAAAGTGCTTTTTCCGTAAGTTCAGGGATAAATACATATTCAAATTCATCCCCTTTAGATTTATGAAGAGTCATAATCTGAACCTTGCCTTTTACGGCAGAAGAATCTTCTTCTTCCGAGAAGAACTTAAATCCGCTCAAAGACGGGCGTTTGGATAAGTCATCCAATCTTTCTATTGTACGCTCAAAACTATTGGATGAATTGAGTTTTCTTACAAGTGTTGCAATAAGATAAACGTTCGATTTTTCTATATCACTCGTATAGTAGAAAAGTCCTATTTTTATAACCAGCTCTTCTAACGGCATAGTAGAAGAATTAAGCCAGTATTGCATATCCCACAAAAATTGCGCCAAATCCTGAGATTCAATTTCGTCCCCGTTTTTTGTAATAAACGGTTCTGCTGAGTTTCTTATTTCCAGCTGGAGGCGCGGTTTATAAAACCCGAGCTCGCTTAGTTTTTCATAAACAGAAACAACTTCTTCATTATCAAACGGATTTTGGACAAATTTTAAAATAGAAAAAATCGTATTAAAAACACCCTTCTGGCCTAAAGATTCACTTCTGGTAATACTCTTGAATCCGGCATCATTAATAAATGTTGTCCAGTTCGCAACCTGAAAATTGTTTCTTAACAGAATTCCGATTGTCGCATCTTTATTAAATGTAAGAATATTTTTTATCTCTTTTAGTATAAAATTCTTTTCTTCAAAAGATTTGTCAAAAAGTTTGGCAAAAACAGCATTTTCCTGTACCGGATTTTTCCCTTCAACCCCCTGCATCATGCTTTTGTAAAAAGCCTTAGGCAGGATACTATCTCCCCACAAAACAGTATTGTTCGCAAGCGTCATAACATCCCGGGTGCATCTTTGAGAATGGTTCATCTCGACAAGTTTATCAGAGTTTTGAATAAAGTTTCTGAATCCTTCAACATCCGCGTTAGAAAAAGTTGTTGTAATTGCCTGATTAATATCACCGCAGCGGATAAGATTTTTATGTTTGCCGCTCAAAAGCGAAATTAAGCGCTGCTGTATCCCTGATGAATCCTGGGCTTCATCTTCTACTATGTATTCACAAATATCCTGATAATATTCTAAAATATCCGGATTCTCTTCCAAAAGTTTAACCGACAAAAGAAGAATATCATCATAGTCAATCAAATTGGCTTCATCAAGTTTGTACTGATATTCTTTATAAAAAGATTTAAATTTTTCAATCTTTTTGTCCGTTGAAGGAGTGTTTACATCTCCCTGCTGAAGCTTCATAACAGAAATTGCTCTGTCAAATTCTTCAAGCTCGGATTTGGTAAATTTTCCGGTAATACTTTTTATTATTCTCATTCTTTGTGTATCATCACAAATCTCAAAATCAGAGTCCAAACCTAATCTTTCATGGTTAGAATTGTCTTTAATTATCCTGAGCGCAAGACCATGAATAGTACTAATATTAGGGAGCTGAACACTATCTGGCGACATATTTTTAATTTTTTCCCTAAAATTCCTTGCGGCAGATTCCATATAAGTAAGAACAAAAATATTAGAAGGATTAACCCCTCTTCCAATAATTTTTATAATAAGCGCAAGAAGAATAGTCGTTTTCCCCGCACCCGGAACGGCAGATATAGCCATCGACCCTTTTTCATAATCCAAAACAGGCTTCTGATCCGGTCTTGGGATAATCTTCGGGATATCTTTGACTCCTCCTGAATTCATCTCCTCCGGAACGAGATATTCTTCTATCCCGCCGAGATTTTCAGCTCCTGCCGGATCAAAAAGACTTGAACATGCAAAAATGTGTTCTTTACTTAGAAGAATCAATTTTCTCAAAACTCTTGCAGTCTTCTGATGAGAAAGAAAAAGATCATCCTCAATTGTATACTCATCCTTGCTCCAATCAGCCTGAAAAACCCAGGCATTATACAAAGGCCCGGTATCTGTTTTTACCCAGTCCGAGTGTGAAACATCCAGCCAGAATTGATACTTGGAAGAAATTTTGTTATCGATAATTTTTTGAGGAGTTGCAACTACAAGATTATCCTCAAAAATTTCTAAAGTAGAACTCGGATTCTCCGCAATAATAGAATTTTCTATCTGAATAATTATCTCTTCCGCACGCTTTTTAACAGTTTCGTCTCCGAGAACTTTTTCAAAATCCCTGAGTTCTTTTATAAAAAAGTTGAATTTATTAATTCTTTCTTCTTCCACAAAATTCACAACCCGGACGAACATTTCATAAACTTTTTGTGAAAGTTTTATATCTTTATTTTTTATTTCTTCAAAAGAGTTATAAAAATTTTGATAATTGTCATTATAACACTCAATCTCCATCATCGGTAATAATTTTGTTTTGTCATAAGCTTCCAGAATCTTGCCGCAGTATTTTAGCGGGATTCCGGCATAATCAGACAAAATAACCCTCAAATCCATAGAAGAAATCTCTATTCCGAGCATGAGTTTTAAAATATTCAGACTTGCCCTCACAAGCGGATTATCAATAAGTTTTTCGCTTCCCGAAAGAAAAAGCGGGGTGCAGGTTTTCAGGTTTTCTTTAAGAGTAAATTTTAGCATGTCATCCTGAAGCGGAGTGATTATTGTAATATCTGATGCTTGAACATTATTTTTGAATAATTCTTTTATCTTTGAAATCGTGTAATCCAGAATCTCAGCACGTTTGGAAAGAGAGGTTAATGTAAAATTTTTCAATCTTTTCTTTGTTCCATCAATAACGTTAGAAAAAATTATTTCCGTATTCTGATTTTCCTCTTCCTCCATGGTTTGTGTTTTTTCACCAAAAAGTTTTTCCAGTTTATACTCAATAGAAGTGTCCGCGCTCAAATACCCGCAGCGGCTGGAGCCCAGGGAATCAAAACATATCATCCAGTCTTTCAATTGCGGGCGGAGATAAGAGATAAAATCAAAACAAACAGGAGTCATTTCATCTGCGTCATCCACAAGAAGATATTGAATATTTTTAAAATAATCCGTATTTTTATAAACATGGTTAAAAACAAGTATCTGCCTTAAATAATCAAAGCTCCTTGTTTTCAGGGTTCTTGAGAGGAGTTTTTTTATAATAACTTCCGCATCTTCTCCGAAAGATTCCTTTAATATTCTGGAACGTTCTTTAACTTCATCATTTGTTAAATCATTTTGAACAATGAGAGAGTATCTTCTAAAAATCTGATGAAGAAGCGATTTTTTTGAATTATATCCCTTAACCTCATTTTCTTTCAAAATATCCTTAAGCAAGAACTGGGAAACTTCCAGCCCGACGAGGTTTGGGAGAATAAAAGATTTATCCGAAGGGATTAAATTTTCAACAAAACACCAATTTTCAACAAGTGTATTATATACAATTGAAAAGAAAGAGTGGATATTGAGTTTTTCTATTGCATCAATCTTTATCTCTTGCAGAATTTTTTCGCTGAATTTCTTTTTCAAAGTGGAGTTTTGGACAAGAACCAGTATTTGTGAGGGTTTCACGCCAAGATTTATTAGTTCAAAATATTTTTCAACTAATAATTTCTCTCTAAATTCGACTTTAATTAAATTTAATAACATACTCCTTATAGACTATTTTATCATAAAGATGTCTTCAAATACTTGCAAAAAAATGAATTTTTTTATAAAATGAACTGGTAATCAATTACAGGATACATACATAACACAAGGAGATTTAAAATGGCAAAAACTAAAGAAGCTAAAATGGGTATTCAAGAACAAATTATTGAATCAGCAGGTCAAATTTACAACTACCTTTCTAACAAAGGTGAAGTTTCTATCAACAAAATGAAAAAAGACCTTAGCTTGAATGAAAATTTTGCTGAAATGGGTTTAGGCTGGTTGTCTAGAGAAGACAAATTAGAATACACTCAAAAAGCTAAATCAGTAACTGTTAAATTAAGATAGTTGATTTAAAAAGTTTATTTTAACGGGCGGTGAAAAAATTCTTTTTCACCGCCCGTTATTTTTTAACTTATTATATTTTTGGCATTTTGTATCTGGAAGAATTCTTTAAATCTTTTCCCAGCATTTTAATTTCAGTTTTAATTTTTTTCAAAGCATCTTCTCCTAAAATCAGACGCAGCGGTAATTGTTCCTGTTCTACTGTATCAATTATATGCTTAACCCCAATAGATAAGGAATTTGGTCTGCAAGAGTCGAGTTTAATAATCGAATCAGGAATGTTTTTGTACTCATTAAAAACAGTTGTTTTATCAAGGTCAATATTTTTAGCAATTTCTGTACCGGGGAAAAATCCGGGTTCAACAAGCATTACCCGGCAGAAATTCTTTGTTTCATACCAGCATACAGATAATAATCCTTCAACAGCATGTTTTGATGCGCAATAAGCTGCCCCATAGGCTCTGAAAGAAATGCCGTTCATTGATGAATTACAGACAATTGTACCTTTTTTATGTTTTCTAAAATATGGCAAAATTGCTTTAATTATATTAAAAGTTCCGTAAAAATTTGTATCCATTGAAGCTTTTATACTTTCGTATGTTTCATCTTCAAGTGCGACTTTAGTTGAAATACCGGCATGATTTATAACTACGTCGATGCCGCCAAACTTTTCAATTCCTTTATCAATAGCTTCTTTTATAGTTTCTGGTTTGGTAACATCAACAGAAAGACAGAGTGCATTTGCCTGTGTAAATTGAGGCATTCTGCGTGATACGGCAATAACATTGTACCCTCTTTCTAAAAGTTGTCTGCAGGTTTCTTTTCCAAATCCGCTCGCTGCACCCGTAACCAGCCATGTATGAATTAATTCCTTTTTTATTTTTTTCATATCCTTCTCCTATTGCAGAAAAACTTGTGTGTTTTATGCAACACAATTACAATTGTGTTGTTCTTTTGCCATAATAGCATACGCTTATTGGCTTGTACAGTAAGTTATAAAAAAGAAGCTGGTCGGGGATATTTCTTCCCTCAAACACGCTCCCGGCTCTGCCTCCCGCTATCGTTTCGTGAAGAAACACCCCTCCGCTTCACTATAAGCCGGAAGTCTCACTACAAGCCCCTTTTCATATATCCTGCAACACAATTGTAATTGTGTTGCACAAAAGGCTGTATTTCTTAATTACAGATGGTTTCAGAATTTTTATGGTATATATTTTTCAATAAATTTATCAAAATCCATTTGTTTAAGATCATTTTTTATTTGTAAATATTCATAAGGTTTTGTTTTTGATACGTATAGCGCGAAATTCCCTTTAAAAATACTTTTTAGAGGGCGAGGAAAACTTTTTATCTCTCCGGTAACTGTTTTAAATAATTGTCGTCCTTTTGAAGAGTTAATTAAAACAAGGGAAGTCCCCTGACCATTATCTAAGGATTTTTTTACTCCCCAGAAATCTGCCAGAGTTATATCTGCATATCTCGGGAAAGTGCGGTGGGAACAGTTATAGCAGCTTTCTCTAAGATACAAGCTTTTTTGACCTATAAAACCTTTCATAAATAAATCATCATTTCTTGAGCCAAAATATGATTCTCCGTTTTCAAATTCTATTTTTGTATGGAAATTATTCCAGCCAAAATCTTTGTTTTTAAACCAGACTTTTTTAACTTTTGAATTATATTTTTGTTCCAAGAAGTTTAGATACTTTTTATAAGCTTCCGGCGAGTTAACTCCGAGACAGATAAAATCAACAAGATAGAGTTTGTCATATTTTTTACCAAGAAAGTTGATTAAACCGGTATTCTGGCAAGGAGTTCCTACAAACATTACTTTTTTGTCGGAATCCAGCAAGGTTTTAATTTCCGGATAAACATTTTTTAAATTACTTTGAATATATTTTGACTGTTTTAAACGTTCAATATCATCAATGTTATTGGTTACAATATGTTCAACCAAAAGCTCATCGTTATAAACAGCACCGCAAACATAACCTCCGTTTTGAATAAATGTTTTTGCCAGTTCTGAAAATATTCCTCCTGATGTACTTGTAAGCCTTATATTTATGTCTTTGCTCCAGGCCGCAAAGACTTCTGGTTTAATTTTGTTTGTGGTTTGAGGTTTGTTTAATTCCGGACAAACCTTTAAGCATTTCCCGCAATTTATACATTTATCTTTATTAATATATGAGTATTCAAATCCAAATTCATCTTTTATCATTTCTATTGCATTAACAGGGCAGATTTTCTCACATGCGCCACAGCCGTTACACTTAGCCCCCAGTTTAGGCATATTGAGAACCGTTGGTCTTTCCCAAGTTATATTTTCTTTTATAACTTTGGCGGGATTCCCTGCTACAATTGAATGAGGCGGAACATCTCTTGTTACGACAGATTGTGCGGCACAAACCGCTCCTTCTCCGATGGTTACTCCTTTTAATACTGTTACGTTGTGTCCCAGCCAGACATTGTCTCCTATATAAACTGGCTCAGCGGGATTTATTACTTCGCCATTTTCATCTTTTATGCAGTGAAAGTCACTATCAAGGATTAATACATTTCTGCCGAAAGTGACTCCGTTTCCTATAACAATTTTATTCCCGCATCTTATCTGACATCCAAAGTTTGCCCATCCTTCACCTAAGACGAGAGTAGAATTTTCCTTAATCAATATATCTGCACCATATGTGAAGGTGAAGTTGCCTTCTGTTACGAGTTTGGCATCCTTTTCCATGACCAATCTCGAACATGAATCAGTTTTTGCCAATCTGTCATTACCAAATTTCAGATTACCGTTTTTTAATATAATTTTTGCACTGGGGTCTAACTTAAACAGACTTCCTTCATAAAATTTGGCTTTCGCTTTTCTTTTTATTCTTATTAGGTGTTTTTGGATTTTTATTTTATTAAAAATTTCGCTAAAAGTCACTTCTAACCCCGATTAATATATCAAATTATTTGTGCAACACAATTATCATTGTGTCGTCTTTTTGACATAATATCACACTATATTTGGTTTGTACAGGGTATGGATTTTGTTTAGGCAGGGAGAAGTAATTTGTTTCTCAAACATGCTCCAGCCAAGGCTTCCGCTATCGTTTCGAAACAAATTCTTCCCCCTTTTTTCATTAAGCTTGTAATGCAGGCGCCAAGCCAATTTCATTTACCCCTGCAACACAATGATAATTGTGTTGCACAAATAGATTTTTTCTTGATATACTGCGGATTCGGGTGGAAAAGTTTTACCCTTCGTTATTTATTATTTTTATGACTTTTGCAGGATTCCCAACACATGTTGCATTATCCGGTATATTATCTAATACTACTGCTCCGGCGCCTATGGTAACATTATCACCTATTGTGATATCACCAAGTAGAATTGCTCCGGCAAATATTTTGACATTATCACCTATTCTTGGGGCTTTTGCTTTTTCTTTTGTACTGCGGATTCCAATAGTTACATTTTGAAAAATCATACAGTTTTTCCCGATTTTTGCATCTTTTGAAATTACAATTCCGGTTGGGTGTGGGAATTTAGTACCTATTTTTTTTAAATATTTTAAATTTTCAATACAGCAACAATCTTCCAAACGGTTAATTAAAGGATTTGGAAAAACTATTTTTATACCAAATAAATTTAATTTTATACGACCATCCTCTTTGCAAAAGCTAATGAATTTCATTTGTGTAAAATTTTCCTTCCTTTTTCAACTTTTCAAAACTTTCTTTATCTCTATGCGCAAATACTTGTGCAGGATTTCCGCCGACAATAGAATATGGAGGAATTTCGCCTCTTACTACGGCGCCTGCTTGTATAATTGATCCTTCACCCAAATGAGTCCCGGGTAATAAGGTAACTCTTGAACCTATCCAGACAAAATCATCTATAATTACATCTTTGGGTATTTCATAATAATCATACGGAATTCGATTTTGTTTATAATTATGGTTACTTGTAAGCACAAGCAGCTCTATTCCTATTTGAACGTAGTTGCCAATTTTTAAATTACCACAGCCTTGAACAAAGATCCCATTAATTGAAACATCATTTCCTATTTGTGTTCGTTTTGAAATTAGGATATTTTTACCGCAGCAAAATCTTTTTCCAACACTTTTAGCAGTTTTTTTAACATAAATGTATTGGCAAAAGTGCCGCAACCTGTGGCGAACAGCAGCACGGATTCTATTAGGAATAAATAGTACTATAATTTCTACCATAAATTTCCAGAACATTATTTCTCCTCCACCTCTATTCTTTTTGCATATATTTTTTGTATTCATTTATCCGTATCCATTCTAAAGGTATTTCCTTAGATGTTGGATAGGTCATTTTTTCTTCGGACAATTTATCAAAAGTTTTTTTATCTCGCCATCCGATAATTTTTGCGGGGTTTCCTCCGACAATTGCACATTTGGGAACGGATTTTGTTACAACACTCCCCATTGCTATAATTGCACCATCATCAATTCTTACTCCGGGGCATATAATTGATTTTGCACCAATCCAAACATTTTGCCCTATAACTATCTTTTGTAAAAAACCTATGTTGTCAAAAGGAATTCTGATTTTAGATTTATAATTGTGATTACTTGTTAAGAAAAAACAACCTTCACCAATCTTCGTATTGAAGCCGATTTCTATTCCTCCGTCACAGCAAAGTCTGCTTCCTCCGATATAGACATTTCCTCCGAGTTTTAGGTTCTTGGTAGAGGAGATATTACAATCCGGTTGAACAAAGTTCCCAGGGAACCATCCGTATCTATAATGTAAATATTTTCTCCAGCTTCTTATGGGCACGAGTTCAATTAAATTCTTTCTTAATCTTGCCAGGCTCAATTTTCAGACTCCTTTATTTTTCTTATAATTTTTGCCGGATTGCCGGCACATATATTATCAGGTGGAATATCCGTTAGCACGGTAGAGTTAGCCCCAATTATACAATTGTCTCCGATTGTTATATCTCCAGCAATAACACTACCGGCATAAATCTTTACATTGTTACCTATTTTAGGAGCTCTCTGTTTGGTTAAACCATTCTTTTTCCCTATAGTGACGTTTTGGTAAATAACACAGTTCCGCCCAATTTCTGCTTCTTTTGCAATCACTATACCTATAGGGTGCGGGAAAATTGTTCCAGATTTTCTAAGTTCCTGCAAATTATGTATGCTGCAGCAATCTTCCAGCTGGTTTATAAAAGGATTTTTAAATTTTATCCGAAGTCTTGCTATCTTAATATTTATATGATTATCTTCTTTATAAATTTGGAACATTTTTATACCTTACTAAATAATTTCTTTCTTAAATCTCTAAAAGTATATCTAACTAATTCCATTGGCAGTTCTTTTACAGCTTCTGCATAATAGTCCGGCATTCTTTTTCTTCGCCATGGTTTGCCGGGTTTCCCCGCATAGTGGATAATAGACGGATTTTCTATGGCGTGTTTTATCTCATTATCTGAATAAACTTTTTTAAGGAATTCATATTCTTCGCATAAATGGAAATCCAAAGCAGTATAAAAAGATTCCAGTACACAGTATTTTAGCGGTAATGGCAGAATATTATTACAGGTGATATTCAATACATCCAAGTCAAAAAACCGTAATCTGTCTTTGAATTTCAATGCTGTTTCAAGAAGTTTAGAAAATGTTTTTTCTTCTCTCATTCTTTTACAATTAATAAGCATTAGACCTGACCAGAAAATGTAATCATTGTTATTTTCTTCAAAATATTTGTGACCGATAGAATCCTGCGAGTTTACTTCCGCTCTTACTCCGCCCCATTCATAATCTTCAATATTGGTATTATAGAGTTCGGTCAAATCTTCTTTAAAAAATACATCTACATCGGAATAAATAACTTTATCATATCTGCCTAGAATCTCTGGAATAATCATTCTGTAATAAACAATTTCTGTCCAGCTTTTATTATTGGTTTTTACTCCTTCAAAAACACGCCTGCTTATATGATGAAATGTCATATTATGTTTATTCCCGGTAAGTTTATAAAAACTATTCTGAAATTTTTCTGGAATTCCGTCATGTAAGATATGAATATCATAAGAAGTCTCCGAGGAAGCTGAATTAATAAGACTTTTAATTGCTGCAGCTGCTCCTAAGATTATTCTTTTATCAAAAGTAAATACAATCGGGATTCTATTCATAATTTTTTCTCCCGAGCTGTACGGTTATCAAATTTTTGAGATTATTTTTGGAGTTTTTATATAAATTTTCTGAATATTTTTTTAAGGATTCCTGCATAGATGAATATTCCTTAGCAGATAATAAAATAGCTTTTTCCATTGCTTTATAATAAGTGTCAGGGGTGGAGTATAAAATAGAATTTGTATTATCAAATCCGTTAATCGGGCCGAACGTTTCTGTAATAATACAAGGTTTACAGAATCCATAAACCAGCTGGAAATTTCCGCTCGTACCGCTTGTTCTATAACGAATATGTGCAGGATTTTCCGGTTCGTAGGATGTGAGTAAAAAGTCTGCATTTTCAAGCTCGTCATACATATCACTAAAGTTCAAATGACCTTTGATATCAAAAAACTTTTTGATATCAGGAGGGATATTTTTTAAAGAACCTTTTCCTATTACGGTTATTTTAAATTCAGTATATCCTTTTTCTTTTAATTTTTTTACGGCATCTATAATTGTATTGCAATTCTTTTTACCTGAACGGATTGCGCCTATGGTAATAAAATTTGTCACAACCGGATTTTTCGGTGTGGTTTTTATGCTGCCGAAATAATGAGGATTTACTACAACAGATTTTACTCCTTTATAGTCCAATTCTCTGAGTGTGATAAAGTCCTCAGCCCAAGAGCCGGCATCACAGCCATGTTGTGCTTCGTGTTCAACAAAAAATATTTTTTTTCTGTCTGCATATTTTGAAAAACATTCATAACATTTCCCGTATTTTTCTTTTCTAACTTTTCCGGCTGTTGTGACTAGAATTCCTCTTACATCAGATAAGTCAGTTGTTTTAAGATATTTTTTAATTTCTTTTTGGCTCATTTTATTGTAAGAAATATTTTCAGTTTCAAATCTGGAAAATAGACCTTCTTTGAATCTTTTAGGTTCAGCTAAAACAGAGACATGATAACCCAAATCCAAAAGATATTTTGCGTATCCTGGAAGAACTTCTGCATGGCTTTTGGTGCAGGGTTCCCATAATAGAAATGTATTGGATTTAATTATAGGTTTTTTTACAGTAAATAATGATTTTAAGTATGAATAAAATATCGCTTTATAAAAAGCAGGTCTTAAGAAGAAGAGCGGGCGGTATTTAAGGTATGCAATAATTGAGTCTCTCTGATTATCAACTGTCCAGTGTTTATATTCTTCTTCGCTTAATTTCCAAGGCGTGCACTGCAAGTACTTAAAATAATAATCTCTATGATAACTAAAAGAGGCATAATGCCAAGGTTTTCTTTTAGCTACAAAATGTATGATTTTGGGATTCTTTGTAAAACTTGACCTGTTTGTAAAATTACTGGATTGAACGTTCCACTCCTTCGGCAGAAGCTTAACACGTCCTTTTAAAACTTCATTAATTATTTCCTGATCTCCGTTAGTGATAAAATCAAGATTATTAGTCGTAAATTCCCAAAAATCTTTCTCTATTCCTTCGTTTCTGATTTTCCCCAGATCCATAATTAGTACGCCGGAATTTACGTAATGAGGATTCTCTTTAACTTTTTTTCTCTTTATATCACTGACACCTGCAATGATATAATCTTCCATATCAGTGTTGAATAAAGAAGCCAAACTGTCATTTACAATCACATCACAGTCAAGATAAATTATTTTATTAACATCAGGAAGCAAGCTTCCTAATTTTAGGCGGTAATAAGCGGCAATTGATAGATATGAATGAGTTTTTACATTCATATAATCCTTAAATAAATCGTTGTTAATTGGAACAAAATTTATTTCACAGTTTTTCAACGTCTTTAAAGATTCTATATTAGTTTTATTTGTATCAGAGATTCCTCCGTCAAGAATATAGAAAGCAAGAACATCTTCCGACCCCGCATTTTTTAAAATAGACGCAATAACTACTCCCGCATGTTTTGCATAATTATCATCGCAAGATATACAGATATTAATTTTGCTCTGTTCCATAATTCCAGTCTTTGTAATACTTTCCGCTATTTATGCAACACAATTATTATTGTGTTGCCTTTTTGACATAATATCACACTATATTTGGTTTGTACAGGGTATGGATTTTGTTTAGGCAGGGCGAAGTAATTTGTTTCTCAAACACGCTCCAGCCAAGGCTTCCGCTATCGTTTCGAAACAAATTCTTCCCCCTTTTTCATTAAGCTTGTAGTGCAATTGTCAAACCAATTTCGTTTACCCCGCAACACAATAATAATTATGTTGCACAAAAACATTTTCCCTTGATATACTGCGGATTTGAGTGTAAAATCTTTTTATGAAGAGAATGAATGTTATAATCTGCGGTCTTGGTGCGGTAGGATTAACTTACGCAAACAAATTTAAAGAAGTTTCTAATCTTAAGATTCTTGTAGATAAAAAAAGATTAGAAAAATTTAAAACCCAAAAGCCTGTTCTAAACGGCAAAGAGATGGAGTTTGATTACCTCCTGCCGGATGGGAATTTTGATGCGGATTTAATTATTATTTCAACAAAAGCTGACGGATTAGATTCTGCTATTGAAAATATCAAAAATTTCATTTGGGAAAAAACAATTATTTTATCTCTCTTGAATGGAATCTCAAGCGAAGAAAAAATCTCAAAAGTTTACGGCAGAGATAAAGTTCTTCATTCATATTTTATCGGTCATAGCGCAGTAAGGGAAGGAAATTCCGTAACACAAGACGGAGTAGGAAAAATTGTTTTTGGATCTCCGTTTGAAGAAAATCAGAAAAAAGTCACGCTGCTAAAAGAATTTTTGTCCGAAGCAAAAATAGATTTTTCAATACCTGATGATATTATCTATTCTCTCTGGTTAAAATTCACAATGAATATTTTTTCTAATCAACCTTCGGCTATTATGAATTTGACCTTTGGAGAGATGAAATATTCTTCTAAATTTATTGAATTTGCCAAAAAAATTATTGCTGAGGTTAAAAACATCGCTTCTGCTTGCGGAGTAAATAACCTTGAAAATCTTGAGAAGGATTCTCTTTATGCTCTGTCTAAAATGATAGATGAAGGTAAGACCTCAATGCATCAGGATATTCTTGCAGGCAGAAAAACAGAGGTTGATATTTTTGCGGGAGAAATAATCAAACTTGGAGCAAAATATAATATACCAACACCTTACAATCAGGTTATGTACGATATGATCAAAGTTCTGGAGGATAGAAAATGAATATAGCATTTATTCCCGCAAGAGGCGGAAGCAAATCTATTCCTCTTAAAAATATTAAAGAACTTAACGGAAAACCTCTTATTTTCTGGACAGCAAAAGCCGCAGAAGAAGCAAAGGCGATTGATAAAATAATTATTGCAACAGAAGATGAGAGAATAAAATCAACCGTTCTGGGTTTCGGGTTTAATAAATTATCCGTTTATGACAGAGACCCCAAAAATGCACAGGATAAATCTTCAACAGAAAGCGTAATGCTTGAATATATTGAAAAAGCTGAATTAAAAGAAGACGATAATTTTATTTTGATTCAGGCAACTTCACCGCTTCTGAAAGCAAAATATATTGACGAAATGTTTGAACAATATATTAATTCAAACTCAGACTCAATTTTTTCAGGAGTAAGAGAAAAACAATTCCACTGGATAGAAACGCCGGAAGGAATCAGACCTATAAACTACGATTACCAAAACCGTCCCAGAAGGCAGGATTTTCAGGGAATTATTGCCGAGAATGGAGCCTGCTATATTAACAAAGTAAAAAATATTATTAAATATAGATGCCGTCTTTCAGGAAAAATCGCGGTCTACGAGATGCCCCCGCAGACCGGATTTGAAATTGATGAAGAATCCGATTGGATTATTGTAGAAAATTTGATTTCTAGAACTTAAACAGATTTTTTAACTCTTCTGCAGACTGTTTAAGTGCATCTTTCTGATTTGATAAGGCATCGCTAACCCCTTTTACGGTATTAGAGACATCTTCACTTACACCGGTTTTAATAGTATTAAAAGTTTCTTTCACATCAATCTTAACTTCCGGTGTTTCCAGAGCGGAAGTATCAACAGTTGTGAGCCACTTGAAAGATTTAACCGAACTTGTGCTTTCAAGTCCGCCGTTGAATACAACTTTAAAATTCTTATAACTTTCGCTTCCGCTTGAAAGAGCCGGAATCAGAGCAACGTTTTCACTCTTAGGATCAGAGGTCAGATTCTTAACGATGGAAGATGTGAGCGCGCCAAATTTTGGTATAAAAGAAAGCAGCTTATCTGCAGACAGATCGCCTAAAGGCCCCAAAAGTGCTACAACGGAAGAATCCAAACGGCCCAGAATATTAATATTTGCAGTACCGTTAATAAGATTGTATTTACCTGTTACATAGTATGCTAAAGTCGGGCCGGAGCTTTTTATTTCTTTTAATTCTGCCCAGCCGTTTTTAAAAGTTAAGTTTCCGGAAATATATTCATATTTAGCGGTATCTTTTACTCCTGCAAGAGAAGAGATTGAAGCGACTGCTGTTTTTAATACTCCGTTTGAAATAATATTTGCGGCATTGAAGAAATTCTCAATACGCCCAATTGCGCCGAAAGAACCGTTCGCGACTTTGAAGGTCAGGTTTCCGGCAAGAGATTTCATCATATCGTTATAATCCGCAACAGTCAGAGTTAATTTTGTATTAAACCCGAGAGTTCCGGTAAGGGCATTTTTAATTCCTACAGCTCCTGCAACGGCTTTTTCCGCGTTAAGATTTTCACCTGCAAAATCTACTGTGGTTTTTGCATTTGCAAGATTATAGATAATATTACCTTTAATATTTCCGTCAAAGGCAGTTCCTGTGAGGCTTGAAAGATAGAAATCATTTCCTTTAAACGAAAAATCGGATGTGATATTTTCCGCTGCAATACCTCCGGATGTAAATTTAGCCAGGGTAGCTTTGCCGTTGAGTATTGATCCGTTTAATGATGCTGCAAGATTATCCATTGTTACAGGAATTTCAGGAATGCTGAGAGCCGGAACATAAACCGTACCTGATAATTGCGGATTCATCATATTGCCCGTCATATTTATTTTTCCGTTAAATGTCATCTTTGATTTAGCAAACATCGGAACAACAATGTTTGAGGAAGCCGGAACATCATAAACAAGATTTAAGGTCTGTTTGTAAACATTTATATCACCGGTGAGAGTTGATTTTATATCACCTGCGGTTACAAAATTCAGAGCCATTTTTTCTGCAAGATAATCACTGATTTTTCCTGAGACATTGAAATTAATCTTATCAACAATAACAGGAGTGTTTGTTATTTGAATATCTTTTTCTCCGATTTTAGCTTCAGCTCTTGGGATAGTTAGAAATGCCATCGGGAATTTAAAGTTATTCAAAGTAACAGTTGCTTCCGGCTTAATTTTGTCGAGTCTGCCTTTGATTGCGGCATGCAAATTAGCAGTTCCGGATACATTATTATTTTTGAGCAAAGCAGCCTGACCTGCCGCTACAATAAGCCCTCTGACAGAAAGATTATCTCCGGTCAAGTGTAAATCTGCTTCGGCATTTTGACTGATTGTTCCATAGAATTTAAGCGGCTGATTAAATATTGAAAATCCAATATTTTTTATATTAATGTTATTGTTTGCAAGTGCTACATCAGCATTAATTTTATCAATAGTTATATCATAAAGCCCGTATCTTACTTTTGCTGACGGAACTTTTACATAACCGTTAGAAGTAACCGTTTTCATATCGGATTTAATATTAAAATCGGCATCTAATGAACCGTTAGCACTCAGTGTTTCTAAATCCTTAATACCGAAAGAAAGAGCTGCGGTTTTAACAATTTTCATAACATTAGCTAATTCAAGAAGAGATTTAATATTCATATTAATATTAGGTTTTTTACCTGTTTTTACGGAACCTTTAACAGATGTCGTCTCTCCTTTTGCCGTATAAATAAGTGATTCTATATCTATATTTTCACCTTTAAAAAACATTTCCGCAGTGCTGGAAGGAAGGCTTTCGTTTCCTACAAGAACGGATAAGTTATCAAGCTTTAAATAACCGTCTCTTGTAGTTTTAGTTAGTTTTAAATCAGTATTTACAGAGGCTGTAATTTTGTTTTTATATAAAGCGTTTAAAATATCATATATATTTATTTTAACTTCTTCTTTCTTTGCGCCCGGCTCGCTTGGCTGAGGGTTGAATACAAGTTCATTCAAATCCAAATCAGGCATGATTTTGTTATTAAGATTAACTTTGTATTTAAACTGCTCAACGCCGGCGAAAGTCATATTACCGGAAGAGTTAACTTTTATACTTTTATTCAAAATAAAATCTGTTATATTAGTTTCACCGCCTGTAATTTTGAAAACTTTATCAGACACAAAAGCAACGGTAAAGCCGCCCACTCTAATATCTGGAAGGTGATTGGAAAGTTTAAATCCCAGCGGTAAAACGAACGGTTCAGCAGGTTCTTTTGCTGTTTCATCAGAGGAGGTTTCTTCTTCTGTTTTCGGCAAATATTTTTCTATCTCAAAACTTCCGTCTTTATTTAGCCCGAGCGTAATATCAGCACGATTAAGCTGAACAAGATCCACTCTTATTTTTCTTGCCAGAAGAGGAAGCAAAGACATTTTTACCTGAAAATTGTCTGCATTCAAAATTTCTTTTCCATCCGGAGTAAGTATAACAAAGCGCCCGACTTTCAATCCTGCCGTCAGCTTTGGAGTTGTCACAACCTGCAGACCTTCTATTTCTGAATTCAGCCCCGTTGCTTTTGTTATCTCATTTTTGATTGTCGGAATATATCCTTTAGCAATCGGAGTAATAATAAACGGAAGAATTAAAAATAATACATAAACTACTGCAACAAAAATTCCCAGACCAATACAGATTTTTTTAAACATGCTCACCTCTTTTTTTAAGTTTTATTTTAAATGAAAAATAAGATTTTAAAAACTATCCGAAAGAATAAATTTGTTGCTCGTGAATAGTGAATCGAATATGGTGACTAAGTGATTAAGTGATTAAGTGACTAAGTCTCCCTCTCCTTACAGGAGAGGGTAGGGGTGAGGTGTCGGTTCGTGATTCGTGAGCTGTGAATCGGGGATTAAGTTTATTTACAAATAAAAATATGCTAAAATAAACTCATTACTTAACTATGGATAGATATGGCAGATAAAATAATTATATTTTCAGGCAAACAATACTCCGGCAAAGATACGGCAGCAAAAATTCTGCTGGAAGCTATGCCGGAATACCGCCGCTGCGCAATGGGCGATATTATCAAAATAGAATATGCAAAAGAACACAATCTTACGTTTGAAGAAATTGAAGCCAATAAACCAAAATACAGACAGGGTTTAATAGACTTAGGCAACTGGGGGAGAGCCCAATCACCGGATTACTGGCTTGAAAAAATTATATCCCAGCAAGGCAAAATCGTTGTTACTGATGTCAGAATTAAACACGAATATGAGGTTTTTAAATCCGCAGGTGCTATCTCCATAAGAATAGAAGCCTCAAGAGAAATAAGAGAAATCCGGGGAGGTAAACTCGTAGGAGAAGAGGATGTTACCGAAGTCGATCTTGATAATATTCAAGACTGGGATTTTCTAATCGACAATAACACGGATTACGAAACATTGCGAAAAAATGTTCTAAAAATTGCTGCAAAAATACATTAAGCATTAAGTTTTACCTCCTGTTGATTAATTGTTGTAATACTTGATGGGTTTTGAAATGGATTTGACTGCGGCTGTTGAGCCGGGTTTGATTCTTTTATGTGCTGGGCTACGTACTGACCGGATTTTGCTCCTGTAAAGCTCATAACACCACCTATGGCACTACCGAGCAGCAAACATTTAACTCCCGGAATCAGCCTCATTGCCAGTACTAATGACGTTCCCAGCCCCGCAATTACAGGGAAGCCGACAGATAATGCCCTGGAAGCTCTATCTTCTTTAGAATGAGCTGTTCCAACGGCAATTCCGCTCAGTCCTATACCTAATATCGCGGATAAGCCGTCAGATAGAGCGCTTCCCAGAACAAGATCTCTTTTCTTATCAAAGTATTCTGCACACTCATTCCAGTTTGATTTCCTCAATTTTTTAGATGTTTGTAAGACAGATTTTTCCAATAATACTCTCTCATCCTGCTGTAATTTTGGTGCAAGAATATCAATGATATCTTTATAAAGTCCCTTTTTATCCGGGGTTCCGACTATTTTGTCAACGACATCAGCGCCTTCTCTAATAAGAGTTTCTTTCTTAGATTGCAACATATCTTCGGCCCAGAAAGACATATTATCTCCGATATGTTTTTTCCACTGCTTAGAATTATTTTTTTCAAACCCTTTCCAGAATATTCCAAAGCGTTTTGAAAAATCTTCTGTTAGATTAGACATCATTTTTTCTTGTTTTTCTAGTCGTGCAATAGTGTTTTCTTGTGAAAAATATTTCCTTGTCTCTGTGATTTCTCTTAATTTTTCATTCACAAGTTTCTTTTCTTCCGGAGAAAGTCTTTCAAGATAGAGTTTAATAAGATCATCAGTTTTATTCATCTTTTTCAGTGAACTTTTATATCCGGATGTAACAGTGCTTCGAGATACCTTATCAAACCCTCTTGTAATCATTTCGCATGGTTTTTTCATAACAGTTGCAATTCCGTTATGTATTGATTTACAGATTTTAAGGAAAAGATTATCATCAGGTTTATGGACAGATTTTTTAGTTAATAATTTTTGAAGCGTCATATCTTTTCCGGCATTAAAAGTATTTGTAAAGTTTAATGTTTTCAATAAACCTTCCGTTGTTTTTACACCGCTGTTATAAACTTTACTTAATAAAGAATTTTTATCACTTTTATCTAATTTGATTTTTGCCTTATTCTGCCATCCTTTAATACGAGTCATTAATCTTCCGGAAGTTCTTGGGTTCAATAAGGACATAAAAGCTGAAGCCACTAATATGGTGCTGCCAACAGCAATAGCAGTATTTCGTGTTTTCTTTTTTCTTTCATCCGTAGTATTAGGAGTCAGTTTGTCTACAGAATCCTCAATAGTCTTTTGAACTACTTCAATTGGTTTTTCCAACGGCGCAGATGTTTCTGCCGCCATAAATTGAGGGCGGTAAGCATAATTATTCATCCCATAGTAATAATTATTGCTGATCATTGCCTAACCTTTGAAATAAACCTGTCTACATGATTATAAAGTATTTTATGCGTAAAAACTTGCTATATTTTGAGTATTTCATTAAGACATGTTACAGACTTCAAGTAAAGGATTTTACGAATGAGATTAAATCTAATTGAAAGGGCTATTGTTGTAAATCATAACAAAGAAGTTTTTGGAATAGTTAGGAGAGTTGATCTATTTTCGATTTAATCATTTTTAGTTCTTCTCTTGTGAGGTAAGGCGCAAATCTCATCAATTCTTCCATTGCGTCATTGTATGAATACTGACCTCTTTTTACCTTTTCTATCCACTCTCTGACTTCTTTTGTTATCATTTTGTCCTTTAAGTCTGATGAATTATTGTAATATACAGGGGATAAACCTAAATAAGTTTTAGATTATGACTTTTTTCTGAGCGCATGTTTTTAAGTTCGTCAATTCTTTTACGTGCAAAAATAGCATCATCTGAGAATTTTTTGAGTTCTAAAAACTTTTTGTAGTATCTGATAGCATCCGGATATCTTCCGAGTTTATCTAAACTCATGGCGATACCTAAATATGCTTTATAATAATCAGGATTTCGTTTGGTAATCTGAAAGAAAGTTTTTGATGCTTCTTCAAAATCACCCATGCCCATAAGCATTGCGCCTTTATTATAATATGCTTTTAAGAACTCCGGATTTGTTTCAATCAGCTTGTTATAAATCATTAAGGATAAGTCCGCTTCATCCACAAGTTCATGAGCTATGGCAAGCTGGATTTGTGCTTCAAGATTTTCTTTATTGATGACAATAGCTTTTACAAGCTGCGGAATGGCACATTCAGGTTTTCCGTCAGACAGGTAGCATACACCGAGTTCAAAGAAATAATTATCATTCTTGTCATCCAATTTAATGAGTTTGGATAGAATATTAATTGCTTTTTTGTACTCTCTCAAATATTTATAAGAAAGTGCCAAACCCCAGTAAGCTTCTTTATGATCTCTATCCATCATAATTGATTCAAGGTATGCTTTTACGGATTCCTGATAAGATTTTGCAAACCTTAAAGCATCCGCTTTTATGCAGAGTTCATAAGAGCGTGACTTTTTAGGTACTGAAACCGTTGTCACAGCTTTTGCAAGATTTTTTTCTGTATTGGAATCTATTTGCATAAACCTCTCCCGATTCTATTCTATAAAATCGAGAGCATGACAATAACGACCAAATGGAGTATTTTTTTAGTATTTGTTTTTGACTAGAAAATCTTGCTTAAATGGAACATCTTTATTGGTAAATCCTGTCCGTACAATGTTTCTGCCGAATTTTGCTTCCAACTTGTCTATACTTTTCCCCAGGTTTTCATTTTTTTCACGTTTTTTGTTGTCTTCAAAAAGGATCAGTTGCTCAGTTGTGTTGGAATTAAAATTTTCCAGAACAATTCCTACGCTTCTGTAGAGAATTTTTTTGTCAAACATTTTTTCAAGCTCCGGAATGGCAGCATTTGAGATTTCAAATTCAAAATCCGTCGGGTGTTCAAGGTTAACTTTTTGATAAAAGACTCGAAAATCTTTGGTTTTTAATATTACTCCGACTGTTGAACATTTACAGCCGGCTTTTCTTAGTTTTCTGCAGGCAGAATGAATATGAACCATCAGTTCGTTTTTTAAATAAACCAGATCAGAAGTGAATTCCGGAAAAGATTTTGTGTCGCTTATGGATTTTGGCGCAGCAGCTTCGGTTGAGACTTTATTAATCATATTCCCGAGAAGCTCATATTTCACTTCAAGTCCGTTTTTACCGAATCTGCTCTTTAGCCAGACGTCATTTTTTTGAACATAATCATAGGCGGTTCTTATTCCATGTCCTTTAAGTTTTGGTGCAAGTTTTCTTCCGATACCCCAGATTTCTTCAATCCCTGTATGTTTTAAAAGTCTTGGAATTCCGCATCTTCCTGTAACGCAAATATGATCCGGCATGTTTTTTGCTTTGTCGGAAGCCAGTTTAGCTAAAGATTTTGTCCGGCTTACTCCTATTGATACAGGGATTTTGGTTTCTTTTAGGATAACTTCCCGTATGTGTTTTGCAAGATTATAGTAGTTCATTTTATAAAGTTTAGATAGTCCGGTAAAATCCACAAATGCTTCATCTATTGAGTAGACTTCAACGCAGGGACTGAAATCTTTTAATATACTCATAACCTCTTGCGAGATAGAGGAATAATCATAATGGTGAACATTAATATAAATACAGTTCGGAAACTGTTCTGCTGCCATAAAAAGCGGCTGCCCCATCGGGATTCCCATTTCCTTTGCTTCTCTTGAGCGCGCAATAACGCAGCCTCTTTCTCCGGATACAACACAAACCGGAAGTCCGTTTAATTCAGGATTCATCCGCCTTTCGCATGATACAAAAAAGCTGTCACAATCTATTAAGGCTATATATTTTTGTTCTTGCATACACTATTCGTAGATATAACTTATCGTTTTGGTTTTTGGATGATATACTTTTTTGATTGGAAGGATTTCTAAAAGAAGTCCTTCTCTATATTTTTTAGCATACCATTTTAAAAACCTCAAGGCTGATTTTATGTCTGTGGTTCGAAATTTAACTTTTCTTTCTTTTCCCCTAAGCCTGGATATTCTGAATAAATATTGATTATGCATAGTTTCTCCGCCAACATAATCGTATTTCTTGCCGGAAATTTCCAATAAAAAGCCCTCGAACTATCGAAGGCCGGATGTTATAGTGTTAGTGGAAAAGTGAAGAAAGGTTAAAATCTGATAAAGATTCCTCTGTTAAATCTTGCGCC
>CALUTG010000024.1 GCA_944323615.1 Candidatus Gastranaerophilales bacterium
AGGTTGGTGTTTATGCTTACCATGATTGCACCTCGCTAACCTGGAAGCCGAGAAAGGTGACTGAGTGATTAAGTGACTGAGTGACTAAGCGTGATTCGTGAGTCGTGAGCTGTGAATCGGGGGAAGGGACTGAGTGACTAAGTGATTGAGTGATTAAGGAGTTCCCTCTCTTTGAGGAGAGGGGTAGGGTGAGGTGACGGCTTGTAAGTTGTGAAGCGCATAATACCTTGTCATGCTGAACTCGTTTCAGCATCTTACCAAATTGGCACCATACTTGTTTGCTTGTAAGATCCTGAAAGGGGTAAATATAGTTTGGAGGACAAGCATCAAGCTGCTCCGCCTGATGTAAAAAGTTCGGGATGACAAGGGATATTAGCGAGCCGGAGAGGTCGAACCAACGTATATCGAAAGAGCAGCTCATAGCCCTCCCGTTTTGCTCAAACAGCGTCAGGGAGCGAGTTTCAAGCAGATTCAACTCTTCCTGTTTGACCCTTTGCACGAATCTTCGGTCCTTTTATTTGTTTCCTTACTCTTTTTTAATTCCACATTTTCGTGGTTTAATAACACTTTTTCGGAAAATTTTTACGTTTCTTAACAACTATCCCTATTTATACCGTTTTATTTTAACACAGCTTATAATTTGACAGCAATTTTGTGAAATTTCTTAATATCAACTCAAAAAAAATACCTGTCTTCCTGACAGGTAAAATTTGTTAATATAAAAGGAAAAAAGGAAAATATCATTACACAAATCTATACCCCCAAAAGGGTTTAACTACTTAACTTCTATGAGCTGCCCCAGTCAAATACCGAACTGATTGCATCATCAATTAGTGACTGGATAGACTGAATTTCTGTATTAATAGATTCAAGCTCTGTTGAAAGATCATTCATCTCAATATCAAGATAGTCTTCTTTTTCTGAAATACGTTCTTTTTCTGCATTATACCAAGCAGTTACTTCTTCTCTGGCATCGGAACTTGTATTTTCCGTCACAAGACCAGCTGTGACATAGTAAGTCAAAGAGGTTCCCTCATCATATTCGCCGGCAGCATTAACTGTTTCCAGCTGGAAAGAGCCTGATACGATTGCATCCGATACATAATCCTCATTCGCCGCCATATCCTGATTGTATTCAGTGGTCCACCCGTTTACTGCAGCTGATGCAAATATCGGATAATAAAAATCTACAAGGCTCTGATAATCTTCTTCAACCTTGTCCGTATTATCAGTTGTAGTGGTAGAGCCGGTTGCTTCGCCTGTCATAGTACTTTCACCATGAGAAGAATAAGAACTGCTTCCAAATTCACTGTTATCAATTACTGCCTGAAATTTTTCAGCCTCAAATCCCGGACAAAGTGCCGCAAGAATTTCTGCAATCTTATCAGCAGAAAAAGTTCCGCCCCTGCCCTTTCCATCCATTATAGAAGTTCCAAGGACATCTGTAATAGCTTTTGCATAAGCATCTGATAAAACTACCTGACCTTTATAATCAGTAAGTATCATGGAATTTTCACTTTTTAACGGCTGTGAACCCTCAGTAATAGCTGTAAACCGATTTCCATATCCCATCAAATAATTATAGTTAATTTTATTATATTGACCATTAGCATAATAAGAAATATCTTTGGATTGCAGCCTGCTGTAATATTCCTGTGACAGTTGAGAAGATTCCCTTGTAAGAGCCATCTTCCTCATGGAATTTATAGAAATGCCATACTCACAGTCAGCTTTTCTGGCTGTTAAAGTTAGCAATCTGATTTGTGAACAAGCTAATCCCATTTGTCTTTCCTTTATTGTTCCCTTTTATACTTGTTATATCGGCATTTTTTTTAAAAACTTTAGATTTTTAGAGAAAATTGTTACATTTCTTTACAGATAGGGCAATTATATTTCGCATTTTGTTTTATACATGATAGAAGGTAGTATCTAAAGGAGTTGTTATGACAAACGTAAATAGTGTAGGAATCTTAAGCAATAGTGTACCGGCAACGGTGTATGAGCCTAAGAAGAATAATAACAAAGTTGTTGCATTCAAAGCTTATGACAACAGAGACCAGTTTGTCAGACAGCCTCAAATGATAAGTCCTCAAGAAGCTGCCATGCAGAGAGCTATTCTGCAGCAGCAGAAAGAAGCTAAAAAACAGAAAACAAAACAAAATATTATTACA
Source organism: Candidatus Gastranaerophilales bacterium (assembly GCA_944323615.1). Lineage (GTDB taxonomy): Bacteria > Cyanobacteriota > Vampirovibrionia > Gastranaerophilales > Gastranaerophilaceae > CAG-196. The sequence goes on from CALUTG010000024.1 coordinate 2,172, forward strand.
GGAGTTTCTGTAGCCTCCGGACTTGCAATCATTGCAATGGTATTAATGCAAATGAAGGCAATGAAAGGCGCCGGCATAAATGACCAAAAAGCGGCAAAACTTGTTGAACGAGTAAAAAAGATTGTAAATCCAAATATCAAAAGAGAAGCAGAAGAAGAACTTGCAAGACAACCATATGAAAGGAATTTATATCGTGTTGAAGATTTATTAAAGATTGATGAACTTGCTACAAAAGTTGAAACAAGAACCACTGCAGATCTTGCCAAAACTAAAGCCCGCTTAGACAGCGAAGTTATTGGAATGGATGAAGCTAAAGAAAAAATCCTTGATTATCTTAAAGCTTTAAATTACGATATTGAACATGGAATTAACAATGATAAGCCAATAGTAATATGTCTTGATGGTTCACCTGGTACAGGTAAAAGTACTCTTGTTAAAGAAATTGCTGATGCATTAGGAATGTATTTCAAAAAGGTTTCATTAGGCGGCGCTAAAAATGGCGAAATGATTACAGGCTTTGAAAGAACATATGCAGGTGCAACTCCTGGTGTCATTGCTAAAGCACAATTGGAAGGAGGAACCAAAAAAGTCCTTTATGGCTTTGATGAAGCAGAAAAAGCTTCCGGACAAAGTGTATTAGATGTATTATTACCTATTTTTGACAACCAAAGAATATTTACAGATAAATATTACAATGCAAATATTGACCTTTCACAATCTATCTTTATGTTAACGACAAATGATTACAGACTTTTACCGGAAGCTCTCAGGAACCGTGTACAAGTAATAAGAATCAAAGATTATTCTCCTGAAATTAAAGCAAAAATCGCAAAATCTAAACTTACACAGGAGCTGGCAAATAATAAAATGACAGACAAGGTCAAAATAACAGAAGATTCGTATAGTAAAATTGCGGACCTTACAAAAGATAAGGGCGGTCGTGAAACAACACTATTTGTGGACAACTTAATCCAAAAACTTAAAGGTTTATTTGTAGAAGGTCAAAAAGAGATTACAGTAAATCCGGAGTTAATTGATAAATTAAAAATTAATGTAATGGTACAATAAGAAAGTTTGTTTATACAGCTCCCCTACCCCTCTTTAATCTTCTTGGCAATTCTTTTACATTGAATATTCTTTATCTCTTCCAGAACCTTATCCACGCTAACGCCCCAGGCGCCTGATGTAGGATTCTGGAACGGTTTTATACTCTTGTACCAGGCAATATCATCGCCGTCGGTTTTAAACCATCTCCATTCCGTTATACGGTTGAATAAACCGAAAGTTTTTACCCCGAGAGCTCCGGCAAGGTTCATAACGCCGTTATCGGTTGTAACCATTAAGTCCATATTCATCATGGCAGCCGCCGTGTCTTCCCAGTTTTTGAATGTTTTACCAAGGCGGATAAGTTCAGCATCTTCAGGGATTCTATCCATCTGCCGTGAAAGGTCATCTACCTGAAAACTGTATACTTCAACCTCAGGCATCTGCATAAGAGGATATAAATATTCAAGCGGAATATCACGATCTGTCTCTTTAGAAGCAGCTGTACCTTCAAATGCTATACCTATTTTAAGTTTCTCATTATCGTTAATATGAGCTTTTCTATATGCGGTAACTTTTGATTTTGGCACCCTTAAATATCCGTCTGTGAAAGGAATTGTATCAGGACCAGTCTCACAGATTATAGGTAAATCCATCATCGGAATATAATAATCATAATTAATTTTTGAAAGCTCCGATTCACTATAAATATCCACTCCAAGTTTGGAATCATTGAAAAGGTTAATAAGCTGATCTTGTACCACTACAGAAACTTTAGCACAAAGTTTTTGAAGCTGTTTCACAAAACGAATAAACATTATTGAATCACCAAAACCTTGTTCAAAATGAACAAGAACATGTTTATTGGTAATATCAACTTTTATATTCCATCTCTTCTTCTTATTATTGAAAATTTGAGGGAATGAAACATTTTTCAAATCTTCTTTCTGGAATCTGTGCTGCAGGAACTTAAATCCTTCCGCAAAACGTTTGTGTTTTACAAGATATGCTCCGTAAGAGTGCAGATCTGAATGTGTCGGATTGAGATACATAAGTTTTTGATAAAATTCATCCGCTTTTTGTGTTTCGTCAAATTTACCGTAAACATATGCAAGGTTCTTGACAACAATTCTGTTATTCGGAGAAAGCTCAAATGCTTTAGTGAGGTATTCAATTTGTTTATCTTTATATTTATCTTGATAACATGTTGAATACAAGTGACCGAGCATATTATAAATTGAATAATTGCTCTTATTTTTCTCCAGAGCTTTTTCATAGTACTCTATCGCTTTAATATTATCTTTAATATCAGCGTATGTAATATCTGCAAGATATACATAAACATCTTCTTTATCCGGAGATATCTCTTCAAAACGCTTAAGAAATTTAATCGCTAAATCCGCATTACCAAGAGATTTCATGCAGAGACCTATATTCTTATAAATAGTTATCGGAAATCCAGAAAAATTCATTATATCACGATAAAGCTCAATAGCTTCCGCAAACTTTTTATCTTTTGCCTTTTCTGAAGCATACTGAAGTGCAAAATTCATATATTTATTTACTGCAGAATTTCTTTCCGTATCAAAAAGCTGCGGAATCGTATCTCTATATATCTTAAGCCCTTTTTCATAATCATTATTGGTGCAATAATATTCAGCAAGCGCCAAATCCAAAGAATTAACAAGATCCTTAGAATTATCAATAGGCACTTCTTTTCTTACTACCAGTCGTTTTGAAACCTGTACCATTTTTGCCTCTTCTTATATTCGGATTGTACTAAATCTAGTTTAAAACAAGTTAAGCTGCGGTGTCAAATTCTCTACATCAATCTCAGTAGATGTTTTTCTTCCTGAAAGATTTTTTGAAAAATCTCTCTGCATTTTATTCATTAATTCTTCCGAACGTTTTACAACACTCTTTGGCAGCCCTGCCATTTTGGCAACCTGAATACCATAGCTTTTGCTTGCCCCGCCAGGAACAATTTTACGCAAGAATTCTATTTCCCCGTTCTCTTCGCTGACCGTAATTCTAAAGTTTTTAATCTGCGGGAAGGTTTTTGTCATAACATTGAGTTCATGATAATGGGTTGCAAAAATACATCTTGCCTTAATAGTGTTAGCTATATATTCCGCAACAGACCAGGCTATTGCAACACCGTCATAAGTACTTGTTCCTCTGCCGATTTCATCAATCAAAATAAGACTCTTCGGTGTGGCAGAATTTAAAATATAAGAGGTTTCCGTCATCTCAACCATAAATGTAGACTGCCCGAGAGTTAAATCATCACTTGCCCCTACACGGGTGAATATTTTATCAATTATGCCGATTGAGGCATAATCCGCAGGAACAAAAGAGCCAACCTGAGCTAAAATAGCAATCAATGCATTCTGCCGCATATAAGTTGATTTTCCTGCCATATTCGGTCCTGTAAGAATCATTAACTGAGGCTTAGACATATCGGTACAGGAAAGTTCCAAATCATTCGATACATAACTTCCGAGCGGAAGTATTTTTTCGAGAACCGGATGCCTGCCGTTTTTAACAATAAAATCCTGCGAGTCATTAAGTTCCGGGCAAACATAATTTTGCTCAACGGCAATAGATGCAAACGAGTAGTAAACATCAAGCTCCGCAATATTTTGAGCTACCTGCCTTATTATAGTAACAAATTCTTTTGCATATTCTCTAAAATCGCAATAAATCTTGTACTCAAGCTCATTAGCCTTAACCTGTGCCGTTAAAACTTCGTCTTCGTGCTTTTTCAACTCATCTGTTATAAATCTTTCAGCACCGGTTAAAGTTTGTTTTCTTATATAATCAGGCGGAACTTTATCCAGATTTGAATTTGTAATCTCTATATAATAGCCAAAAACCTTATTATAATTAACTTTTAAAGTATTTATACCGGTTTTTTCCCGCTCTTTTTGCGTAAACTTTTGAAGCCAATTCTCTCCGTTATTAAGGAGGTCTCTCAGATAGTCTAAATTTGTGTTTGCTCCATCTTTAATAACCCCGCCCTCTTTAATAACTACAGGAGGATTATCATCAATTGTTTGTTCAATTAAATTCTCAAACTGAGTAAGTTTATCCAATTCTGACTCTGCATCTTCAAACAAATTAATCCCGATGGATTTTACCGTACTAAATAATTCCGGAAGCACTCTTAGAGAAAATTTTAAACTGATAAAATCTCTCGGAGTTACTGAATTGTTGCTTAGTCTTGTTGATAGTCTCTGGATATCATAAATTCCTCTGAGCAATCCTCCTATCTCATATCTTACGGAAGAATTTTCAACAAGTGTTTTTATAACATTCTGCCGGTTTTTAATAGCGGAAATATCCTTAAGGGGCTGACAGAGCCAAGATTTAAGGAGTCTTGCGCCCATATTTGTAACGGTTTTATCCATTGCCCACAAAAGGGAGCCGTATTTATTTTTTTCTCTCAATGTTTCTGTTAGTTCAAGATTTTTTCTTGCTGATACATCGATTGAAACAAATTCAGTAAGTTCATATAGTTCAATCTTCTCAAACTTTGGAAAACCATCTTTCATATTCTCCCAGACATATGCAAGAAGCCCCGCAGCTGCTCTGTATGCAAGAGGGTTATTGTTATACCCGAGAGAATCAAGGTTATTAAGTTTAAAAACACTTTTTAAATTATTTTGCGCAAAACCAGATTCAAAAACTCTGGCCGGAACTTTACTGCAATTATACATATTAATAATTTCATCCGGAAGATCAACCGTTTCTTCCGGCACAATCTGGAATGGCTGCAGCTCCATTTTTTTAGCGGAAGATATAACTTCTGCCGGCTGAATTCTTGCAAGTTCCGTTCTTACTGCCTCATAAGAAAGCTCTGCCGCTTTGAATTCACCTGTTGAAATATCAGTGTATGCAAAACCCCATTTCTCTTTTTCTTTAAATAAGGCACAGATATAATTATTGCTGGACTGGTTCAAGAATCTGCTTTCAACAATAGTTCCGGCAGTAATAGTTCTTACAACCCCTCTTTTTACAAGGTTTTTTGCGAATTTAGGATCTTCCAGCTGCTCGCAGATGGCAATTTTGTAATCCTTGTTAACAAGTTTTTCCAGATATCCTTCAACAGCCTTAACAGGAATTCCGGCAAGAGGAATTCTGCCGATACCTCCTGCATCACGGCCGGTAAGAGTTATTTCAAGTTCGCGAGAAACCACTTCAGCATCCTCAAAAAAAGTTTCGTAAAAATCTCCGAGCCTGTATAACAAAATTGAGCCGGGATTTTCTTTTTTTATCTCCAAATACTGTCTCATGACAGGAGTGGTCTCTTCCGGTATTACGTCTGCACTATTAATATGATTGATTTCCGGTTTTGTCATAGTTATAATTGTACATAATATTATTCTCAGGTGCAAGTTATGTTTAGATTTATAAAAATAATAATTAACGCATTTATTCTTGTCCTTGCAATAATCGGATTCAATGCTATCGGCGGACAAAAGTACGTCGAAGCAATAAAAGTAAATGTTACAAATTTTATCCAGCAGAGGGCGGAAGAAAATGCTAAAAAACTGGGAAATTTTTCTAACCTGCATGAAGAATTTCAAATAGATAATACCGTAAGCCTTCTGGGATATAGAGCCGTAATTGCAGAGCATACCGCAACCGGACAAAAAATGTTTATTGTAGATTCCGGGAAAAAACCTCTGCTTACAAAAGATGATATCAAAGGCGACGGACTTGATATTAAACTGAAAGATCTTGCTAAAAAGTTTAAATATCAGGCAGTATCTTTTGAAGAACTTAAAATAACATCAAGAGGAACTCTTAATACCTACGGGCAGAACGTTCCTTATGCAAAATTTGAAGCAAAAGTAAATAAACTCCCGTTCTCGGAAGTTTCAGGAATAGTCTCCAGTATCCAAACCTCTGACGGCTCGGAAAAATTGGCTGTATCCATAAACGAAAAGAAAAAATATTCCCAGCTTATCACTGATGAATTTTTTAAAGACGTAAAAGAGAATTAAGGAAAAATTATGAAAAAGAATTTATTAACACTGCTTATTGCGGGAGCCCTTATTATAACTCCTGTATGGGCAAAAACAGATACCACATCAAAAGAGTATCTGCAAGGGAAAAAACATTTTGCAATTATGAATCCGCTAGCGGAAAGTATTGCACAATCCGTTATTAAAAGAAGTCTTAAAAAAGACACCGGTGCAAATTTTAAAGTAAAATTTGACGGATATACTCTTTCGAGCATGAAACAAGGTATCTTTAAATATCTCGAAATTACAGGTAGAGACGTAGATGTTGACGGAATAAACGTTCCTTATTTAAAAGTCAAAACAGTCTCCGACTACAACTGGATAGACTACACTCAAGATCCGGTTGTCTACAAAACCAATATGACTTTTTATTATGATATGACTCTTAACGAAGATTCAATTAACAACGCTCTTAAAACAAAAGAATATCAAAATACGCTTAAAAAAATTAATGACATAGCTTACCCGCTCTTTGAAATGAAGGGTGTAAAAGTCAGAATTCTAAATGACAAGATGTATATTATAACAGAATACAACTTCCCTATTTCGCCGTCTAAAAATAATAAAACATTCATGATGGCAAGTGATTTTAAAGTCGAAAACGGGAAAATTATTGCAAAAGATGTAAGTATACACGAAGCATACGGAAATCTGTCAATAAGTAAAGTTACAAACCTTGTAAATTTATTGAACCCTCTGGCATTTACACTTTCTGCCATGGATTCTAAAAAATGTAAAGGCAAAATAGAAAATGTTAACATTACTGATAACAAAATACAAATTGATGGTAAAATATTTGTAAAAGGAGACAGAGCATGAATTTCTCTCAAAAACTCGGATTATTTATTCTGATTGTTATTTCCGTTGCTTATGTATATTTTTCCTTTTTCAATAAGGATTTTGAAATGCCGGACTTTAACCTGCAAAAAAATAACCAGATTATAGACAAACCGGATGATGAATTTAATGCTCTTGAAAACCGTCAACCGACTGACCAACAGACGGAAGAAAAGCCTGAACAAAAATCTCCGGTTACGGTAAAAATATTTATCTGCGATAAATCCGGAAACCTGCGTTCAGTTAACAGAACCTGTGACCCTAATGTTGAAAAATCATGCTTTGCATACGCGATAAAAGAACTAATAAAAGCTCCTACATCCTGGGAAAAATCAAAAGGATTTAATTCCGAAATTCCTCAAGGAACAAAAATTCTCTCAATAAGAGAATCTAAAGACAGCATAATGATTGATTTAACCTCCAACTTTGAAACCGGAGGCGGTGCTGAAAGCACTTATATGAGAGTAAAACAAATTATTAAAACAGCAAATGCCAACACTTCTACCCCAGTATATCTTTACCTGAACGGAAAGCAGGCAAATGTTATCGGCGGAGAGGGAATTATGCTTAAACAGCCTCTTAATGAAAGGTCTCTTGATGAGTAATGAAAATAAAGATTTAGACTATTATATGAACCTTAACTGGACCCTCATTGAAGGAACAGATTTAGACTTCAACGGGAATCCTTATCATTATATAGAAATCAAAGAAATTCCGAGTTTTGCTTTTTGTGCAAAAACAAGAGAAAAAGCGCTTGAAAACTACAAAAAGCAGCTCCGTTTATCGCTTATGCTGATGCTTGAAGACGGAGACCACATAGTAGAACCCGGCGAAGAAACCGAAGATGATATAGATTGGGAAAGTATATGTCCTTAACAGGTGTATCTCAAATATTTATAACAAAAATGACAACAGAAGATATTGAAAATGTTGTTGAAATAGAAAAAGAAGCTTATGGCGAACACCACTGGTCAAAATCGTCTTTTTATGATGAAATGTCTAACAATCTTGCCCATTATTACTGTGCAAAAACTCCGGACGGTGAACTTACAGGTTACGCCGGAACCTGGCATATTCTTGACGAAGGACACATAACAACAATTGCAGTAAAAAACAAATACCTAAGACAGCATATAGGGGAAGCCATTGTTTCAAAAATTCTTGAGGACTGTTATAAAGAAGGTATCAAGTATCTGACTCTGGAAGTAAGAGTATCAAACACTCCGGCAATAAATCTATACAAAAAATACGGGTTTACTTCTCTCGGAACAAGAAAAGGTTATTATCAGGATAATAATGAAGATGCTCTTATTATGTGGACGGAAAATATTTTTTACGATAAATTTAAAACTAAGTTCAATGAAAATATCGAAAAACTTAAAACCTTAATAGAAATAAAATGACAAAAAGAATTTCAAAACAATTAAACAGTTTCAAATATAAAGGCGAGCCGATTAAAATTACACTCGGCACCTTACTTTTGACTGCGCTTTGCATACTGCTTCTTATTGTCGCAACATTTACACAAATTACGCTTAAACATCTCTATATTCCGATGGATGCATTAGATTTCTTAAGCAAAGATGTTTCCAACATGGAAATTTTGTGTCATTTTACCAAAACATACAGATACATACCCCAGACTCCTATGATATTTTTTATTGTGGCTCTTCTCGGACGCAAATTCGGAATTCTTGCGATATGCGGATATATTATCCTTGGAATGTTTTTCCCTATTTTTGCACTCGGAGGAGGAATAAGTTATTTGTTTGAATACGGATTCGGCTACATTTTAGCATTCATTCCGGCTATATTTTTCACAGGAACTCTTTTAAAAGTTAAAACCGACTTTTTAAGAATTGTGCTTATGTCTGTTCTGGGAGTCGGAACAATTCATATTCTGGGAATTTTATATATGTTATTCCTTGCAACCTTGAGACACGCGCCGATGTATCTTATAACCAGCTGGATATCCTCTCAAAGCGGAGTACAGGTTCTTTATGATATCTTCTTTTGTGTTCTTGCAATTTATCTGGGCAGGTTTACCAGAAGAATTTTGTGGATAGTAATGTGCTAAAATTTATAATTAATAAAAAAGGGGGCGGATGCTAAAGCATCCGCCCCCTTTAAAACTATTAAATAACAACTAATCTCTATTTGTCATCTAATGCTGCAACACCCGGAAGAACTTTTCCTTCAATAAATTCAAGAGAAGCTCCGCCGCCGGTTGATACGTGGGTGAAATCTTCCGCTTTGCAGAATTTCTTAGCTGCAGAAACTGAATCTCCGCCGCCGATTACTGATACAGCACCGTCTTTAGTAGCTTCAACAATAGCATCTAAAACAGCTTTTGTACCTTCCGCAAATTTAGGGTTTTCGAAAGCACCAACAGGACCGTTCATAAGAATTGTTTTTGAAGATTTAATAACATCTGCAAAAGCTTTTCTTGAATCAGGACCTGCATCAACCCCTTCAAATCCGTCAGGGATTTCATTAATTTTAACGAATTTGTTTGTTCCGTTTCCTGAAAAATCATCAGTAACAAGAACATCTGTTGCCATGACAAGTTTTACACCCTTATCAGCAGCCTTCTTTTCGATAGCTTTTGCAACATTGAGCTGGTCATCTTCACAGATTGAGTTACCGATTTTACCGCCGTTAGCTTTAACAAATGTGTAAGCCATACCACCGCCGATAATCATATTATCAACTTTATCAAGCAAGTTTTCTAAAACACCGATTTTAGAAGAAACCTTAGCTCCACCTACAACAGCTGTGAAAGGTCTTTCAGGATTATCAAGAGCTTGAGATAAGCATCTGATTTCCTTTTCCATCAAGAGACCTGATACTGCAGGTTTAAGAACTTTTGCAAGTTTTGCTGTGGAAGTGTGATTTCGGTGAGCAGCGCCAAAAGCATCATTTACATAGAAATCGCCCAGTTTTGCAAGTTCATTTGCAAAAGTCATATCATCGTCTTTTGCTTCTTCTGCTTTATAGAAACGGATGTTTTCCAATAAAGCGATTTGACCGTCTTGTAATTTTTCAACATAAGCAGGAGCTTCTTCAACTGACGGAATAAATACAATTTCCTGTCCAAAAACTTTAGACATATATTTAGCAACCGGAGCTAAAGAAAATTCCATATTTCTTTCGCCTTTTGGTCTGCCTAAGTGAGCCATAAGAATAACTTTTGCACCCTTTTCAGTCAAAGCGTTTACTGTAGGAACGATTGCCTGAATACGAGTGTCATCAGTAACATTTTTGTTTTCATCTAAAGGTACGTTAACATCAACTCTGACAAGAGCTCTTTTACCTTTGATGTCGCCTAAATCTTTAATTGATTTTTTCATAGTCTCTTTCCTTTCTTATTTGCATGATAATTATAGTAAAAACAAAAAACACCTGCAAACATAAATATGGCAAAATCTAGTTGTCTTTTACGCTTAACTCGCAGCACATCTGACAGGCGCCGAATGTTCCGCCGGAGGCTTTTAGATTTTTTCTGAAACAACAGTAATTGGGACTGTTAAATAATTCTTTTAATGATTTTTCTTTAACATTTCCGATTTTTTGAGAAAGGCAAGGGTATACGAAACCTTCCGGGTTTATCATCATATTGTTATAAGGGTAGGTGCAAGGCTTGTATATTTGATTAAGAGGGATTTCTTCCGGGGTATTGAAAAATTTTTCTATTCCGGAAAGCGGATCTTTCAGGTATTCAAATTTAGGCGAAAACCTTAGTTTTACTTTGGATTTTTTAGATAATTCCTCTATTTCTCTATAAACTTCTTTAAAATGTTCCATATCAAAGTATAGCTCTATCGGATAATTTTGAGTGAATTCCGAAATAAAACTATCTTCCAAGTGAGAATTTTGTTTCCAGTTATTATTTCTTAAAAATGACACAGACAAAAAATTAAAATTCATTTTCGTACAGAGGTTATAAAGTTTCGGTAAATCATCCAGATTGTTTTCAAGCACAATTGTTTTAATATCAACCATTTGTTTTGGTTTTTGGGACTTAAGATTTTCCAAATTAGAAACTATTTTATCAAAAATTCCTTCTTTGCCTCTGTTTTTGTCATGATTTTCGCCGTAACCGTCAAGAGAAACAGAGAGAAGCAGAAGTTTATATTTAATAAATGCTTTTATTATATCATCGTTAATTAATATTCCGTTTGATACAACGTGAGTTTTACCCAGAACTCTTTTAGAAACAGCTTCAAGTATTTCAATAAAATCTTGTCTGATAAGCGGCTCCCCGCCTACAAGAGTTACTATGGAATAAAAAGGAATTTGCGCAATAACTTTTTTCCAATCATCAAGAGAAAGCTCATCTTTATTTCTTTCAGAACCCACATAACAATATGGACAGGCGAGGTTGCACCTGTATGTTAATTCCAAAAAATACCTTAAAGGAATTTTTGCTCTTCCGTATTTATCGTTGTACGAAAGCGATGTGTAAAAATCTCTCAATCGGTCAAAAAGCAGTGAATAATTCATTAAACCGTACTCCCTGCAAGACTCGCTAATTTTATTTGAGTTTTTTTAGAAACCATCGCTTCTTTTACAAGTGGAATACCTTCTTGTATTGACTTACATTTTCCACCGAGATAAAGCATTGCAGAAGCGTTAAGAAGAATAATATCCGTCATTGGAGAATTCTTTTCCCCTGATAAAATTTCTTTTGCAAGACGGGCGTTTTCTCTGCTGTCTCCACCCTGAAGATCTTCTATTTTACATCTTTTAAAACCGAAATCTTCCGGAGATACTGTATAATGATTAATTTTACCCCCGATTTCACCCCTAAATTTACCCCTAAATTTACCCCTAAATTTACCCCCGCCGTTAAGTTCATAGATATCGGTTTCTGAACACAGGCTTATTTCATCTATATTAGGGTTTTGAGAATTTACAACCAGCGCTCTTTTTGTGCCTAGGCGAAGTAAAACCTCCGCAATTTTTGAACACATTTCCAAAGAAGATACTCCTAAAAGCTGCGCTTCCGGAAACGAAGGGTTTATTAGAGGTCCAAGGTAATTAAAAATAGTTTTTTTGCCTAGTTTCCGGCGATAAACATTGTTAACCTCAGCAAAAGCATTAAAGTTAGGTGAATGAACAAAAGCTATACCGTTACGATTAAAATCTGATACGGCTTCTTGGGGAGTTTTAACAACCGGAATATTGAGTTCTTGTAAAAGGTTAGTGCTTCCGCAGCTGCTGGTAATGGAAGAGTTTGTTTGCTTGATTACTTTCAGCCCCAGAGAGGAGGCCGCTATCGCGGAAATAGTGGAAATATTTATAGTAGAAGACATATCAGCTCCGGTACCGCAGCTGTCTGTAACAAAATCATTAACTATTACCCGCCTTGAATACTTTCGCATGGAAGAGACAAAATAGTAAAGTTCCTCCGCCGAAATTTCCTTATTATTGGTAGCATCTAAAAAATCCAGCACGGAATTTTCTTTTAGATTATTATTTTCAGCTATAAAATCTATAGCGCCTTCAACATCATTTTGGTTTAAATCCTGCCTTCTGCACAGTTTTTCAGTTATATTTTCTAGTTCATTCATAGGATTATTATACTTCAAAAAACAAAAAAGAATCCGTAATCCGGTGATTGCAAACAGGTCTTTTTTATAGTATTCTTATGTACTGATAAAGGGGTTAGGAAAGTGGCTAAAAAGAGGGTTTTAATAATAAGGTTATCATCTTTAGGTGACGTTATATTCAATTTGCCCCTGGCAAATGTCATGAAATCCAATGGCTATCAAGTAACATGGCTTGTAGGAGAAAAGGGAATCGATGTTGTGAAAAATAATCCGGCAGTAGATGAAGCCATTTTGGTACCGATTGAGAAATGGAAAAAACAAAGTTTCTGGAAAAATCTTCCTGAATACATAAAAATAATTAGACACCTTCGCTCCGAGAAATTTGATATAGCACTTGATACTCATATGTTATTAAAAAGCTTTATCTGGACAGCCTTTTGCGGAGCAAAAAGAAGAATAATTTCAAAATCCGCAAGAGAATTTTCTATTTTGGGAGGGAATGAGTTTATTGATAAAATTTCTTTAGATTTCAATACTCATGTTATTAAAAATTATTTAAAATACGCTGAATATCTTGGATTAAACACAGAGAAAATAGAAGTGGCACTCCCACCTCCATCAGAAGAAACTATTAAAAAAGCAGATAATTTATTAAAAGACATTGATGCAGACAAATCAATTATAGCAATAGCACCGGCAACTACCTGGCCTGCAAAACATTGGAATAAAGACAACTGGAAGGCACTTATTGTAAAAATCGAAAAGGACTACAACCTTATTTTTACAGGAACTGCTAAAGATAATGAACTGATAAACTACATTTCCGGAGGAAAACACTTAAATATTGCCGGACAAACAAATATTCCTGAACTGGCAGAAGTCTTTAGACGTTGTGATTTAGTTATCTCTCTTGACAGCGGGAGCACCCATCTTGCCTGGGCAGCGCAAAAACCTAAAATTATTTCAATATTCTGCTGCACACCAACAGGACTTTATGCTCCGATAGGTCCTTCGGATAAGTACGCAGCAATCAGCGGACATCTTCCATGCCAGCCGTGTCATAAAAGAAGATGCCGTTTACAAGAAAATAAAAATAAATGTACACTGCTTCCGACAGCTGAGGAAGTTTTAAGTGTGGTACACAAGCTTTTACCTCCGGGAGCTAAAAATGATTAGAGAATTTTTATCAAATATCTTTTCAATCAGAGATATTGATTCTCATTATATTTTAATTATTTTAGGCATCCAAATAAGAATTAAGCACTCTCATACCGAACCGGAAGTAATCCTTAGCGAGTCCGGAATTACACAGGAGAGCAGAAAAACTCCGGTAATAGTCTCATTAACAAGTTTTCCTGACAGGATTCATTCTGTACACAAGTGTATTAAAACTCTTCTTAACCAGACAATGAAACCGGATAAAGTAATTTTATGGCTCACAGAAGACCAGTTCCCTAATAAAGAAAAAGACCTGCCGAAAGAACTTTTGGAGCTTAAAAACTACGGATTAACTATTGATTGGTGTGAGAACATTTTTTCTTATAAAAAACTTATTCCGGCTCTTCAAAAATATCCAAACTCAATAATAATTACTACAGATGATGATATTTATTATGCAAAAGATACTATAGAAACCCTTTACAACTCTTATTTAAAAAATCCAAAAAGTATTCACGCACACAGGTGTGCAAGATTAAAAATAAAAAACGATCAAATATCTGATATAGCAAGCCGTACTTTATATACAAAAAAATTTTCCAAACCAAGTTTTTTAAACAGATTAACAGGCTGCGGAGGTGTACTTTACCCTCCGAAAAGCCTTAATAAAGAAATCTTCAACAGAGAATTTTTTCTTAATAATTTAAAGACACATGACGATATCTGGTTTTGGGCATCGGCAATAATGAATAAGACAAAAATACAGGTAGTAAAAGGATATAAAGATTCACTATACACAGTAGAGTATTCTCAAACCTCTACATTATGTAAAACCAATCGTGTATATACAACAGATATGGCCTACAAAATATTATTAAAATACTATCCGCAAATCCTTGATATAATAAAAGAGGAGCAATGATGAGTTTTGATATAGATATTGTTTATTTATGGGTAGATAGCAGCGATTCTGCTTGGGCAGAAAAGTTTTACAATGCGAAAAAAGAAAATGTTCCAAAAGAATCAGTTTCAAAATGCCGTTTTCAAAATGATGATGAATTAAAGTACTCTGTTCGCTCAATAAAAAAATATGCTGATTGGATAAGAAATATTTATATAGTAACGGATAATCAGGTTCCAAAGTGGTTAAATACCCAAAATAAAAGAATAAAAATCATTGACCACAAAGATATTATGCCATCAGACTCTTTGCCTTGCTTTAATTCCTGTGCAATAGAAACATGCCTGCATAAAATCCCGGGCTTATCGGAATATTTTCTTTATGCCAATGATGATATGTTTTTCTGGGATAAAGTTAAACCTGATTTCTTTTTTACGGAAGAAGGAAGTCCTATTTACAGGTTCAATAAACGTATCCTTAACAAAAAATATAAACATATATATGGACATACAATAAACAGAGCATATCATTTGATTAAGAACCGCTATGGTGACTGTATAAAATTTTTTCCACACCACGGAATAGATCCATATCGTAAATCTTATATGGAAGAATGCATAGATGTCTTTAAAAGTGAATTTGACAGAACAACATATAATCAATTCAGGAGTTTTGAAGATATACAAAGAGTTATATTCGCTTATTATGCTGTTAAAGCCAAAAACGCAAAAGCAGTTTTACCTAAAAGCATATGGTCTTTTCTGGGATATACAAAAGAATCGGGTCTTATAGAATGTAATAAAAAATATTTATTACACATTAATACAATTAAATCTCCGCTTCTATGTATTAACAACAATAAGAAAACAACCGAAGAAGATATAAAATTAATGGTCAAAATCTTGGAAAATAAATTTCACGAAAAATCGGAGTTTGAAAAATAGGAGTTTGGAAGATGAAAATTTGTGTAATCGGAACAGGATACGTAGGATTAGTAGCAGGAACATGCCTGGCAGATATGGGAAACGAAGTTATCTGCGTAGATAATAATGAAGAGAAAATTTCTCTTTTAAAAAAAGCTGTTATTCCGATTTACGAACCGGGTCTGGAAGATTTAATCAAATCTAATACACTTGAAAAAAGACTGTTTTTCTCAACGGATCTGGATAGCGCAGTAAAAACATCAGAAGTCTGTTTTATAGCAGTAGGAACTCCGATGAACAATGACGGCACCTGTAATCTGAATTATGTTTTTGAAGTCGCAAAGTCTATTGCAAAAGCCATGAACGGGTATAAAGTTATAGTTAACAAATCTACAGTCCCTGTAGGAACTGCTGAAAAAGTTAAAGAAGTCATTAAAAATAATACATCTTATAATTTTGATGTTGTCTCAAATCCTGAGTTTTTAAAACAAGGTGCCGCCGTAGATGATTTCTTATATCCTGACAGAGTCATTATTGGCTCCGACAGCCCTAAGGCTACAGAAATTATGCAGGAAATATATTCTTCCTTTATGAGAACAGCCAACCGCATAATTTATATGGATGTTAAATCGGCAGAAATGACTAAATATGCAGCTAATGCTTTTCTTGCAACGAAAATTTCTTTTATGAATGAAGTAGCAAACCTTTGCGAACTAACAGGCGCAGATGTTGAAATGGTGAGAATCGGGATTTCAACGGATACCAGAATCGGAAATAAATTCCTCTTCCCCGGAATTGGTTTCGGGGGAAGCTGTTTCCCTAAAGATGTAAACGCGCTTATAAAGATAGCGGAAGATTCCGGCAGTGAGTTTTCAATTCTAAAGGCCGTAGACAAAGTTAACAAAGTCCAGAAAGAAAAGTTCGTGCAAAAAATAATCAAATATTTTAATAATGAATTAAAAGATAAAATAATCGCAGTATGGGGACTCGCATTTAAACCTAAAACAAATGATATGAGAGAGGCTCCTTCTATTACCATTATTGAAGAACTTTTAAAATGCGGTGCAAAAATTCAGGCATACGATCCAAAAGCGATTGAGAGCGCCAGAAAAATCTTTGGAGACAAAATAGAATACTCAAAGTCTTCATATGATGCTCTTAAAAACGCCGACGGTCTTTTACTCTTAACCGAATGGAACGAGTTCAGACGTCCCGACCTTGAAAAACTAAAAGATTTAATGAAAACACCGGTAATTTTTGACGGAAGAAATCAATATGACAAAACACGTCTTGAAAACAGAGGAATTAAATATTTTTCAATCGGAAGAAAGGACATCTAAATGAAAGTACTTGTAACAGGCGCCGGAGGAATGCTCGGGCAGGATTTATGTCCGGCACTTGAAGACGAAGGATATGAAGTCATAGAAGCCGGCCGTAAAGAATTTGATATAACCGACAAAACTGGAGTAAATGAATATTTACAAGCAGTTATGCCGGATATTGTCATTCATTGTGCAGCCTATACGGCGGTAGATAAAGCCGAAGAAGAGACCGGACAGGCTATGCTTGTTAATGCTGAAGGTACTGTTAACATTGCAGAATTTTGCGGCAAAAATAATATCACAATGATTTATATTTCTACCGACTACGTATTTGACGGAGAAAAGAAAGAACCTTACAAACCGGATGACAAGACAAATCCGTTAAACACATATGGTTTAAGCAAATTAAAAGGAGAAGAAGCCGTTCAAAAATATTGTCCGAAATTCTATATCGCACGTACAAGCTGGCTTTACGGACACCACG
Organism: Candidatus Gastranaerophilales bacterium; assembly: GCA_944323615.1. Classification (GTDB taxonomy): domain Bacteria; phylum Cyanobacteriota; class Vampirovibrionia; order Gastranaerophilales; family Gastranaerophilaceae; genus CAG-196. The sequence continues at coordinate 19,423 of CALUTG010000024.1, forward strand.
GAAAAAACTTTGTCGAAACAATTATCTCAAAAGCTCAGGAAGGACAACATCTAAAAGTCGTAGATGATCAAATCGGCTGCCCTACATGGACTGCGGATCTTTCAGCAGGAATAGTTGAACTTCTGAGAAAACCATACGGTATTTACCATTTGTGTGGCGGTGGAGAAACAAGCTGGTATGGTTTTGCAAAAGAGATTCTAAAATTAAGCGGCATTGAAACTCCAATTGAACCATGCCGAACTGAAGATTTCCCTCGAGCGGCAAAAAGAGCACATTACAGCGTAATGGATAACGGGAAAATCCTCAGAAACTGGAAAGCTGCATTAAAAGAATATATTGAATTGAGAAGCGACTAGAATACTATAATCGTAGTAACAATTTGCAGTGAAATGTGATATAATGTTTAAGAACATATTATCAAGGAGACTTGTATGGCGGTTTTATCAAGATCTGTTTATGTACTTGCTGTAGTTGATGCAGTTATTATCGGTTTGCTGACTTTTTTAAATTTCTACAGTATTACCTATTCTTCCATCGGAGCAATGGAAATCGCAACAATATTTGTACTGGTTAATATGCTGATTCTGATGCTGAAAGGTTTTTATACTGTCAGACAATATACATTCAAAGATATTTATCTCTTATTTGAAGGGATTTTTATTGCAACATTCTTAGCCGGTCTTTTCCTGATAAGAGGCTGGAATTCATTTATTATGATTGTTCTTTTGACAAACCTGTTGTTTACTTTTGCAGGAATTTTAATTGCGAGAATTATATACGTTATTTATAAAACCTTTCTTAAACCGGTTAAAAATATCCTTATCGTAGGAGCAGGACAGGACGGTAAACTTATCGCAGAAGAGATCCAATCCAGACCGGAACTCGGGATGAGAGTTGTAGGCTTTCTTGACGATAATATGAATAATATTGAAGAGGAAGATTCAACTATTCCTATTTTAGGTCTTACCTATGATTCCGAAGCCGTTATAAAAGATAATAATGTTGATATGGTTATAATTGCAGTTAAATCAAGAATGGACTCAAACATTCTGACTGATTTAGCCAAAGGTATTCCGCTCGGAGTAAAAGTTTGGAGAATGCCTACATTCTATGCACATATCACACATAAACTTTTTACCTCAAAAATGGCTGTTAACTGGCTTTTCTATGATTATGTCAGACCAAAATACTTTATGTATTCTTATATAAAACGATTTCTTGATGTAATTGCCTCTCTTGCTATTTTGGTAATAACCTTGCCTGTGACAGTTATTGCGATGGTAGGAATCAAATTATCAGACTTCGGTCCTATTTTCTTTACCCAAACAAGAATCGGGAAATTCGGCAGACCATTTAAAATGATAAAATTCAGAACCATGTATCAGGATAAAGTAGACGAAGGTTTTGATGATGATCTGGAAGAAGTGGAAACTGATGATAAGAGAATTATGCCGTTTTGCAAATGGATCCGCAAATTTCATGTGGATGACATTCCTCAAATGTTTAATATCCTAAGAGGTGAAATGAGCATTATAGGACCTCGTCCCGTAAGAGAGGAAGTCTTTGAAGAGAACAGAGAAAATATTCCGTTTTGGGAATGCCGCAACTGGGTTCGCCCTGGATGGACAGGATGGCAGCAGGTTAATTCAATTGACTGTATTCCGGAAGAAAGACTCGGCTATGATTTATATTATGTAAAACATAGAAACCTCTTCTGGGAAATTGCCATATTTATTCAATACGTTGCAAAAGTCCTTAGCGGAAGATGCAAATAATATTTATTTTGAAGTATCAACAACAGATTTTACATAAATATCTCCAAAATATTTATTGGAAACACTTATAATATCAGAAGCTGTTACTTCATCAATCATTTTTATATATTCAGGCAGAAAATCATATCCGAGTTCCATAGCTTCAAAAAGCCCAATATTAGCAGCTTTGGAAGAATTAGTTTCAAGAGCTATAATAAATCCGCCTTTCAACCTGTCTTTTGCATCTTTTAATTCGCTGTCAGATACAAATTCCATCTTTAACTTATTAATCTCTCCTTTAATTTTATCAAGAGAATAATTAAGAGTATTCGGATTTGTACCGATATAGGTTAAAAAATATCCGCCCAAAATACTCGGAGAATAAACTGAGCCGAGTTGATAAGCCAGTCCGTCCTGTTCACGAAGGTTTTTGTATAATCTTGAACTCAAACCGGAACCAAGAAGAGTATTAATAACTTTTAATGTGACAAAATCTTTTTTATTCTCTACGCCGCCTGTTTGCCAGCCGTAGAAAAGCCAGGCAGTTTTAAGATCTTTAATATCCTGTGTTATATTCTTCTTGTTAGTTAATTTAGTAATCCTTTGATTAGAATAATTGAATACCGGCTGTTTTCTATCCTCAAACATTGAACCGAAAGCAGTTATTAATTTATCAGCCTCAACATTACCGTTAACCGAGATTATAATATTTTTTGAATCAAGAATTTTATTGTAGTAATCCACCACATTTTCCCTCTGGACTGACGGCAAGGTTTTTTCTAAAATTTTATTTGTATGTGAATAAACACTGTTTTCAAATATATATGTTTTAAAATTCTCCATAGCAATGTTCATAGGAACGTCCCGTTGTTGACGAATTTTATTCAATATTTCAGAACGTTTCTTTTCTATTTCATAATCATCAAATGTAGCATTATTTAAAATCTCATCCAAAATTTCAAGAGTTAAATCAAGCTGCGCCGTTGTAGTCTGAACATTCACCAGGAAATAGTCTTCATCACATGCAGGAGTTATCTCTATCCCGTTTTCCTCCATCAACTGGGCAAGTTCTTGTGATGAATATTTCTGTGTGCCTTTTAACATAACACCTGCAGCCAAAGTACCTTCACCCGGAATTTTTTCTAAAAATTCTCCGCCTTTTGCAATTATTGTCATAGCAATAATATCATTGTTTTTGTGTGAATTTATAAGAAGAGTAGATTTATTATCTACTAAATATTTTACAATTTCGTCATGTTCAGAAACCTTCTGCGCCTGATGTTTAATCTCGGCTTTAGTTTTTACTTCCGCCATAGATTTAGGCAGTACAACTGATATAGCACTTTTATTTACTCCGAGATATTTCTGTGCAGCAGCCTGAACCTCTTTATATGTAACTTTTTTAATATTATCTACATAGTTTTTGTAAAAATCCGTTTCACCGGTAAGTGTAACTACATAGCCTATTTCTGAAGAAATATCCGAAGTTGATTCTCTGGCGTAATATGTATCCTGTTCAATGCTCTTTTGAGCTCTCGTAAGTTCTTCATCTGTCACCCCGTATTTTTGAATATATGAAATCTCGTCAAAAATTGCTTTTTCTAACTTTTCAGTATTTGCAGGGGTATAATTAGCTGTTATATAGAAAATTCCGTCATCTCTGTAACTTCCGTTAGAGGCGGAAATTGCATAAGCCAGTCCTTTTTGCTCTTTTATATCTCTATATAATTTAGAAGATTTCCCCCCGCCGAGAATTTCTGCGAGGACATCAAGCGCATATGTCTCTTTATCAGAAATATTTACCCCCCTAAATCCAATCATCATATAACCGGACTGGGTATCGGTATATTCAACTTTACGCTTCTGCGAAGTGAGTGAACGTTCGTTTTTGAAAGACTTTTTGACAGGTTTCTTGTACTCTTGATTGAAACATTGCTGAACCTTTTGAGTAACCTTTGCAGTATCAACATCCCCCACAATAACAGTTACCATATTAGATGGAGCATAAAACTTGTTAAAATAATCAAGAATTTCTTCCCTTCTTATGGTTGAAATAACATCAGCCGAGCCGATAACTTTTCTTTTGTAAGGGTGGGTTGTATACATCATATCATTTAAGTTATCATAAACCATCTTAGAAGGAGTATTCCCGTCCTTTGCAATCTCTTCAAGCACAACCTTTCTTTCTTTTTCCAGTTCCTTTCGCGGAATCTGCGGATTAAGAAGCATGTCCGAATGAAGTTCCATTGCAGTATCAAAATGTTCAGACGGTATAGTTATATAATAATGTGTAAAATCCTTACTTGTAGCAGCATTAACTATAGCTCCTTTGGATTCAAGAATCTTATCAAATTCACCCGCCGGATGAAGTTTTGTTCCTTTAAAGAATAAATGTTCAAGAAAATGCGAAACTCCGCTGTTTGAATCATTCTCGTTTACCGAACCCGTCTTAACCCAGGTATCAATGGTAACTATCGGATTATTCTTAACCTCCTGAACCACAAGAGTCTGCCCGTTAGGAAGCTTCTGAACAGTAAAATCCGCCGCCCAAACAGATACGCTGAACATTAATACAAAAAACGATATAATAACTCTCTTAAACATCTAAACCCCTCTTTATTACCTCACTATATGAATATAATAATATATCCCTGAAAGTTTTTCCAGTAAGAGTTTTGTTGATAAATCCTATTTAACTAAAATATTAATGATAGCATAAATTTGCTTTAATTGTTTTGGGGAGCAGCCGGATAAAAGTACTGCAATATTTTCTATTATATCTGTATGGTTTTTTGATTTCATAACCAAAAGTTTAGCCGGCGTTATATTAAATTCTTTGCAAATTTTATCAATTGTCCCCGCCGTCGGCTGATATCGGCACCTCTCAATATTTGATATTCCGTTTATGCTTATCCCGATTTTTTCGGCAAATTCTTCCTGAGTTAAATTATGCTTTAAACGAAGTTCTTTAATGTTTTTACTAATAAGCTCCTGATATTTCATACATTATAGCTTATAGTAATTCGCCAAATAGTTTAACACACTATTTAACGAATTAAATGGCTAATTAATTGTAAAGAATTATTGCAAAACCTCTTAAAATTGGCAATTCCTAAAATCAAAAAGACTTTACATGATTGTAACTAATAAACACGAGAAAAAGGAGAAAATTATGAACGTTAATCTTAACACGGAAACAATTACACAGAGCCCGTTAGCAAGGAAAACAGAGACAGCTTTCGACAGGACCCAAAGCAGCGTTTTTGACCATCTTGAAATAGCCGAAGTTACAACAAGAGAACAAGCAGAACAAGAAATGGAAATCGAGAGATTAGAATACCGGCTGGAAGTAAAAAAAGAAAAACTTGATAAATTAAGAAAAGAACGTACAGAACTTGAAGAAAAAAGTTCTCATACTGGAGAAATTCTTGGAATGCTTAGCCTCCCTCCATTTAATATTATAGGAAAAATGATTGGGAAAAAACTCGACGAAAAAGCTCATGCAGAAAAAATTGCAGAATTAGATGAAAAAATCGCAGCATTGGAACAAGAAATTATTAATGATACGGCAGATTTAAACGAAATAAAAAGAAATTTAAACATGAATATGAATGCAGATACTCCAGAAAATTTATTTGATAAGATTAAGAGAAAGCTATGTCCGAATGAAATATGGGGAGGTCCGCATTGGATTAATGATAACATCCAGCCCAAACCGTTACCTTGGGACGGTAAAGATGTTCAATGGGAAGCATACAAAAATTAATTGTAACTAATAAACACGAGAAAAAAGAGAAAAATCACATCATCATTTAATCAAAACACTAAAAGAAGCGGCAAATCGAAGATTTACCGCTTCAAATATTTATATTTAATCTGTAGTTTTACCTACCAGTTTAAATTAGCAAACACCCTCTTGGCAGAATAAATTACTCATCTGTATTCTCCAGTATATTTTCAATTGCTTCTCTAAATTCAGGAAGCTTATCTTTTATTGTTTTCCAAACAATTTCATAATCAATACCAAAGTAATCATGAATAAGTTTATCCCTCATACCAGCAACCTGCTTGAATGGAATTTGAGGATAAACTCTTCGGGCAAATTCTTTACTGCTTCACCAATTATTTCAAAATTTCGCTCTACAGCATCTTTTGTTTTATCATCTGATATAAAAGTCTTAAAAGTCATATCTTCTGTATAACGAAGGATTTTTTCAAGAGCTATTTTTATATCATATAAAAAAAATCGTTCATTTTTTTTCTTCATAGTGCAATTGCTTCTTTTAATACAGTATTTCTTACAAAATTTTTCAGACCATTAATTGTACCCAGATCAATTTTCTTATTAAAAATTTTTGAAAGATTTTCTTGTAAATCAATAAATTCAAACATATCTATCGGTTCAGAAAGCTTAACCAATAGATCAATATCACTATTTGCCGTTTGTTGATTTTTTGCATAAGAACCAAATAAAAAGAACTCTTCAACAAAATATTTTTGTCTGAAAAAGTTTTTATGTGAGTCTATAATCTCTTTTATTTCTTCAATTGAATAAACTTTATCCTGCATAAATTTATTATATCACATTTTAAGAAATAACAAAGAGGGCGAAGCCTTTTAGGCTTCGCCCTCTCAATTCTACAATTTCTATTTAACTAGTCCCTATATTCCGCAAGCGCAAACACCATCTTTGCAGTGGTAATTCAAAGCTTCCTGAGCTTCTGCCATTCTCACTTTGATACGTCCGTCTACCGCAATGCCTTCGCCTGTTTTTTCAGAAATCAATAACGGGTTGATATCAAGCTCGTCAATGAATTTGAAATCATGAACAAGTTGAGACAGTCTCAATAATGTTTCTTCGATTTGTTCCATTTGAGCAGGTTTTGTACCTCTTGCACCTTCAAGAAGTTTATATGCTTTAACAGATTTAATCATTTCTTTTGCATCAACATCTGTCAGAGGAGCAATTCTGAATGTTACATCTTTCATAACTTCAATGAATACGCCGCCTAAACCGAACATCATCATAGGACCGTATTGAGGGTCTGTTGCGATACCGCAAACCATTTCACGGTTGCCTTTTACCATTTCCTGAATAATTACGCCTTCCAAACCTTCGAGAAGTCCTTTTTCTTTAAGTTTAGAAATTAAATCCTGATATTCAGCTCTCAACTGTTCTGCAGACTGAATGTTAACTCTTACACCGCCTACATCGGTTTTGTGAGAAGTTGTTTTTGAAGTCATTTTCATAACTACCGGATATCCGATAGAATCAGCGATTGTAACCGCTTCATCTTCAGTTTTTGCAAATCCTGATTTACATACTCTGATACCGTAAGCATCAAGTACATCAATTGATTCACGTGTAGTTAACTGATCTCTGCCTTCGTTAACTGATTTTGCAATGATTTCTTGAGCCTTTTTGTAATCAACATCAAATGTAGGAATCTTACCTTCCGGTCTTTCCATCCAGAGTCTCTGCTGATTAAGTCTGTTCAAACCGTCTGCAGCTTCTTCCGCATACATAAAGAACGGAACATTTACATCCATATCTGACAATTGAGAGAAGAATTCACTCTTAGTCATAAATACACCGATAACCGGTTTTTCAGGATGTTCAGCTTTTATTTCCATAACAGCTTTTGCTACATCGATATCTTTCAAGCCTAAGAATGGAAGATAAATTACAATAATCATATCTACATTTTCATCGGCAATAACTGTTTCAAGAGTTTGCTTATAGTGCTCAATCGGAGCAGAAGCAATCATATCAACAGGGTTTTTAACTGATGCTGCTGCAGGCAGGAAACTTCTTAATTTTTCCTTTGTAGAGTCAGAAATTTTAGCCATCTGCATACCGTATTCACAAACTGCATCAGTTGCCATAATACCAGGTCCGCCTGAGTTTGTAATAATAGCTACTCTGTCGCCTTTCGGAATAGGGCAGTTAGCAAAAACTTTTGCTGTAGCAAATAGGTTTTTCAAAGAGTATTCTCTGATTACACCTGATTGCTGTAATAAAGCATTTGCAGCCTTATCAGCACCTGCTAAAGAACCTGTGTGAGAAGAAGCTGCACTTGCGCCTGCTGCAGAACGACCTGCTTTAAGTGCAAGAATCGGTTTCTTCTTAGAAATTCTTGAAGCGAGTTTTCTGAAATTAGCAGGGTTTTGGATAGATTCCATATAAAGAAGAATCTGTTCAACGTCTTTTTCATCTTCCCAGTATTCAAGAGCTGTTTCTGCGTTAACGTCAGCCTGGTTTCCGATAGAAATAAACTGTGCAAAACCAAGGTTAAGGTCTTTTAAGATATTTAAAATACCGCCGCCCAATGCACCTGACTGAGATACAAAACCAATATTTCCTCTTTCAGGAAGAGATTCAGCAAAGCATCCGTCCATTCTGATATCAGGGTGAGTATTTACAACACCTAAGCAGTTAGGACCAACACATCTCATGCCGTATGCTCTTACTTTTTCAAGTAATTGTTTTTCAAGTTCGGCACCTTCTTTACCTGTTTCTTTGAATCCGGCTGTAATAATACATAAACCTTTGATTCCTTTTTGGTTGCACTGATCAATTGTATCTAAAACAAATTTAGCGTTAACAACAATAATTGCAAGATCAACTTCGCCCGGAATTTCCAGAACACTTGTATAGGCTTGCAAACCTTCTATAATCCCGCCTTTCGGGTTAACAGGATAAATTTTCCCGTTAAATTTGTATTCCTGTAATCTTTTCATAATATCTGAACCAATTGTATGTTCTTTGGTTGAAGCACCAACAAC
>CALUTG010000025.1 GCA_944323615.1 Candidatus Gastranaerophilales bacterium
AGTTTTCGAAAATCTTTAAATATAGCTTTACCCTTTGTATGTCCCGGAATATGGAACTGGTAAGTCGGATTTTCATAAGCATTTTTTAGGGCTTCAACAATAGGAGCCTTAACTTTTACACTATCCGCAGCCGTATTTGTATATTGTCTGAGTTGTTTTAACTGTTTTGCCACTAATTTATAATTCCTTAAATTTGTTTGCTAAAAAGTATAATACTCTAAAAAAAAAATTTTTGCCATAAAATAAACACCGTAATTAAAATTTTTAAATTTTTTAAACCTAAACACTCTTGATTTTTACAAATGAGGATTTTATAATCCAAACAGAAGAAAGAGTTTTAGGAGTATAGTTTTATGAAAATATTGTTTGCCTCCGCAGAAGTTGCACCTTTTTCTAAAGCAGGCGGATTGTCTGATGTTGTAGGGAGTTTGCCAAAGTTTCTGGAAAAAGATGCAGAGATTGCTATCTTTACACCGCTCCACGGATGTATTGATGTAAACAAATGGGGAATTAAAGAACTCGAAAACTCTGAGATGTGGATAACTTTCGGATACTCACCGCAAAAGTTTAAACTCCACATGTGCAAACTCCCTTCCACAAACATAAATGTTTTTTTTGTACAAAATGACTGGTATTTTTCATGTTTTCAGGAAGTCTATCCTAAATGGCTTGACCCTCGCTATGAGCACGAAAGATATATTGCATTCTCTCTTGCAACATTAGAATATGCAAAACAGCTTAATTTCAGAGCAGATATTATTCACTCAAACGATTGGCACACTGCAATGATTCCTTTGTATATCAAAGCCAACTACAAATTTGATGAATTCTGGTCCAAAACCAAAAACGTATTTGAAATCCATAACCTTGCATATCAAGGAGTCTGGTTTGAAGATATTCTTGATTTTGCAAATATGAGAAAAGATATTGTATTCAACGAATGGGGCTGTGAGCACTACGGACGCGTAAACTGGATGAAAGGCGCAATTAATTACTCAGACAGAATTGTTGTAGTATCACCTAATTACGCTCACGAAATTCTTACCGGAGAATACGGAGAGGGTATGGATTACACTTTAAGAGGTCATACTAATAAAATAGTTGGAATCCTTAACGGTATAGATTACGATGTATTTAATCCTAAGACAGACAAGTATATTTTCAAAAACTATGATATTAAATCAATTGAAAATAAAGAAGAAAACAAAAAACGAGTACTTGAAAACTTCGGACTCAAATATAATCCTGAAAGACCGCTTATCGGCTTTGTATCAAGACTTGTTGACCAAAAAGGTCTTGACTTAATCCGCCAGGTTGAAGGGGATTTGCAGCATCTTGATGCGGATTTTATCTTCCTGGGTTCCGGAGACAAAGACTATGAAAATCTTCTTATCTGGTTATCAAATAATACTCCGAATATCAGGGCTTATGTGGGATATAAGCCTGATGTTGCAAACCGGATTTATGCAGGCTCCGACTTTTTCTTAATGCCTTCAAAATTTGAACCTTGCGGATTATCCCAGCTCATTGCAATGAGATACGGATCTTTGCCGATAGTAAGAGCAACCGGAGGATTGGAAAATACCGTTGTTGGATATCCTCTTAATGACTCTACAGGCTTCAAATTCTGGGGTTATGACGGCTGGGCAATGAAGGATGCAATCCTCTGCGCTATGAATGTTTATAAAGATAAATATACTCTAAACGCTATGAGAACAAGCGCGATGAAAGCCGATTTCAGCTGGAAAGAGAGCGCTAAAAAATACCTTGAGATGTACAAATCTCTGGTATAATGTTTGTATGAATAACTTGTACGAAAAATCAGGGGTAAATCTTAGCGAAGCCTGCGAGCTTGAGAGAAAAATATCCTTAATCGGCGATAATATAGGCAGATTTGCGGGAATAAACGGGAATATTGCCTCAACCTGTGACGGAATCGGGACAAAGATTATTCCGCTCTATGAGCGGGGGTTGTATAAAACAATTGCGCAGGATCTAGCTGCCGCAAATCTTAATGACCTTGCAGCATCCGGCGCTCAAGCTGTAGGATTTATGGACTATATAGCCGTACATAAGCTTGAGAGTGATAAGATTTCAAAAATTATACTTGCGCTTGCAGAAGTTTTAAAAGAACACAACTGCCCTCTTCTCGGAGGTGAAACCGCAGAAATGCCGGATTTGATTACAAAAGGGAATATTGATATTTCAGGGTTTGTTATCGGAGAGAGCGCAGGGGTAAATAATATCAGCCCGCAAAAAGGCGATCTAATAATAGGACTAAAATCAAGCGGAGTCCACGCTAACGGGTTTTCTCTTGTTAGAAAATTTTATTCTGACGGATTATTAACAGAAAAAGAGTTTAAAGAAACTCTAGCCCCGTCTTATATTTATTACTCAAAAGTTCTGAAACTATGGCAAAAAGGGAGTATTAAAGCGTGCGCAAATATTACGGGCGGAGGAATTGAACATAATTTAAAAAGAGTTGTTCCGAATTTTGAACTGGATTTTGATTCCTTTGAAAAAATCCCTATACTTGAAAAACTAAAAGAACTAACCGGAAAAGACGAATTTTATAACGTATTCAACCCGGGTATAGGCTTTTGTCTGGTTGCAGAATCTTTTAATGATGATATAAAAGAAATATGTAAAGAGTTTTCTCCAAGAATCATCGGGAGGGTTTTATGAAGAAAATCGCAATCCTCGGATCAGGCTACGGCTCAAACTTCGAAGCAATCTCAAGATACTTAAAAGATGTTGATATTACCTGCATATCAGATAATAAAGATGCCTATATCCTTGAAAGAGCAAAATACCTTGAAATTCCCTCACTCGTTTTATCACTAGACGAGATGGAAAAATATTTTGACGAAAACAAATTTGACCTTGTAGTTCTTGCCGGATTTATGAGGATTATACCCGAATCGCTCCTTAAAAAAATGGGAAGATGTATAAATATTCACCCATCCCTTTTACCGTCATTTAAAGGAAAATATGCCATCAAACAGGCTTTTCTTGCGGGGGTGAAAGTAACCGGTATCACAATTCATGAAGTCACACTGGAATTAGATTCAGGAAGAATTATTGCCCAATATCCCGTTATGATAGATGATTCTATGCACTATGATGAATTAGAAGAAGCCATACACAGGGTTGAACATATAATTTACCCTCAGGTTGTAGAAAAACTTCTGAATAACGAACCCATTAATTTCAGCAGAGATAATTGCAGCGGATGTCAAGGAAACTGCGGAGGATGCCAAGGATGAATATGCTTGTTGTTGGCTCCGGAGGAAGAGAACATGCTATATGTAAAGCACTAAAGAGGTCAAAGCTTTTAGATAAACTCTATATTGCCTCCTCTGCCGTATTTGAAGAAGCCGTTGATATAAGATATTCAAGCTATGAAGAGCTGGCTCGAAAATGCAAAGCGCTCCAGATTGATATTGTGATTGTCGGGCCTGAAGCTCCGATTTGCGACGGAATAGCGGATATTTTTCGTAAAAACAAAATAAATATTATTGCTCCGACTAAAAAATGGTCAAATCTGGAATCTTCCAAACTGGTTGCAAAACAATTAATGAGCCATTATTCCATAAATAATGCACCGATTATAAAAGCTCCGACAGCTTTCCCGCTGGTTTTAAAAGCCGATGGGCTTTGTGGGGGGAAAGGTGTAAAAATAATTTACTCTATGGACGAGCTTGTAAACCAAATGGAAAAATTAAAAGAGGATTTTCCTGAAGGTGCAAAAAAAATATTTATGGAAGAGTACCTTGAAGGCGAAGAAATATCTCTAATTTCGCTCTGGGATGGAAAGAATCTTCTGCACTTTCCTCCGGCAAGAGACTTTAAAAGATTGAGTCTTGATAAAAATTCTCCAAACACGGGCGGAATGGGCTCATATTGTCCGGTTAATCTCACGGAAGTGCAGCAGGACAGGCTGGATTTATATAAGACAAAGCTCAACTTTATGCTCTCTGATGAGAAAGCGGATTTTATCGGGTTTATTTATTCAGGCTTAATTTGGGCAAAAAATGATTGGTATGTGCTTGAATACAATATGCGGCCTGGAGATCCCGAAACACAATCAATTCTAAACCAAATAGATACAGATTTTCTTTATATTTTAAATGCCGCAATTTATCAGAAGCTTAATGAAATAAAACTCCGCCTGAATTCCGGAGTTTCTGCCACACTTGTGGTCGCATCCGAGGGTTACCCAGAAAACCCGAAAGACGGAAATATGATTGAATACCCGCAGGATAAAGACATTATCGTTCATTATTCCGGTGTCGAGCTAAAAGAAGGGACGCTCTACTCAAAAGGCGGGCGGAATCTTTCGATTACAACATCAGCCGGAGATTTGGATACAGCGTTCAACAGGCTTTATTCTTATTCTGATAAAATTTTAATGGACAAGAAATACGTAAGGCGAAGTCTGCCGGAGAATTAGTAATAAATCCCCTTTTTATTTGTGACAAAATTTCTTCACTTTATTTGCCGTAAAGAATTCCAACTAGAAAATTTTATTTTTAGAGGTTTTATACTGAATATAAAAAGAGTTTAAATATGAATATTATTCCATCCAATAACTTAAAATTTTCTGGTAAATATGCACTAAGCAATTACAAAGCCTGTTTAAAAGGTGGTGCAATCGGTGATGCATTGGGAAACCCAATAGAATTTGACAGTATTAGTTCTATTAAAAAGCGTTACGGAAAAAACGGAATACAAGATTTATTAGTTAATTCAAAAGGTCTTGCTGAAATTACGGATGATACTCAAATGACAATGTTTACTGCTGATGGAATAATAAAAGCGATTAGGAAAGCAGTTGATAAAACAAAGCTGCCGGATATAAGAATGATTTTTGATTCATACAAATTGTGGTTTAATACACAAAATAATAATTTTCATATTCAACAAGGTAAAGGCTGGATTGCAGAATTAAAAGAACTATACGCGATAAGAGCCCCCGGAATAACATGCATGAGTGCAATGAAAGCTAATATTCCAGGTTCAATAGAAAAACCTCTAAATTGCAGTTCGGGATGTGGCGGAGTAATGAGAGTTGCGCCGGTTGGGCTTGCTTATTATGAAAATCCTGATTTGGCTTTTAAAGTAGGAGCTGATTGTGCTGCTCTTACACATGGAAATCCCAGAGGATATTTGTCAGCAGGATTTTTAAGCGGCATGCTTGCACATATAATTAGCGGTAAAAATATAAATGAAGCAGTTGATGCAACATTACCTATCCTGAAAAAATATGAAGGTAATGAGCCTGTAACAAAATTAATTACAAGAGCAAAGGAGCTTGCAAAAACAAAGGCTGAGCCGTTAATTGCAATTGAAGAATTAGGTAAAGGTTGGGTAGGTGATGAAGCAATTGCAATTTCTATATATTGCGCCTTAAAAGAACCAAATAATTTTAAAAAAGCGGTTCAAATGGCAGTAAATCATAGCGGAGACAGCGATAGTACAGGTGCTATTTTGGGTAATATATTAGGTGCTCATCTGGGCATGGGAAAAATTCCTGCAAAATGGGCAAATAAAATAGAATTAGCAACCGAATTAGAACAACTTGCACAGGATTTATACAAGCCATTGGAAGCAGAGGGCGCAAATAAAAGGTATCCTATTTAAATAAGATATTATAATATTTCTCAATAATTTCTTTTGAAGATTCTCCCGGATTGATTGGTCTTAAGTACTCAAATGTAGGTATTACAATCTGATTATTTTCGTTTACATACCATAATTTATTTGAACGAGAAATGCTATCATCTGTAAATCCGGCCTTTGTCAGCTTTTGTAAATCGTGAAAAGCAGATAACTTATCTTCCTTAGAAATATTTTGACTGCCAAATTTCCACAAAGGAATAAGGTTATTTTTTTCTGTACCGGGAATTTGCGTAATTATGTAAACACTACCATCTTTATCAATGGTTTCAATATGTTTTTGGGTAATACCCAAATTCAGCTTATTTAATATTTTTAATTTATTAGAGTAATCTATACCGTCTCGTTTTAATAATTCTAAGATATGAAAGTCTTTATATTTGTAAAAGTTACCGCTAACTTGCTCCAGTTCTCCCGACCTTATCATCATCATTATAGATTTTGTTAACATATCAATGTCATACATTTTAATCCGTTCTACAATGCTTTTCATAAAATCATCGTATACTATTGCTGAAGTCATATTCTGGTCTCCTAAGCTTTGAGCAAGATTTAATTGTTTTATTAAAGTTTTATTTATTTGATTTGTTTTCATAGAAACTCCTTATATATTATATCATGATTCATCTAGTAACTTTATTTTATCGGCGGATGCTTTCCGCGTTCATTTATGTATTGCAGCAGCATATTTCCAATTTCATCATTATAAGACAAAGTTTTATCAGCCGTTGGATTATTTAAATTTATGAGATTTAAATATCCGCTTAAACAAGAATTATTATCAGGGGTCATATATTGAAACCCTGTAACCAGACCGGATTCATGATAACCTTTACTACCAATAACTTTGTCTAATATTCTTTTTTCTTCCAGAGTTAATAAATTTACAAAATCTTCATACCGGCTGCTTTGTGTAGCATCATAAATCAAGAAATCTTTTCCTGACCTTGAGTTCATGCATATTGTGTTGATAATATTATGTTTGCCATTATCTGCGCAAGTTATAGGTACAAATAACATATTAACATTTTTTTGATTATATAAAAATTGCTCATATTTAAATTGTTGTGATGTCATTGAATCACCGGAACCAACAACATCATCCAGTAATACAACAACTTTACCATTTAGCGATTTGTTATTATTTGTACCATCATATTGAATAATTTTTCCGGGCTCAATTCCGTTTATTTTAGCATATTGTAAACACACTAAATCAAAACTTTTTCCTGTTACAGGATAAATATATACTACATCATCCATTGTTTTGCCTATTCGCAGTACATGTTCTTCTATTGCGTTATGCCTTGTTTTTAATAATTCTGCAATAGAATCCTGAGAGTATATTTTAACCATGTAATCATAATATTTAGCAATTACACTTCTTGCCATGACCTTTTCCGTATCAGTTAGTCCCTTAGTATTTTCAACAACAGTTTCTATGACTTTTTTAATGTAATCTGCATCCGGCATATTTGGTCTGATTTGTGCAGCGATATTTTGCGGAGTTGCGATATATTTATTAGAAACAGTTTTTACGAAAGAATCCGCAAAATTTTCCCCAGTATCAGTATCCTCAAATATCTTATTTAATCTTTGTCTAAAATCACTTTGTAAAACTTCATCAATACTCTTACCCGATTGAGTTTGTACAAGAACAGCTTCCGTCATAGCACCTAAATTTTGACCACCATCTAACATCGTATAAGAATAATAATTATTTCCGATTTTTAAACCGGTGCCATCTAACTCTATTAATACTATTTTTTGCTCTTTTACTTTTTGATAAAACTCTTTAATATCAGTAGGCTTAAGACTTTCTAAATATTTTAATCCGGCATCATCAAGAATAAACGCTTTCTTTTCTGAACCATTGTTTAAAGTAATCTGCTCTTTAGTTAATAAATAATTCAAAGTAGAATTGCTCGAAATTCCTCCTTCTGTATAGAAGCCGGAAATATTATATTTATCTAACTCCGAGCCTAATTTTTCTAATGTTTTCATACTTCCAAATTGTGTGAGTCGTGACATTACTTCTAAAACTTCTTCCACCGGAATTTGCATTTTAAGACTAATATTTTGGGCAATATCGGAAATTTGAGTATCTGATAAAGCACCCATATCTCTTTCAATGCGCCGCTGCATATCACTGTATACTGCTTCAAGATTGTTTTCGTACTTAGAATCACTCAGGTTAAATTGTTCTTTTTGGAATCTGTCATTCGAAAATTCATTACCGGACTTAATTCTTTTTTCTAAATTACTCAACGGAGGATTTGTTAGTTGTGCGGAATAATAATCAAAAACTTTATTAGGAATACTAAAAGGTTGTTTTTTATAATACTTTTTTAAACTATTTAAATCTTCTAGGGATTTACAATTTTTAATTTCTGTTAAAATAATGCTGTACAATTTTTTATTAAATATATTATCAGAAATAGTTATGCCTTTCTTCAAATAGGCATTTTTAAAGGCATACAAATCTTCAATAGTTTTGCAAGAATCTAATTGACGGCTAAAAATTTCATTTTGCCGGGAATTATATATATCTTCAGGAATAGATATACCTTTCTTTGAATAAGCGTCTTTAAAGGTGTTCAAGTCGTCTATTGTTTGGCAGTTTTTTATTTCATTGTATATAATTGTATTGTATTGTTTATTATATATCTTATCGGGTACCGTAATACCTTTTGAAATATATGCATCTCTACACTGGTTAAGTTCTTCCAATGTCTTACATTGCGAAAATCCTTCCGTTATATTTTTGTTTATTGAATATTCTAAAATATAATTTGGTATATTATAGCCTTTTGAAGAATAATTATCTGATATTGTTTTTATTTCATCTATTGATTTACAATCTTCCAGTTCGTTTGATAGGTTGTGCCAAAACTTGGATTTGAAAGAAATATTTACGGGATATTCAGATTGTTGTAATTCTCTTTCTGTTACAATACCGCTCTTTTTATCTTTAGTAATAGCCTTTCCATGAACATAATCCAGTTCTATTTCACAATCATCATTTTTATGTATTTCAGAATTTAATTTATTTTTTACATCATAAATCTCAATTAAATTTGGGGTTTTTGAATCTTCTGAGCTGTATGAAACCTTTTTCGTTGTTCCTTTGAATTTCAATACCACCAGCCGATTGAAATTATCTAAAGTGATTTCAGTCCCATCCTTTGTTTTAAGATAATTTCTGTTTGTTATACCTGATTCTACTATTTCTATATTATCTTTAGTAATTTTACTTAGAACATCGCTAATTAAATCTCGCGGAAAAGATGTATCTGAAATCAGAGCGTGTGCTATTTCTATATTATCTTTAGTGGTTTTGCTTAAAATACCACATATATCTTTTCTCGGAAAATCTTTATCTGAAATCAGGTCTCTTGCTATTTCTATATTGTCCTTTGTAGTATTGTTTAGAATATACATAATCTCATCTCTAGGGAAATCTTTATCCAAAATCAGTTCCCGTGCTACTTCTATATTATCTTTAGTGGTTTTACTAAGAACATCACTAATTAAATCTCGCGGGAAAGATGTATCTGAAATCAGAGCGTGTGCTATTTCTATATTATCTTTAGTAGTTTTACTTAAAATACCACATATATCTTTTCTCGGAAAATCTTTATCTGAAATCAGTTCCTTTGCTACTTCTATATTATCTTTAGTAGTTTTGCTTAAAATACCACATATATCTTTTTTCGGGAAATCTTTATCTGAAAGCAGGTCCTCTGCTATTTCTATATTGTCCTTTCTAGTATTGCTTAGAATATACATAATCTCATCTCTCGGGAAATCTTTATCCAAAATCATTTCCCTTGCTATTTCTATATTGTCCTTTGTAGTACAGCTTAGAATATACACAAGCTGTTCTCTCGGGAAATCTTTGTCTGAAACCATTTCACGAACTATTTCTATATTCTCTTTAGTAGTTTTGCTAAGAATATCACTAATCAGGTCATCAGGGAATCCTTTATCTTTTAATAACTTAGTCACGTCCTCTTTTGAAAAATTCTCTACATCAGACTTTGGTGCCTTTACCTCTCTTTTAACTTCGGTCACATCATTAGTAGAGAATCTTTGTCCGTTGACTTCAATCTCAACGTGTCCATTTGTATTATGTAGCCCTGTTACTTCACCCTCCACGGCAGCACCGGTTTTAGGGTCAACAACAGTGACAACATTACCTAAAAGTCTTCGTCCGTAATCCATCTCAGTCATAGGTTTTACTCCGACTGAAACACCAAAGTTACGAGGTCTGCCAGCTCCCGATACATCTTTAATATCACCTGACATACCAACCAAAATACCGGTTAAGTTAGCTTTTAATAATGATTGCCAATTATCATCCGTGTCAAGGATTCCCATCATAGCCAAATCTCCGGCATAAGAGATGACAAAATCCGCACTCAATTTCGCACCCGCAGCTGTCATAAAATTCTTTAAATATTCAGGGTTTGTAAATACTGTTTTTAATGCTTGCGCCTTATTTCCGGCCGCAATTTGCTTACCGAACACCGCCACAAGTTTTTCGTCAATTAGTTTACTAAACGCTTTCATACCGGCTTTTCCGGCTCCCATACCTATAATGAAACCTCCGGCATTCATCAAGAAATTTTTACCCAACTGTTCCGCTTCTTCTATCGTTTGAACATCTTTAGTCGCATAATCTGCAACCCCTAAGCCTGTTTCAGCGACCATGCCGCCTATTGCAAGAGTATTCCCGACAGTTATCATTCCCGCTCCCAATGGTGCAAGCGGGGTAAAACAAAGAATACCTCCTACAACGGTCATTCCCATACCAACCATTGAAGTATTACCTGTCCATCTTTGTATACAGGTTAAATTATCATTCTTCATGGCTTCTGCCATCATTTTACCGTTCTCTTCTCCAATAGCATCATTTTGTGCCTCTGCTAAAGCATTTTTATAATCTTCTATTGTCTTACCGTTCAAAAATTCTTCAAACTCGGCTTCTTTTGATTGTTGTGCCAGTTTTAATAAAGAATTTAACGCTCTATTTTTAGCACTATCATCTAATGTTCCAAAATTAAATCCGTTTTCATCAATACTAATAGGAAGTTTTGATTTATTTATTAATTCTTTTAATTGATTTAGCCCGCCGTCCTCTGATAACGCATAAAACGCAGCAAAGCCTTCTAAAACCTTTTGGGCTTTTTCATCTGAACTTAATGTTTCATCTTTTCTTAAACCTTCTGCAAATTCTACAAATTGTTGTTTTTTGTTGTACGCATTTGCTACAATTTCCATTTCTTTTTTAGCTAAGGCATATTTTTCTATTTTGCATTGGGAATATTCTGTTCCTCTTTCTATTTTATATACTTCTTCAAAAGAAATTGGTTCATCAGTATTCCAATAGTCAGGGATTATACCATTTTGCTGATTGATTTTAATTCCTGCAAGTTCACCGGCTGGCATAGGCTTGTTTTTGTCTTTGTTATATTCAATTGCGGTATCAATAACTTTTTCTAATGCTTGAACCTCTTCAACCCCGCTCAATGATACAAAATTCTTCTGAATGTTTTTTAAATCTTCCATTGAAGCGTTTGAACACAGTGTTTCAACATAATCGCCTATAATTTCAGCAAGTTCTTCTTCCGAATACTTATTCTTCAATTCTTTAAATTTAGTATTGGTATCTAATACTAAAACCCGTGTAAGAATCATATCTTTAATATGTTCTTTGTTGCCTTCATAATATTCTTTTCTCGTAAGTCCGTTTGGAGGAGCCAGTTTGGCTTGATTCATCCATTCAATACCGGCATTTTGGTATTCCAAAACTTTTGCTACATTCGATGTTTTTAAGATATCATTCTTATCTTTACTTTCATCGTACCTGCCTGAAATTGCACCTAAATATTGAGTATTTAATATTTCATAAGCTTCTGTAAGGTTGTCGTCAATAATATCAACTACAATTTCCTTACAGGCAGCTTCTTCTAAAAATGTTTGTTCTTCTTGACTTAATGTGCCGTCTGGAAGAGGTTGCACCGATTGATTTTGACTTCTTTCTTCAGGCTTGAATATATTATTTACAAAATTTACGAAGATATTGGTATCAATTTTTTCCACAATATTCTCCTTTGTGAATATGCTGATTTCGTTTTCTTCTAAGATTTTGTTTTCTCCCGCGACAGATTTTAAAACCTCAAACAAACTTTTTGCTTCTGCTTTTTGTAAGACTTTATCTTCGCCTGCAAAAATGTTAAAAAGCTTCTTCGTTTTCTCATCAGCACCTTTCAGGTCTTCTTCCTTTATTTCTTTATAGTTTGAAAACCTGAATTCCTTGCCGTTATTAAATTTGAAAAATTCTTCACCTGTCATTGAACCACTACCTAAACCTGCCAATATGACAATAATGTTGCTTAGTTTAATACGTTATCTAAATACAATATTGTTATCGGTATTTTTGAAACAAACTTTAGTGTTTGGGAAATAATTGTTACAAAAATTCACAATAGGCGCATGAGAAGCAAATCAAGAGTTCCTGAAATATTTAGTTAATTAAATATTTGATTTACGGTTCGCGCCTAAGATGTCTTGTCGAGCCTGTTTACATTACTGTTCAGGATAAAAAATGTATACAGGGTATGCTTTTGCGCAGAGGAAGTAAGCTTATCAGTTATAATACCCTAAACCGACTTTTCCGCCTTCTTCACTGTAACGCGCATATTTTGCGTTTGCTGCTTTTTCCGACTGAAGTTCTGCAATATAGCTATTAGAAGCCTTAAAAAATCTTGAAATATTTGAATCCGTTCTCCAAGAATCTCCAAGCGCACCTTTTAGATCATTTATAATATCTTCCGGTTCTCCCGCAAAAATTATACCAAGACACCTGTCACCCATAACATCCGTTATTTTATCAATATGTTTTTCAAACGAATCAAGAATATCTCTTGTGTAAAGCGAATACGGAGTTTTTGACTGCATCTGGCATAACAAAACATTCAGGCTGGACATTATATTTTCTTCATTAATAGTTGATAACTCTCTCATTGTTTCTGCAACAGAGTGATTAGCTTTAACTGGGATAAGAGTTCCTCTGTCAAGCAAAATACCATCCTCTGCAAAGACGTCAGATTGCTGCTGATTTTTGTAATCTTCAATCATCTTATTCCAGTCAATATAATTTGTTCCCGGAGCTGTTGCAACAGAAACCATATTAAATCCTCCGCCATAGTTGATATTTGCATGATAAACATGATTTATCTCCCTGACGTCCTCTGTTTGCAGGAATTATTTAAATATTTGCTTATTTAAGGTCTTTCATTCTATATGTAAAATAACCTTCATAATTATAGCTTGCATCAATTCCCTTCATATAGACATCTCTGTCATCCGTAAGGGAAGTTAAAGCTGATTTTAGAAGCTCTCTGATTTCAACATTTTTAATAGGACTGCGCTCCATTGCAAGCAGATAATCATTTTTGTCAACAGCATTCCAATCAACGACTTTACCGATTTCTTTTTTCAAAATCAAGTCAAGCCAAATACGTGTACTGCGCCCGTTGCCTTCTCTAAATGGATGCGCAATATTCATCTCCACATATTTTTCAATAATCTCTTCATAGGTTGATTGGGGCATTTGATCAATATGTTCTAATGCTTGTTTTAGATACATTACGGGAGCGAACCTAAAACTTCCTTTTGCAATATTAACATTTCTGATTTCACCTGCAAAATAATAAATCTCATCAAATAAATACTTATGAATTTTTGATAAGGTCTCAAAAGTTCCCGGCACAAAAGAATCAAGCAACCCTTTTTCCCATAATTCAAGAGCCTTTTTTTTGCTTATTTTCTCTTCTTGCCTCATTAGTTCGGCTGAATCTGTTATAGCGAGTTTATTTTCTAAAACCATACTTTACCTCTATTCAGCAAGCAGCTTATCCGCAAGCGGAGACTCAACTCTGCCGTTAAGAGTTTTAGAAACTTTCTTAATATTTTGAGACATTGTTTCCATCTCCGGTGTCCAGACAAAATAATCATTTACGTATTTTTCACCGCGGGCAAAATCGCCTGAAAGCTGGACTTCAATAATTTCTTCAAGCATTTTTCTTGCTGTCGGAACCATTTTTTCTATATTCACATCCAAAACGCCTTCCGGTGAAATTGTCATTGCACCTTCTTTTATAAAGAAATAATTCTGCATAACGGAGCGAACTCTGTGAGCCTGGCTTAAGTTTGGTTTTGCAGTCATCATATTATCAGCTGCATAAGTCACAATGATTTGCGCTCTCTGTTCCGGAGTGTACATGCCGGCTTCCGTTAAAACGTCAAGCATTGCAAGAGAAATCATATCAGCTTTATTCTCTTCAATTATTGATTTATATTTGCCTAACCCTTCGGTTCCGGATTTTGGTCCGAGAGAGTGTCCGTTTTCGTGCCCTACCGTAAACCAGTGATCTGCTTCATCATTATAATATTTATGCAAATCCTTGTTTAAAATAGCATCCAGTCTCTTTTGAAGTTTTTCTTTTGCATCATCAGATGTTATAAGACGGATTTGTCTGTGATAAACATTTCTTCTTCCGCCGTCAAGAAGCTGAACAGAAAGTTTATCATCATTAGGAAGGTTCTCGGCAAGAGTGATTCCCGCTCTGAATTCCCCTACATCACCGGTTACTGCAACTAAATCAGCATCAATCATTGTCTGCTTTGACTCTTTGTCCGGTGAAATATTCTGCTCATATTTATCCTTAAACGGCATATTATCTGCCATAAGGGGTAAATAGCTTTTTACCTTAAGAATTGCTTCCGTTCCTTTTTTGTTTACGATACCGACTCTTCCGCCAAGAAAATCCTTTGCTACAGGAACTATTCCGGCTTTATCAAGAAGAGCTTTGAGTTCAGGGTTTTCCACGACTGTTTCTGTCATCTCATCAGAATAGTTTTCCCTTGTAATTGTAAACTCAAGAGGGGTATCCTGAAGAGTTGCCCATTTTTTATCAGCGTAAGCATCAAGCATAGGATCCGGTGTTCTTAGGGCTTTTGCCTGAAGTTTCAAGAATTCGTTGAAATCCTCATTTGTAGAAACTTCGGCAGCTTTTTCAAGCTCTGATGCCATATATTCAAAGTCTTCTTTAAACTTATCAACATAATCAATTGCTTTAAGTTCGTCCCCGTTTCTTTCCACAACTGATCTCTGGTTAAGAATCTTTTTAACTTCTTCTGTTTTACCTTCTTTAAGCATTTTAATAAGTATGTTATGGAATTCTTCTTTCTCTAAATCCTGTGGGTAAATTCCTTTGCCGGCTCTTTCATGAACCCCTTTGGCAAGCTCAATCATATGAGATTCTCTATCAAGAGAGCAGACACCTTTTTGTGCATCAAAAAGGATTTTGGTAAGTTCAGCCTGTTTATTGCCTTTAGCGATTTCTGATTCCAAATATTCTTTAAAAGGAAGGTTGTTCGGATTATCAAGCTGCATATTAACTTTATCCAAAACAGCGGCAGCTTTCACAAGATGTTTAAGAGCTTCTTTGTCTCCGTCTGCAAGCTCCGCATATTCAGGAGAGTCAACCGCCAGCATCTTTTTTGTGGTCAAATAATCTTTATGAGTTCTTTTTTCCAGCTCTTCCATAGAAAGGTTAAGTTCATAGTTCTTAGGGTTAGAAACCTTAGCTCCATTAATCATACTCATCTTATCAAGCTCCTTCATCAATTTATCAGACTGTTTACGTGTCTCATCTCCGGCAGCGGGATTGTTTTTATCATTAATTCCTCCGCTTTGGAAATTTACACTGCTTCTGTTGTTAATCGGGTTAATATTCATAACCTGATTATACCACAATTTTGGATAATTGTAAGATATAAAGCCTAAAGAGTTTTGGTATAAAAAACAGCTCCTGTTTTATCAATATTTTCTTTTAAATCAGGGTTATCAATATTGCTGTAATCGATGATATCAAACTTATACGGGGTTGATAGTTCATCCAGAGCTCCGGAAATATGACGGATTAATTTGTCATTAAAATTTCCAAACAGAGCAAAATCAATATCCGATCCCGGTTTATAATTTCCTCTTGCTCGTGAGCCAAAGATTATGACTTTTTCGACCTGAGGGATTGAGGTAAAAAGGTCATTAATCATTTTAATAGTTTTTTCACTAAGCCCAAATTGTTCCATCTTAGTTTTCCGTTTTATTGTTTAAAAATACTAACAATCTTTCAAACTCGTTGACATAGCAGTTCAAAATATCTGTAGTAAGACTTTTTGCAAGTTCTTCTTTATATGTATGAGAGGTTTTGTTCCTTGCTTCCATCATCTCAATCCATATTTGTCCGTTTTCAATTATATTATTTGAAAAAGCTTCTTTAATAACTTCTCTTGGAGTATCAGCTTTTATTCCATTATATTCCAGATAGTCTTTAAGAGTTTTCCATGCGAGTTCAAAAGCAATTTCGTATGCCTGAATAAGCGCCATTGTATAAATATTATTAATCTCATTTTCATCAATACAATGCTTTGTTTCCATAAGATTGGAAAACGCTTTTTTATAGTTATTAAATCGCTGTATCCATCGAATTTCTGACATATATTCTCCTTTTCAATATATAACCCGGGAGTTTCACGGATTGCCTGAATAATTTTTAATCGTCAGGGTTTTTGCTGTCATTCCTCTCTTTTCCTTTATTTACCCCCTCGAGCATTGCTACATTTGTCTTACCAAACTTGGCAGACAGGTCATCAATGTGGTGGATTAGGTACAAAATCGGTTCTAAATCTTTTTCATTCAAATCAACAATTGCGCCCCATTCCGCTCTGGCATGATGTGCGGCAATCATTTTGGCAACCCGTTTAAACCCGGCATTCATACAGATACTAAACCCGTATTGAGAGTGAGTAATCCATTCTTTTCTAAAATCTTCATCATAATCAATCAATCCGGATTCCAGATCAACCGTGTATTCAAAGATTTTACCGATATCATGGAGAAGGCAGGCCGCATAAACTTCATCCCTGCTTACACGCTGAAAAAATGCGTTCATATTAACATCTGCGTATTCAAGACATTCCAGCACGTGAACCATTAGACCGCCTATGTAGTTGTGGTGCATAAGCTTAGCTCCGGGAGCTGTGAGGATTTTTTCTTTATTTTTTTCGTAAATATCAACCACAAATTTTCTTAAATCATCATTTTTAATTTTATTTGTATATTCAATAAGGTTGGAGTAAACCCCTGCTCTTTCTTCTTCACTCAAGCCTGTTTTTGCTTCTTTAATCAGTTCAAGAGAAGATACAAGGCAGTTGTTAAACTTCTCGTTAAAAGAGCCGGAAACAATTCTTAAAAGGTTTCCGCATCGGAAAAGTTTAGGATCCATACGATTCAGAGCCTCTTCCCAGAGAATACAGTTTAAAAATTCCCCTGTTGCAGAATCTTTCAACTGCAGCTTCCCCATCTTTGTACCGGATTTTGTATCTCCTATAGAAAAAGTAACGACTTCGTATGTAATTTCCGTACTAAACATTTACACCCTCCAAACTCTTAGTAAATTATATCATAAATCTGCCCGGGCTGCTATTTTATTCTCTCTTAGAATCCTCCTTCATGGCAATTTAAAAGTTTTTAGAGGAATTTATCATATATATATGAATGAATATTACCAAGATTTTCAATATGACAGCTGCACCTCAAGAGGGGTATGCACTACCAATCCTAAAATTGCATCACTGCAAAGTGTTCTCGTCCAGTATTTAAAACTCGTGGCAAAATATGCTCTGGCATTAGAAGAAAAAGGAATAAAAGAAGAGAAAATTAAGGAACTTATCCTTAATACTATTCCGCTTGCCGTTTCCAATCCTGAATTTACAGAGACAAGCTTTACCCTTGCTGTCTGCAAGTTTAAAGACATTATTCCCAAAATCATAAAAAAATACAATAAATTATACGAACAAGAAGATTTTAAGAGAGGGGTTCGTTCTACGGAATTGTTTCAAGAGAGTTCCGATATTATTCAGGCAGTAAGATTCGGTGAAAAATCTTTAAGAAACGCGCTTAAAAATGTTCCGCCTCAAGTTAAAGATTTATACCAGATTATGCTGGTTATTTCTAAAAGTATTAGTATTAATCTTTTGGATTTGGAAAGCATGGATAAAACTGATAATGAAAGTTTTACTATGATTTTAAAACTGTTTGATGAAATAAATTCTGAAGAAAAAAATATCGACAGTTTAAAAAAATTAATATACCAAGCTGCAAAAATTGATAATAATTTAATGATGAATTTGAGAACCGTACAAGAAGAACGCTACGGAATTCAGGGAATTTCCGATGTTTCTTATTCTACTACACCATCTAAAGCGGCTCTTGTTGTAGGATCAAATATAAGAGAACTTGAAACTGTTTTGGAAGCGCTTAAAAAGACAGATATTGATGTTTATACCCATGATGATATGATGGTAGCGCACACTTTTCCAAAATTCTCTGAATATAAAAATTTAAAGGGACAGTACGGGCAAGGGTTAGAGAATTGTCTTTTAGACTTTGCAACTTTTCCGGGGCCGATTATACTTACAAAACATTCTCTGCATAATATAGAAAATCTCTATCGTGGAAGATTGTTTACAACCGATTATACAACCCCTAAAGGAGTAATTAAAATTGAAGGTGATGATTTTTCGGGAGTTATCGAGTCTGCCGATAATGCAAAAGGGTTTAAAACAGGCAAGCAGTGCGAAACGGTAACAATTGGATATAATTATTCCGACACCGTCAAAAAAATTAAAGAAAAACTTTCAGGGTATAAAAGGATTTTTATGATAGGACTTGAAAGATATTCGCTCGAACAAAAAGCTTATTTTGAAAAGTTAATA
The DNA here is from genome assembly GCA_944323615.1 of Candidatus Gastranaerophilales bacterium. Lineage (GTDB taxonomy): Bacteria > Cyanobacteriota > Vampirovibrionia > Gastranaerophilales > Gastranaerophilaceae > CAG-196. The sequence goes on from CALUTG010000025.1 coordinate 18,529, forward strand.
AAATTATCCGACAATGATACTCTTATTATTTCTTTTTCTTACAACATAGAAAAAGAAAACGTTATTCACATAAATACCTGCTTTGATTCATTCGGATTAATAAAAGTTTATAACGAAATTAAAGATTCCGGACTTCCGATTACGGTTTTTGTTCCTAAATGTGACAGAAATACAATTTCGCAGATGATTTATCTTACGGAAAACAAAAATACAAGAGTTTTTGTCGGCAAATGTACTCCGATTATCCTCAATCCGTCACTTATATCAACGCTTAAACAGATCTTTGAGATAAACGGAATTACAACTGCTAAAAAAGACTTAGAAATAATTATGTAAACTAATTGTATCCGGCGCCTGTTTGATGTATAGTATAAAGGTTAACCAGAGGTGCTTTAGATATGGAAAATTGTTCTACAATTATAGTGCTGGATCCGAAGGATAATTCAAGAGAGATCTTAAAGTCCTATCTTGAAGAACTTGGTTTTTCTGACAAAATTAAACTTTTTGCGGACTATAATGAAGGACTTAAGGAAATAAAAGAAAATCCGGAAAATATTATTGTATTTATTGATATTACGGATTGCAGCGAAGAGAGTTTTGCAGCCATTGAAGAAGTTAAACTTTTTACTTCCAAAATCGTTATAACTTCTTCTGACTATTCGACAAATTCAATAGTAAGAGCAATGAGACTCGGAGCAAAGGAGTTTTTGCCAAAACCTGTATTAAGAGAAGACTTACAGCGTATTTTGAGCGTTTTTCTCCAACATGGCGAAGAACAGGATGATACGGCTTCTAAAATAATTACGATTTATTCAAATAAAGGCGGAATCGGTAAAACCACTATTGCAGTAAATTTGGCGCTTGAACTTGCAAAAACAACAAAAGATAAAGTAGCTCTTGTGGATTTAAATCTTCAGCTTGGAGATATTTCCACATTTTTGAATCTGAATCCGGCTTTTGATGTCTCTTATGTAATAAAAAATCTTATCGACAAAAGAGATGAAACTCTTCTTAAAGCTTTTGAAAAATATAAAGATACGTCAATGTATGTTCTTTCGGATCCCAGTTATATAGAACAATCAGAAAGCATAACTCCGCAGCAGATTACGGAACTTTTTAAAGCTTTAAAAAGAGTATTCCCGTACATAATAGTTGATATGTCATCAAATATTGATCCAAATTCATTAAAAATATTGGACTTATCTGATTGGATTATGTTTACAACCATAGTAAATATTCCTGCTATAAGAAATTCTCAAAGATGTTTGAATCTTTTTAAATCAAGAAGATACCCTTCTGATAAAGTAAAAATTATAATTAATCGTTATATGGAAAATGACGAAATAAAAGTCGAAGATATTGAAACAACCTTAGGTGAAAAAATATATTGGAAAATACCGAATAACTATTTTTCTATTATGGATTCGATAAATAAAGGAGTTACAGTATCAGAGATTAACTCAAATTCCAACATCGCCAACAGCTTTCGAGATTTAGCTTCTAAAGTTTCTGATGACATTGTTGAAATGGCAATAACCAAGTATCGAATCTAGAGGTAATAATGAAAAACATTTTTAGTCTTACAAATAAATATATAGTTATAGCAACCCCTTTAATACTATTTTCTTTAATATCAAGTGTATATTTAACTTTTTCCGCGGCAGGAAAGGTTATAAATTTGATTATTGCAATTATTCTTTTTACGTTAATGCTCGGGGCATTTATTGCCGGCTGGTTTAATATGATAAAACTGGCAGTAAAAGAGCCATACAGGGAAGATACAAACTCTTTAATAAAAGAATTTACTCCCGGAGTAGGCGAATATTTTCTTTCTTCTCTCGGAAGTATTTTCGTTATGACTGCAGTTTCACTTCTTCTGGTTTTTGTTTCATACTATGCAGGCATGAAGGGCATAGGAGATCCGGGAATTTCAGCCGGAGCTTTTTCGGATGCAATGGAATCAACAGAAGCTTTGAAGGCGTTTCTAAACGCTTTAACTTCCGAGCAGCTCGTAAAACTTAATCTGTGGAATTTTCTCCTGCTCGGAACAATTTCACTTACTTATTTTCTTTTAATTCTCTACCTTCCGGCAATGTTTTTCAAAAACAGAAATCCGTTTATTGCATTTTTTATTTCATTAAAAGATTTGTTCAGCAGGCATTTCTTTAAAACTCTTCTTTTGTATATTATAATACTTGCCGCTAATTTTATACTTTCAGTCTTGTCTGCATTGGTGAGCGGAAATCTTATTTTCCATTTCTTTGTAACCTTGGTGAACTTTTATTATATCGTTCTTGCCGGAATAGGTGTTTTTTACTATTACAACGAAACATTTATTGAAACACATTTAGGCAGAAATATTGATAAGACTGTTTAAGACAGTTTTCTTATCATTTCATGAGCATCTTCATTGTCAGGAAAAATTTCTACTACTTTATCAAGATAAGAAAGAGCGTCATCGTTTTGTCCCAAGGCTTCATAACATCTTGCAATATCCATTAAAACAGAAATACTGTTAGGATGTTTTGAGTCAATATTTTTAAATATATTAAGAGCCTGATTATAATCCCCGAGGGCAAAATATGTAAGTGCAAGTGTATTTTGAGTTTCAATCTCCGGATTCTGTTCAACAGCTCTTATTAAATATCTTTTTGCATCCTCATACTCACAACGTGCATAAAGGATTCTACCGGCACAAAACTGAACATATTCATGATGAGGTTCAACTTTTACAGCCTTCATTATATAGTCTTTGGCTTCATCAAGTTTATTCATTACCAGATTATTAAGAGCCATAAAAGTCAATGCAAGAACATTTCCCGGCTCAAGTTCAAGAGCTTCTCTATAATAAGCTTCTGCCTCAGTATTCTTTGAAATCGCATATAGAAAATTGCCGTATTCAAAAATTATTTCAAAATCATTCGGAGCTAATCTCAGTGCGGTTTTAAACTCGTCTTCCGCATAGTCAAAAAGCCTTTTATTCAGATAAATAATTGCCAAATCCTTATGTGCTTTTGCTATATCAGGATTTATTTTAATGACTTTTTTAAGCATTTTCTCAGCCGTATCCGTATCGCAAAGGCTTGAAGAAAGTATTGCATATTGATGCATAACTTCTGTTGTGAGTTTATTTTTCAACAATATATTATCATAAATCTCTTTTGCCTTAGTAAGCTGGTTAGTCTGAATGTATAGACTTGCAAGTTTTTGTGCCGGAAGCACAAACTTAGGATTAACGTAAACAAGATTCTCCAGCATGCTGATAGCTGTTTGAATATCTCCGAGTGCTTCATAACAGGTAATTAAGTTATATTTATAATTTTCTTTGCCCGGGCACATTAAAGCCAGCTGTTTATAATGCCTAAGAGCATCTTCATATTTTTTAAGTTTTACTTCCGACATTGCAAGCGCAGCCAGAAATGATTCGTCTTCTTCAAGTTCAACGGCTTTTGTTAAATATTCAATCGCCTTTTCATGCTCTTGCTTAATCTGGTATGCGGAACCAAGGTTAAAATATGCCATTGGAAGTCCCGGGGCTAGCTCCAGAGCTTTTTCGTAACTTTGTATGGCATTATCCGTCTGTCCAAGCGCCATATAGCATGTTCCAAGACTATTATAAGTGCCGATGTTATTTGGGCTTTTATTTATAGCGGATAGAAGAGCCGGAAGTGCATTATCAAAATCCTTTTCTTTCATATAGGAAGTACCTATTATAAAGTCAAAAAGATAATCTTCCGGATCTATTTTTTGTGCTTCTTTTGCGTATTTAACGGCTTCAAGCGATTCATTCAGCTTTATCAACACAATACACAAACTTTTATAAGCTTCTAAATATTCCTTGCGCAAATTTATTACAGTAATATAAGCGTTTTTAGCAGGGATTAAGTCTCCGAGTTTTTCATAACAATTTGCAAGATAAAACCAGGAGGTTGCATCTTCAAGCTTAAACTTAACAACAGTTTCAAAATAATTTTTTGCAGCTCTCCAATTTTGCAGATTAACATTTGTCAGTCCGGCTATCTTAACCAGCTCCAAATCATCAGGTGACTCTCTTAGTCCTTCAAGAATTAAAGGAAGGGCTTCTTCAAAATTTTTATTTCCAACCAGTGCATTAATTCTGTCTAAATCTGCCATTCTACGCTCCAAAGTAATTTTTCAATCCTGCTGTTAAGTTTTTATTCTTGCAGAGCTTTTTTAACTTAGAAATGGCTCTGTTCTCAATCTGTCTTATTCTTTCTCTTGAAACTCCGTAAATTGTTCCGATTTCATCAAGAGTCTTTTTGTTTCCGTCATTATTTAAACCAAAACGAAGAATAAGGACATCTCTTTCCTTCGGACTAAGCTGCTCCAGCATACCTTTAATGTCATCCAGAAGGCTTTCCTGAGATACAAGTGACTCCGGCGCAAGAGTGGATTCATCTACAATATAATCGATTATTTTATTTGAATCGTCTTTCTGCCCGGTTGGAGTATCAATACTTATTGTAGACTGAGTAGATTTAATAATGGAAGTTAACTTAGAAACAGAAATCCCGAGTTTATCAGCAATCTCTTGTTTTACAGGGATTCTTCCGAGCTCCGTTGTTAAATCCAGCGTTGCTTTTTTAATCTTATTAATAGATTCTATTAAGTGAATCGGCAGTCTGATAATACGAGCTTTATCAGCAATAGCACGAGTAATTGACTGCTGAATCCACCATGTTGCATAGGTTGAAAATTTATAACCCTTTGTATAATCAAATTTTTCCGTAGCTTTAATAAGTCCCATATTTCCTTCCTGAATTAAATCAAGAAAAGAAAGTCCGCGGCCGATATATTTTTTAGCAATACTTACAACAAGCCTTAAGTTAGCATTAATAAGGACTTTTCTTGCTATTTCGCTTTTTGTTTCATAAATTTGTTTTGCAATTTCAAGTTCTTCTTCCGGAGAAAGAAGAGGAATTTTTCCGATCTGCTGGAGGTATATTCTAACTGAATCATCAGAATTTACTGAAGATAAACTTTCCTGAGTTTTAGGCTCTTCGATTGAAATATTTTCATCATCCAAATCTTCAACCGGTTCAATACTGTTAAAATCAATTCCTTCATCGGATATATCATCAACCATTATATTGAGCTTTTCATCCTGTTTAGTCATATAAACCTCATTTCCTCAAATTTGTTGTTAATTTTTGCCGTACACTCTCAAATAATATTATAGCAGCAGCATTAGAAACATTTAAAGAATTAAATTTTGTTAACATAGGAATTTTAACTCTAAAATCAGAAAGCTTAAGCAATGATTTTGATATGCCGGCATGTTCAGCTCCCATAATGAGAGCGAAATTTATATCAGTATAATCAATATCATAATAATTATCTTCTGCATGATGGTCAGAAGCAATTACCCAGTAGTTGTTTTCTTTTAACTTTTGTACGGCATTAACAAGACTATTTACTTTAATTACGGAAATACTGTTTACTGCCCCTGCACTTGTTTTTTCAACCGTAGAGTTAACAAGTACGCCGCGTCTTGACGGTAAAATAATCCCCTTAACTCCTGCACACACGGCAGAACGTATTATTGCACCAAGATTATGAGAGTCTTCTACTCCGTCAAGAATAATAACCGGAACATGACCCTTAGAGCTTTTTTCCAAAAAATCCTCAAGTTCTTCATACCTGACAGGTGAAACTTGAGCGATAACCCCCTGATGTCTTGCTTCCGGAACCATTTGATTAAGCTTATCTTTTGTAACAAACTGAAAAACGATACCGGATTTTTTTGCAAGCTCTTTTATTTTCTCAATTTTTTCATCCATTCTTGCAGTATTCAAAATCAATATCCTGTTGAACTCTCTGTTTCCGGATTCAAGAGCCTCAATAACCGCATTTTTTCCATATATGCAAGATAGTTCTGTCATTTATTTTGATACCTTTAACATTCTTTCTATGCAGTCGGCGCTTAAATGCCGCACATTTTCATCAAGAGTAATTTCATTTACTTCAAACTCAAGAGAATGAAGAATCTCTTCAAGAGTTGTAAGCTTCATGCTTTCACATAGCATATTATTATTAATAAGGATAAATTCTTTATCCGGATAGTCGCGTCTTAAGCGGTCATATACGCCTTTTTCCGTTACGATTACAAACTTTTTATCATGGCTGTTTCTGACGTAATCTATTATGCCGCTGGTGCTTCCGATATAATCACCGAGTGAACTGACTTCCGGTTTGCACTCTGGATGAACAAGGATTTTAGCATCCGGATACTTGATACGCGCATTTTGGATATCTTCGACAGTAATATTATTATGTACAGGACAATTACCGTCATAGGTAATAACTTCAACCCCTGTCAGCTTTGATTCTACCCACTTGCCAAGATTTGCATCAGGAACAAAAAGTACTTTCGGGGAATTTAAGCTTTTAACAATTTCAAGCGCGTTAGAACTTGTGCAGCAAATATCGCATTCCGCTTTAACTTCTGCAGTAGAATTTATATAACAAACCACTGGGATATTTGGATGAGATTTTTTAAAATCCACCATTTGGTTTAGATCAATCATGTCTGCCATCAAACATCCTGCATTTAAATTTGGTAGCAGGACCTTCTTTTCTGGAGAAATTATCTTTGCTGTTTGTGCCATAAAGTAAACACCGGCAAATACTATAATATCGGCTTCTGTTTTTTTAGCCATCTGGCTAAGATATAAAGAATCTCCAACAAAATCTGCAACTTCATCAATTTCTATGTTTTGATAGCTGTGTGCAAGTATTATCGCGTTCTTTTTTAGTTTTAGTTCTTTTATTCTCTCTACTATGTTTTTCATATATTTACCCTGTGTACAAAAATTAAGTTTTATTGTACAATAAAAAAAAATAGGAAGAAATAGGTATGGATTTATTTAAGAAGAATATCGCAGTGGGGGTGTCCGTTACCCCGGAAATAGGGCTTGAAGTTGCCCAAATAGATTTTGTATCACAGACTGTCCTGAAATATGGTTCAAGACAGTTAAGTTATGATAATAACCGTAAAGAAATTGCGGACTTAGATATATTTAAAGAAACGCTTCAGGATTTATTGCTTGACTTACAAATTCCAAAAGGTTCTGAAATATATCTTAATCTTCCAGCAATTACATTTAAAGTAAAGGATTATCCGGCATCTTTGAATGAAGAACAGTTGATGAATGCTATAGAAGAAGAACTCCTGGAACATCCTATTTTTAAAGAGTCGGATCCTGCTATAGATGCTGTAAAGTTGCCAAATTCTACTATTCAGTTTAATAAAATTGCATATACGGCAGCACAAAAAGTTATGCTGATAGAAATAGCTATGCAAATCAAGGATTTGGGGTACAAACTTGCAGGCATTGATACATCAGTTAATTCTACGTTAAATTCACTTATATATAAAGAAAGAGTAGATGTTAATCCAAGTTCATCATGGGTACTTTTGCTTGTAGATAACAGTTTTTGCAGAGTTATCCCGATGCAGGGTAGAAATTATGTTGACTGTTTTGAAGAAAGAATAAGCATTGGCGAGGTTCTGGGTGATGCTGAAAACTATGCAACCGTAGTTGGAACAATTAAGCCTATACTTAAAAATCTTCCTTCACAATATTTGTGTGTAGTTTCAAAAACTAATATAATTAGTGCAGAAGTCTTAGCTGGACAATTACAATATAATGCTCCGATTATACATCAGGAAGCTAGTGCATATGCTAAGACACCATATTTAGAAACTGCTGATGGTATAGACAAATCAGCTGCAACCTTGATTTCATTAGATGTAATAGGCGCTGCTATTAACAGAGATTTTGGTGATAATTCTACTGCACATTTGAATCTTTATAATATGACACTTGGTGATGTGTACCTTATGGAGCAACCTCCTGTACTTTCTTTCAGATCGTTGAAACTGGTTATGTCGCTTGAAAACATGATAAAGATTATAATTGCATTATTTGCAATGTTTTTAGTTATTAATGTCATTGCTTTTTCATTCATAAATAATATAAAATCACAGCGAAAAGCAGAAATCGCAGAACTTGATAAAAAGATTGCCGATATTAATCAGTTTTTAAAAGATAATGAGAGTGTTTCTGCAGAGCTATTTGATGAAGGTGATGAAATACGTATTGGACTTTTACATAATAAAAATATTTATACATATTTTACCATTGTAGGAACAGAGATTCCTAAAAAATTATGGCTGACATCTTTAGAATTGGGAGATAATACAACAATAGAGGGTCAGGCTGATAATTTAGAGAGTATATATAGTTTCTTTAGAAATATAAAAGATTATGACCCAAGTTCACCTATAAAACTTCAAAAACTTGGACTTGCAACTATAAATTCTAATCTTCAGGCAATTTCTGATAGTGAAAACTTTGATACAGATTCAGTTATTACTTCTATGAATGCTGATTATTATCAATTTAAAATATCAGATGCTCCAGAAATTAAAAAGGAAAATGTTTCTCAAAAAACCGGTAAAACAAATAGTAAAGCAGGGAAAAAGGGCTCTTCGAAACCCGCAGCTCTGCCGGATATAGATGATCTTGAATAATTAAAAGGACTGATAAATGGAAAAATATAGAAGATATTATGGTGTTTTTGCGTTAGTAATTGCAATTGTGGTATTTGTTTTTATAAGTTATAAAATAATTGTGCCAGGAATAGAAGAGATTAAAAGCTCAAATGCTAAAATTGAAAAATCAGGTAAAGAGCTGGCAAGTTTAGAAACAAAGCTTAAAATTGTTCAAAGCAAAATTCAAAAAATTAAGAGTTCTATTATGACATCCCAGAAAAAGATTTATTATCCATTGGAAGCTGATCTGGGGAATGATACACTATTTTTCACTCTATACAGTGATATTGTGGAAATGGTTCATGCAAATTCAGTAAAGATAAAATCTATTGATTATACTCCGAATCCTGAAAGTGATGCTTTTGTAAAATTTGGAAAAGATATTTATTTTGTTTGTGATGTAAATATGGAGCTTGTTTCTAATTACATTAATTTAGGTAAACTTATTCAAGACGTATATCAATACCCTTATTATATAAAAATAAATAATTTATCAGTAAAGCCGTATGAGAAAGACAAAAAGGTATTATTATCTACTTTAAGTTTACGGTTATACGCACATACATCTCCAGAAGAAGGTTCAACAGTTGATTCTGCTATAGATCTCCCGATGGGGAAACCTGGGCAGGCAGCAATTCCTGCGAAGGTTCAATAGGGGCTTGAAAAATAATTTTGTTTGGGGTAAATTTAATACATTAAGTATTGAAAAGTTAATACTATGAGGCGGAAGTAGCTCAGTTGCCCAGTGAGGCTTTGGCTATGAAAGCAAAGCAGTTTAGACGGTAGAGCCGAACGTATCTAAAATAGATACTCTACC
>CALUTG010000026.1 GCA_944323615.1 Candidatus Gastranaerophilales bacterium
CCGATTTTGTATTCCGGATAATCTTTTAATACATCTTTAAGTAATTCGTTCTGGTATTCTATTGCACAGTATTGAGCTGTGTACTTGTTTTCAACTGATGGTCTGTACTGTTCAAGATACGCTGTCAAATCACCCTGACAGCCATTATTTATCCATTCTTCAAGATGAGTCATAAGTTCAGTTTCTACATCATTTTTCCAGGCAGCATCAGATGATGTAAATACACCTGGTGATTTAATATATTCATCAGAATATTCATTGAATTGCTGATATGCAACAATTCTGGTTTCCATATTTTCTATCTCTTTATCATCAAGACCATTATAATTTCTAATACCATCTGTCCCTTTAATGACTGAAGTGCTCTGATTAGTGTCAATTTTTTTCCAAAATTTGTTAACAAGGTCAGTGGTTAAATCAAGACCCATTTCTTCGCCATTCCACTCTGCATTGATAAAATCTTTAAATTCAGCCTTAATTACAGATCCGTCATCATTACCATATTTTGAATCTGCAACTTCTGTCCAATTTTGTCCCTGCTTTGCTAAAAACTGATAAAATTTTGAAATTTCGTTTGACATTGTTAACTCCTTTATTTCCCTAATTTAATCTTTTGCATGTCTAACGGCATTTTTTATAAAAAACTTTAGGATAATATTAGAAATTGTTACAAAAGTTAATATATTGTGTTAGGGTGGGGGGTGGGCAAAGTTTTGTAAACCGCCCTGAAGGCGGTTTACGACTGTTAATGCTTGATCTGGTTAAATGTTAATGCTCTAACATTAGAAGATAACAGTACTCTTTATAATGCAATTGCCCGTCAATTAGGTGATACTATCGCGGATGCTCTTGCTACTAATGTAAAATTTGGCAATGCCAAAGAGCTTTTTAATCAAATTATAAATCAAGCTCTTGAAAAAGTTGCCAATGGTGACTTCGCGCTGATGTTCTCTTCTGCACAGTTGGGTTCTCAAGTTTCACTTGGCTCTGCTTTAAAGGTTTCTGACACAGCTAAACCTGTTTTAGATTCTTCTACTGGTAATATCTTTGACTCACGGCTTACAACTTTAGGTTCTCTTGCTATTGGAGATTATATTAATATTAATGCCCTAATCAATTGGGTTGTTGAACAATTAGCTCTCAATCTTGGAGAAATTATGCCTAACGGTTATGCTGACATGCCTATTGAAAATTTAAATGAGCTTTATAAAAATCAGTACGATTTAGCTATGGATCTTGCTGATGATGATTCCGATAAAGCCGCTCAGATGATAAAAGATGCCGCTATTAATTACTGTCAGGCTCTCGCTGACAAAGGCGATTCTTATCTCTCTGCTATCAAATCTGTCTTTGGCTCTCTTGATTACGAGTCCGTTATATCTGAGCTTATTAATGATGGCGATATCTTCTCCGTTAACAACCTTATCAATAATTTAGTGGATAAAGTATCTGAGATTGAGGAGGTAGGTGACTCCGTTGTTATTGATGATACTAATGTCTCTTGGAATGAAGATTTTAAAGACATGTCACTTACTACTGGTACTACTAAAGAATTTAATATTGGTACCGTTAATGGTGATAGCTCTAAGGTATCTTATCAAGCCAGCACAACAAACAACCGTGTGAGTGTAAGTATTGATGGAAACGGTGGTGTTACAATCACTACCGGTGACAACGTTGGACCTTGCAGTGTTAGTGTAGATGTCCTCGTTGACGGAGAGGTGATTGCATCTAAAACTATTACCGTTACTGTTAAAAAGGTTGATTATCAAAGTATTATAGATGGATTAGACGAAACTGCCGATTGGGGTCAAGATGCATCATGTGAACATGTTGAAGCATTTACATCAAGGGGTAGCTGGAATGATAATATTACAGCTCATTCATTTGCAGATCTATATAATAATGACACAACCCTTGTATTAAGCAGAAATATCCGTAAGAAGAATGGTTATGCAGATGGTGACAATGCTTGGAATGAATGCAGAGATGTAATTACAGAAAGATTAACAAATGTTGGTAATTTAGTTGTAACAGCTCTTGCAAGTGCCGGTCTTGATAAAGCAGTTCTTGAAAAAGCTATGAAATCAGTTGTAGAACAATATACATCTGAGACTCCATACTATATAACCAAAAATGACGGCGGCAATAATGAAAAGAATTTTATGCCAAAGGTCTATGATGCGATGAAAAACGATCGCGAGAATACTACCGGCAAAATAGTTGGTGTAAAAGATTTTAATGGTGGTATGAATGTATCGGATTCAGTTGCCTTTGCAATTCATTTTAAAGATTTTGTTGATGATATCTTGGCAGCATATGAAAGTCTTGGCGGAACGTTTTAATAGAATCGAATTTATGTCCATATTTAATTCACTGGCAGTATAATAAAATTACTCAGTATATAAATAAACATTCAACTTCTGCGGGGTTGAATGTTTGTTTATATACTGATATAATAAATATATAAATATTAATTGAGATACTGCATTTTAAATGAGGATTATTTATGAAAAAGAATGGTTTTACTTTGGCTGAAGTGCTAATTACGCTTGGAATTGTCGGCGTAGCAGCAGCTTTGCTCACACCTATTATCGGTAACGCAATCCCTGATAAGAATAAGACAAAAGTAATTAATCTCTATCAAGCTATTGCATCCACTACTGATACCTTATTGAATGATAATTCAATCTATTATCAGAAAGGCAGCGATGATAACTGTAGAGGATTGGGATGTCAATATATCCCGCTAGCATCTCCCTATAACAAAGCTATTTTTAACGGAAAACTAAAATACGGGTATCTTTTAGCGACCCACTTAAATGTTAGCGATATGACTGCTGTCACAACAGGTAATACTGTAGAATTTCAAACTAATGATAATGTAAGCTGGACTATACAAACTAATAATATTGGAGAATCAATTATTACACTGGATCTAAATGGTACTGATGGCAAAAATTGTAGTTACAATAAAACATTATGCCCTAAACCGGATCAATTTGAATTCTTTGTTTCACAATATGGAAAGATTATAGGAAATGATCCGCTTACAACTGCATACTTAGGAAATTCCTTAAAACTAAATGATAAGAAGAAGGATTATGCAGCCGCTTTTTCAGATACTGAAACCTATCTTGCTAATTTAGAAGATAAATTTCAGCTTGGAGACAATGGCAATGGCGGTAGCGGCAATGGCGGTAGCGGCAATGGCGGTAGCGGCAATGGCGGTAGCGGCAATGACAATGACAATGGCAATGGTAACGGAAATAGCGGAAACTATAGACCTATTGATGGCGATATTATAGTTGTCGGCGGCAGTGGCAACGGCGGCAGCGGTGGTAGTACAGGTAGTGGCGGCGGTAGCAGCTTTGGCGATGGAGATGCCACTTGGAATGAGGGCAACGGATGGCTCGTTGAAAATTCAGGTAATATTGAAGCCGGTGTTAGTACTAATAATGGTTCAAATAATATTTATAACGGTGATAAAAATCAAACACCGCATTCGGGACAGGTTCAAGGTTTTAACTAAAAAAAAGGAAGGTTTAATAAACCTTCCTCTTTTTTCTTGATTTTTTTTTTTGACTGTATTAATATCAGTTTTGTAGAGTGCTTACGCCAATATGACACTCAACAAAAAGGAAAAACTATGTCTATTAATTTAAAAAACAAACAGGAAATCGTAGAAAAATTTGGTGCTAATGCAAAAGATACCGGTTCTGCAGAAGTACAAATTGCTATGTTAACCAAAAAAATTGCTGAACTTACAGAACACATGAAATCAAACAAGAAAGACTTCGCTACAAAACGCGGTCTTTTAATGATGGTTGGTAAAAGAAAAAGACTTCTTTCTTACCTTAAATCTAAAGATCTGGAAGGATACAGAAGTTTGGTTAAAAAACTTAATATCAGAGGTTAATTCTGATTTTGATGTAGTTAAAAAAGAGTTGTACAGGCATTCTGTACAACTCTTTTTTTATACCTTTTTTTACACCTTTACTTATCCATTGAAAAGTCGCGCTGTAAAATGTTATTTACACGTTTTGTAGCTTTATCAATATCACCGGTTTTGTAATAAAGTCTTGCCAGCAAAAGTTCTCTGTTTGTAGACGGAGCCATATTATATGCTTGTTGGGCATATGACATTGCAGAACCGTAACGTTTAACAATAGCATAGACCATCGCTGTATTTTCGTAGCATTGAGCTTTTAATAACTGATCGTCTGTATGTTCTGCCGCTGCTTTATATGTTTCAATTGCTTTTACATAATCTTTGTCAGCTCTATATTTATCAGCCTTTGTCATTAAATCTGCAACCGATTCTTGAGTTACATTCGGAGCAGCTCCGTTTGCTTCCGCAGCTTCTTCAGGTAAATTTTCAAGCGGCTCAAGAGGTTCAATAGCGGCTTTTTCTGTATGCTCAATATTATCCGAGGTATCTGCTCCGGCATTTTCTTCCTCTTGTATATTAGAAGCATCGGCATTTTCATCTTCCGAAATAACTTCTTCCTGCACATTTGCATCTTCTTCCATCTCAGAATCTCGCTTCAATTCTTCCGAAGATACTGTCTGAGAATTAACCATATTAGAAGACGGGGTTTTATTTGAAATTACCGCAAAAGGTATAGAAAAAATTATCACTACTACCAAAATTAACAGAGCGAACTTAACAGTTTTTTCATCAATATTTTCGAACATAACTCAATCTCCTAACTTTTATTATTTAATTCTACACCAAAAGCAAACATTGCAAAATCATATTTTACAGGATCTTCCGGACAAAATTCTCTCAACTTTTCCGTAAGTTCCAAAACAGCTTTAAAATCGTTACTTTTACGCTTTAATAATCCCATATCTCTTGATACCCGTGCAACATGAACATCAAGGGGGATTAATAAATCTTTAGGTTTTATAAAAGTCCAGATTCCCAAATCAACCGGAGGTTTTCTAACCATCCAGCGTAAAAACATATTCATTCTCTTCATAGCCCCGCCGTTAGCAGGATTTGGTATCATATGATAAAACCCCTGCCCGACAGTTTTAGGGGCTCTTGAGTAAAAATAGTCAACTACAGTTTGAAGAAAATTATCAGAAGAAAATCCGTAGCTGAATAATTCTTCCAGCCCTTTAGATTCGGTATAAAGTTTATTAAGAATCTCAAAACCAGGAATAATATCGTTTTCTTTTGAAAATCTGTATTCGACCCCTCTAAGGTTAGAGAAATCCCCGTTTTTAATGTAGTTAACTATATCATTATCAGCTCTTTGAAAAATGTCTTCCAGCTTCTTAATAAACATTTTTCTGTTACCGTAGGCAAACAGCGATGCTATAAACCCATAGAGTTCACTTTCTTCCTTACATTTACCCCTGTGAATAAATTGTATCGGGTCGTCTTTTATGAACTCCGGTGTTTCGTATTTTTCTACAAGTTTATCAAGCTCTGTTTTTGTAATCATCGTATTTTCTTAAAAAAATCTTCCAGAATTTTATTACAAGTATCTTCCTCTATACCACCATACACTTTTATTTTGGATTTTGCAAGCAGGGGTAAATTAAGTACTGATTCCATAGCACCATACTGCGGATTATATGAGCCGAAATACAGAGTTTTTATCCCGCTTTGAATAATTGCCCAGGCGCACATAGGACAGGGCTCAAGTGTAACAAACATTTCGCAGTCATTTAAGCGGGATGTGTTTAAAACCTTCTGCGCCTCTTTTATTGCAAGAATTTCCGCATGTGCGGTTATATCATTGTCAGACTCCCGTCTGTTATGAGCTGAAGCAATAATTTTCCCGTCTTTTTTTATCACACAGCCAATCGGCACATCTATTTCACACTTCTTCGCTTCTTCTATAGCTGTATTCACTTCTATTAAACCTTGCTTCCTTCTCCCCAGATTTCATCGTCATAATATCCGAGTTCCAAATGTCCTAATATTACTGTATCGCCGTTTTTCAGACCATAATTATGCAATGTTTCAAAAACACCCATACTTTTCATTATATTTTGAAGTCTTATAACCTGCTCTGTATTTCTTGCATCCGTAACCTTTGCAAGGCGGTTAATTTTCCCGCCTGAAATCAGATAGGTGTTTTTATCAAGCTTTGTAACTTCAAACGCGCTATCGTCGTTATCATAGGCATCTAAATCTTCTTCTATCTCAATTTCGGTTTCAGGTTTTGGAATTTCATCGACTTTATCTGATAAGAAATATAATAGCGGCTCAAGATTTTCTCTTGTAACAGCAGAGATAGCAAAAACATTATCCGAATACTGCTGAAACTCTTTTATATATTTTTCTTTATCTTCTTCTGAGATTGCATCAATTTTGTTTAACACAAGAACTTGATAAAGATTAGCTAATTTTTCCGAGTGTTTTTTTAACTCATTATTAATAATTTTATAGTTATTAACAGGATCTTGCGAGGTTAAATCCACAATATGAACAAGAAAACGGCATCTTTCAACGTGGCGCAGAAACTCGTGACCCAGCCCGACTCCTTCAGAAGCTCCTTCAATAAGACCCGGAATATCCGCTATAACATAAGAGCCTTCATCGGCTTTTTTAACTACTCCGAGGTGCGGAACAAGAGTTGTAAACGGGTAATCCGCAATTTTAGGACGTGCAGAGCTGACTGCGCTTATAAAAGTTGATTTTCCTGCATTTGGCATTCCGAGCAGCCCAACGTCAGCTATAAGCTTAAGTTCCAGTTCAAGGGTTCTTTCTATTCCCGGTTCTCCCGGCTCGCAGAACTGCGGCGCACGTTTTTGTGCGGTTGCAAAACGGGCATTCCCCCTTCCGCCTCTTCCGCCTTTTGCAATTAAAACTTTTTGTTCAGGGTCTGTAATATCGGCTATAATTTTACCTGTTTTTGTATCTCGAACCATTGTCCCGAGAGGAACTCTTATAAATAAGTCTTTTGCGCCTGCGCCGTGCATTCCTTTTATACCGCCGTTTTCGCCGGATTGGGCTTTGTATACGGATTTGATTTTAAAGTCCAAAAGGGTGGACATATTTTCATCTCCGATAAAATATATATCTCCGCCTCGTCCTCCGTCACCTCCGGCAGGACCGCCTTTGTCTACATATTTTTCGCGCCTCCAGGCAACCATTCCGTTACCGCCATGGCCTGATACTACTCTGATTTTTGCTTTATCTAAAAATTTCATATTGTTTTGTGATTTACCTCTTATCAGGGATGGGTTTATGCTTTTAAATATTTCCACCTTGTATTATAATGCTACTATGAAAAAGGTAAAAAATACATTATTCAGTAACAAACCCGTTACAATTGATGAAAATTCTTTAATAATGGCGCTTGAATCCAGCTGCGATGAAACAGCCTGCGCGATAGTAAAAGGCGGAAGAGAGGTTCTTGCTAACGTTGTGGCCTCTCAGATTAAGACCCACGAAAAATACGGCGGAGTAATACCCGAAATTGCCGCACGCGAGCACCTTGAAGCGGTTAATGTTGTTGTAGACGAAACTTTTAAACAGGCAGGGATAAGACCTCAGGATATTACGGCTTTTGCAGGAACCGTAGGCCCGGGATTAGTAGGGTGCCTTCTTGTCGGGTTAAATGCTACTAAAGCTCTGGCTTTAGCTTATGACAAACCGTTTATCGGAATAAACCACTTGAACGCGCATATTTGCGCTAATTTTATAGATACGGCTCTCGAGCCGCCGTTTATTGCTCTTCTTGTAAGCGGCGGTCATACACAAATTATTGATGTTAGGTCATGTTCTGATATGGAAATAATCGGGGAAACTATCGACGATGCAGTTGGCGAAGCTTACGACAAAGTTGCACGTCTAATCGGGCTTCCGTATCCGGGCGGTCCTAAACTTGATAAAATGGCACAGGAAGGAAATCCACACGCTTTTAAACTCCCGGAGGCAAAAGTCGGCGGTTATGATTTCAGCTTCTCAGGACTTAAGACAGCTGTTTTAAGGCTTGTTAAAAGTTTTGACGGTCAGGAGCTTCCTGTTAAAGACATTTGCGCAAGTTTTCAGGAATGTGTCTCGGAAACTTTGTACAAAAAGGTTAAAAAAGCCGCAGAAGAAAGAGGGTATAAGCAGGTTGTCCTCGCAGGCGGTGTTGCAGCTAACTCCGAAATCAGAAGAAAAGTTTTCAGCCTTAAAGAGTTAGGCTACGATGTTTACGCTCCTCAGATGAAATACTGTACAGATAATGCCTCAATGGTGGCAAGCTGTGCATTTTTCTTTGATAAGAGTTTTGATAATATTGATACCGAAGTCTTTTCGCGCGCCAAGGAGGGGTAAATATAATAAAAAGAGTAATAGGGTAGGTTAAATTATGCCAAATTTATCCCTACTCCCTCGTTTATTCTGTAGAATATTTTTGCGTGGTCTTTGAATCCCTCTGGGTTTGCACTTACATAAAACTCTTCTTTGCCGCCGGTGGTTTTTGGATTTAACAGATTATTTTCCCCCAGATCTGATTTTATAAATTCAACAAAAATATCAGCCGGATTTATAAAGAGAGCTTCCGGTGCAAATTTAGTCAATATCGGGGTTAAAAACGGATAATGAGTGCAGCCTAAAATTATCTTATCAGGATTGAATTGAAGCATTTCATCCAGTTTTGATTTAATATCAGCTTCCGGATCAATATCAAGGACAAGTTTTTCGACTATTTTTACCCAATTAGGGCAGGACATCTCTCTAACCTGAATATCCGGATTATTTTTTGTAATCTCTTTTGCATAAGCTCCTGATTTTACGGTTCCTTCGGTTGCAAAGACACCGACTCTTTTAATCGGCATACTTGATACAACCTTGGCACAGGACTGCAAAACAGGATAGAGTTTGAAATCATAGTGATCTTTTACACTCTCGTAAGCCAAAGCCGAAGATGTATTACATGCAATAACAACCGCCTTTACGCCCTGATTTTCAAAGAAATCAAGAATTTTTTTTGAGTAACCGATAATCTGCGCCTGAGATTTATCTCCATAAGGTAAATTCTTTAAATCTCCGTAATAAATTGTATCTTCGTTGGGTAAGATATTCTTAAAACAAGAAAGTACGGATAATCCGCCCACCCCTGAATCAAAAAAGCCTATAGGAGAATGTTTATCCATTATTTTTGTTGACCTCGTTCATTATTTTCACCTCACCCTACCCTCTCCTCAAGGAGAGGGTTAATATTTATTTCCCTTTCAGATATTCAATAATACCCTCTGCAATAGCTTTTGCCGTAGCTTTTTTACGTTTTTCGGAAATTAGTTCATTCCGTTCCTTATCATTTGATATAAACCCGATTTCACAGAGAATTGCCGGTACAGTTGTATGATTAATTACATAGAACTTAGATTTAATAAGACCTCTGTCGTTTGTATCAATTTCTTTCATTAGATGTTTATGTACAACTTTTGCCAGATCTTTGCTGTATTCGTGGTAATAGTGGGTTTCTATTCCGCTAGGAGCGGCTGCTACAGCGGAGTTAACGTGAATACTTACAAAGATTTCCGGAGTTTCATCTTCTGAGAAATTAACCCTGTCTTCCAATGATACATAGGTATCATTTTTTCTTGTAAGCGCAGTTTTATAACCTTTTGAACGCAAGATTTCATCTACCCTTTGAGTAATATCAAGAGTTATGTCTTTTTCGTTTATACCTTCTCTTATTGCACCGTAGTCAGAGCCTCCGTGACCTGCATCAAGTACAACTTTATTCTTGGTGGAGCCTTTCTTAAGCGGTTTTTCTGTTTTGGTTTCCTGCTGGGTTCTTATAATAGTAATCTTAAGGGCTTTTGCATCTAAACTCTGTTCAACTTTTACTATATCATCCTTGTTAATCGGCATAGCCGCTCTAACCCCTATTTTAGGCAGAAGAGAAAGCGTAAATTGTTTGTAGTAACTGTTTCCTAAGGTTTTTATTATGTCCATTTCGTTGTAACTTTTAACATTAAACAGGAAAAAATTTAAAGAATTATCTGTTCTCAAGATTGAATGCACAACAGGAGATGAAAAAGATAAAATTAACTCATTTGTTCTGGAGTCAATCTTTCTTACAAAAGCCTTGTTTATATTAGATACGTTGTCTGCTAATTTTGTATGGTCAAGCTTGTCAGAATCTATCACAAACAGAGACTGCCCGTCCTGAGAATATATAGGCATATATTTGTCGGGTTTATCGGATGTTATAACGATACGTGCTTTGTTGTATTCAAACTGTCCTATTTTTGCGGTATCTTTGCAGCTTCCGTCAGGGCAAAGGTTAATTTCTTTATTTCTGACATCTTTATCCAGATATGTATTAGGAAGATCGATTACAGCCCTGTTAGGTTCTTTGAGGTAAAACATTTTAGCTGTTGTAACCTGGCCTAACCCGCTTACAAGAAGCCCGCTGTCTTTTGCTATGTACTGGTCAATAAAGTACTTTGTTCTCAATTTTAGCTTTGATGATATATCTACGGAAACCGTAGAATCATAAGTTTTTCCGTCTGTATTAGGCAGTGTGGAGTTTTCAAAAGCTCTTTGAATATCATCCATTACGTTAGCCGGAATCTTAACTTGAGAAGATGTCGGGATTGTAACCTTTTGGATAAACTGCGAATTCGCTACAATGCTTGAATAAATCGGGTTTATCGTATTTTCATCATAAATTGTATTAAAATAATCATTCCCAATCGCAGGCTTTGCAACCTGAACGATGATATTTCCGTCTATGGAGAATAATTTTATTTTAGAAGTGTCAAAATCTTCTTCAAAAGTTATTACAACTCTTACAATATCGGGATTGGTCTCAAACTGCGCAAGTCTGATTTCTTTTATATTGCTTTTTTCAAAGACAAGCTGCTGTTTTTCTCCGATTAGAACGGAATTTTCTATATCAAAATAAATACGGTTCGGGTTAGATAAACGTACATACTTTATGTTAGATAAAGCTTTCGGGTCAGTCGGCGGGTCTTTTGAGGTGAGATAAACTATTGAGGAAGAGTCATCATAATGAAGCGACATAATTTTCAGAGGTTCTCCCTCTGCTAGTGCCGGCAAAAATGACTGGATAAAAAATATAAATAACGTTATTAGAAAAAATATTCTCTTCATAATTTAACCGTAATACTTTCAACGAAAATATTACACCCCAATATCTCTCCTAATATTCTACCAAAAAAGACAGGAAAAAAAAAGCACTTCAGAGAAGTGCTTTAGTACGTATTTCGAGAGTTAAACTTTTTTTATGTGTGTAATCTGCTATCAAGTTCGTAGATTTTTAACACAATTGAATCAGCCCAATCCTTAATCAACAGCATAAATAGCTTTAATTCGTCCCTAAAACTGTAACATCCAGGCCACATTGAATACATAACTTATACTCCTTTCAATTACCTTACAAAATTATTAACGGCATTTTTTTGAAAAACTTTAATAATTTGAACTCAAATTTAACAAAAGTTTACAATCAAGAGATTACAGAAAAAGACAAAATTTGACAAATTGTGGCGGCTTTTTTAATCCTGTCGAAAGTGAGTGCGCTTCTGTATGTGTACGTACAGTTGTGAGGTAAAAAGAAATAATGCCTCTGTCATCCTGAAAGCGTAGAAAATCGTTTATAAGAAATGGGCTTGGAATAAGTTATTCTCCTCGATTTTCAAGCTGTTCAGGATCTTACTAACGGATAGATATAATTCCCTGCTGGTAAGATGCTGAAATACGCCTCTATTTGTAAACAAATACATCAGCTATTTCATGCACCCTGCCGGCTATTCCACTATTGTCCATGATAATTTTATTATTGATAATCTTCCTCCCTTGTGAGGGAGGATTGAGGTGGGTGCCAATTATATAGAAAGGACCAATACCCATCCCAACCTTCCCTAACCAGGGAAGGAGATCTTTAACTTATTCGGAACAACAGTAGCCGGCTATTCAGCATGACAGTTCTTGTCGGACTAATGTCCGATATACGAGGACAATTGTGTTCGTACACGTGATAACGTACAGGCAGAGGTGGAATCCTTTCAAGAGGAGGCGGGAAAATACTAATCTTTCCGCAAATTCATATTATTAAGTTTTGTAAATTTTTTGCTCAGCGCCGCAATTTATGCCATTTATATATACTTTATATATATGAGGTATATTATGACAGATATTAATGTACAAAATTTATATAATCAACAGACCGGCAGCATACAGACTGCAGGGGCTTCTGCTGTCAGTACCTCTGCACCTATTGAATTGGTTGATCAAAAAGTAGTAGAAGGCGAAGGCAATATTGATGTTGCACAAACAAACAATACCTCAAACACTCAAACAGCACAAAAACGTACGGTAGATGAGCTCTACAACTCAATTGCAGCTCTTTGCACACAGTACGGTATCAGCCTCAGCGAAGCTAAAAAATTCGGGCTTATGGAAAAAATCGCAGGTGTTCCACAGGAAGAGCTTCTTAATATGCCGAACAGCGAAATCCAAAAACACGTTGAATGCTTAAAGGCAGCTCTTGAAAAACTTTCTGCAAACGGCAAAGTTGATCTAAAAGAGCTTGCAACCCTCGCTAACAACTATAATATTGCAATTCATACCGGATGGTCTATTAAAGGGTACCAAAAAGCTCAAAATGAGAACCAGGAATCTATCTCCGATCGTTTAGAAAGATTTTTTGGAATAGAAGATATTTATTCTTGCTCAAAAGAAAAAATAAAAGAATATTTAAAAAGATATTTTGACAACTACTTTACCGAAAAAATCGATAAAGGTATGTCAAGAGAAGAAGCTGTAAAACTTCAATTACAAGATTTTGCTAAGTTATTAATCAATACACCGGAAGAAAAACGCCAAATCTTTATTGATGCAGCAAAGGCTTTATTAGCAGAAAACAGACCTGAAGGTTTTGAATCCGTATTCAGAAGCTACACAGATGATGTAAAAAGAACCGAAGCCGCAGACAGTGTCACCAATAAGGATATGGAAGAATTAACAACAAGCCCTGATGTTGAAGGAAATGTTCCTACTACAGACTGCGCAACAGCATTATATGAAACAAGAGCTAAATATCAAAGCGAAGAAGGTATCAAAAAGTCTCATACAGAATTAAATGAAAGTGCTAAAAAGTTCTTTGAAGAAAATGCAGAAGCTTTAAAAGTTATCGAAAATAAAATTGCAAACGGTGAAGAACTTACTAAAGAAGAACAGCAGCTTCTTGTTAAAAAGAATAATTTATACATTGCAGGTGCAGCCGGTGAAATGACAGGTACTGCAAATAACGTTGGCATTTCTGATGAATTCAAAACTCAAATATTAAATACAATGAACTCTGATGCTTATGAACTTCCTATTTACAGAGAAGTTATAGAACAGGTTGTATCTTATGTTGAAAAACATCCTGAAACAATGACAATGACTTCTGAAGAGTTTGTTAAATTGATGGACAAAGTTACTAATGGTAACTACTCTACAGTTGTTAACGATATCAAAAACGGTACAACAACAGCATTAAACGAACCTGCTCCTGCAGCTGTAAGCACTCCGGCTGAAACAGCTTCAAACAATGAATCTTCAAATACTAATAATAACAATTCATTCGGATTTAATAATTCTCCATCCGTTGATACGACAAGATTGCAGCAGCTTACGTCTCAGATTGCATCACAGGATACAGCTGTTGAGCCTGTTGAAGGGGTAAATGGAAATACTGCAGCCTCTGTTTCAAATAACATTGCTTCTGCTGCAAAAGCAGGTATCAGCGGTTTTAAAGCTTATATCGAAAATAACGGACCTAAAAAAGCTGTAGTTGAAGTATTTAATAATCTTCAATATATTGCAAATCAAGGTATCGTAAAACACGCTTTCAGAATTTATGAAGGTTTTGCAGACAGCCTTCAGGCTGATACATTAAAAAGAGTTAATAATTCAGGTTTAAGTGCACTTATTAAACATACTTCAGACAGTACATTAATGAATATGAAGGGTGAGACTTTCTCCAACTTCTATGCAACTCAGCAGATTGAAGATGCTGCAGAAAAAATTGAAGAAAAAAGAGCTTAATCTCTTGTTAGATTCTGTATTTAATGTCATAATTAAACTATGAGCTTATTTAAGAATCTGATTTATTTTATACTGTCCGTTCAGGAGAAAATCCTTACCAGAAGATTGTCAAAAACTATTGGGGTAAAGAATACATCTTCAAGAAAGAGGTTTTATTCTGACGGATGTCTGTTGAGCTTAGACTCTTTAGCTCAGGGCGAAAAAGAAAAGATGGAAGAAGAAATCCAGCTTATTCTCAAGAGTTCACATTATGAGCCTAAAGAGCTGCTTGAGTATGTAAAAAAACACGGAACGGGTGTTTATTACATAGAAAAAGCTGCGTATTTAAATTCTATAGGAGAAAATGAGGGCTTTATTTATCCCCAGCGCGGAGCCAAGGCTCTTTATCTTTCCCTTTTGACACAAAGCAAATTCAAGCTGAAAACAGATGAGATGTTTGTATTAACAAAAGGAGAGATAAACAAATATTTCTTTATTTATTATTTTTACAACTGGTACGCATTCAAACATAATATTGCCGGCTTAGATACCGAATCCCAGGAGCTTTTGAAAAAGTATCTGTATTCTGACGAAGGTATTAATAATTTACAGCTGGCGGATATTTATAAACTTAAAGACGCAATCAAGCAGGATAAAGCTTCAATTGAGTTTGTTATAAAACTGTGCAGAAACTATGACGGAGCAAAACAAGCCCTCAATAAGCTCAAAGATAACGGAGCAAGTCTTTAGTTTAAATATTCTCCGATCCACTCGGCTACAATGTCTGCAAGGCTTTCATCATTCTTTAACATTAGCATGCCGGAGGTTTTAGATTCTGATGTATATTCCGTAAAATGCGCCTGAGCAAACTTACTCAAATAATCAGATGCTTCTTTTGCTATAACATCACCCGTACCTGATATTGCTAAAATATCTACGTTATCAAGATGTGCAAGGCTTACAGGTATATAAAGCCCTCTTGTTTCCGTAACGGGAGAGAGCATAACTATTGTTTTAGGTCTTATTTTTAACTTATCGGATGCCAGAACACCTGCACTTGCACCGATATCAGATCCTACGACAGCATAATTATTAAAGAATATTCTTTTGCTGTTTTCTTCTTTAACTTTGTTTATAACCGCAATTACGTCATCCGGATATTTTGCGTACGCAGTATTTTTTAAATTTTTCCAAGAGACTCTTTCCAGCGACGGATCATAAATGCTTTTGCCATGCCCCCTCAGGTCAATCGCCAATACCGCATAATTCTTATCGAGTAACAGCTGCGGCAAATCTCCCCACCAGTCGGAGCTGTATCCAAGAGAGTGTAACAGGATAACCGTTCTGAATTCTTTTTGAGTTTTAATTTTAGGGTAAGTTAAAGTTGCACTAATATTAAATCCGTCTGTAGAAACTGCTTTAATTGCTTTTTTTGTGTATTTTTGCGCAGCATCAGAGGATATATTTATTAAAAGCAAAAATAATGTTAAAATAAATAGAGCTACTCTTTTCATAACAGTAAAATTATACCACAATTAAAGTCAATGTTACAAATCTTCACAAAAAAGGCAATTATTTATAACTTATATACTTTATATATATAAGAAATAATTTAAGGAGAGACTATGTCAATCGTAATAGATGCGAATATGAAACTTTTTGCGGAGAGGATGAATATAACCTCTTCCAGAATGATTCGCGAATACGGACTTAGTACGGTTGATGAGATTATTGAAGCGGAAGCCGAAAGAGGAAATACTCAGGCGGTTAAGTATGCCCGCGAAATTTACCATTCTCCTGAAAAACTTATAAAGATATTTAAGCTTACGGATATAGAGAATAAATTTGTTCTTTTACATAATATGGATTCAAAAACAAGAGAAAAGATTCTTCCTATGCTTAATCGTGAAGAGCTCGTGATGGGATTGTATTTCTTTACCCAGGAAAAACTGCTTGCAATGCTGGCAGAAGTTGATATTGAAGAACTTGTTAATGTTGTAAAAGAAGCTTTTCCGCTTGAACAAATAATTATGATGTTTACGGAAGAAGATCTTGCTAATTTCTTTATGCATGAAGAACTGGATAGAAATGATGTTATAGAACAGATTAAAGCGCTTCCTCCTGAGGTAATGATCAAATTTGTCGAAGGTGTTACGGGAAAAGCTTCTGAAGAAACAAATCACAAGGACTTTATTAAAAGCATCGAAAATATGCCTATTGATGATTACAGAAAGTTTATGGCATCAATAGATCCTGATGTTCAAAGACAGCTTGTATTCCAATTAACAAAAGTTAAGCCGGAGTACTTGGAATTATTTAATCCTATAACATATTTAAATATGCTTAATACTCTTATGAAACCTGATATGGTAAAACCTATGATAGCACTTAACAAGGATTCTCTTGTTAATATGATAACAGAGCTGCCTGCAGATTTGATGTCAATTGTCGGGGCACAGGTTGATACTAAAGATCTGGCGAAGTACCTGCTTGACGGAAATATGGATATATTAGGCGAAGCTATGATGATTTAACTCGAAAAACCTCTCTTACGTAATAATTTTCGTCTCTCATGAGTTTTTCTCTAAGGGGCGAAAACTTTTTATCATCAATAAGTTTAAGAATCTTAGCAGCTTTTTCTCTTACAGTGTATTCAGTAACATCACAGGATTTTGAAAGTATTTCAAAAAGTTTCTCTCTGTCAATAATATCAATAAAGAGCCTTAAGTCTTCCAGACACCAGTATAGTTTGAAAAGCTGCTTATTAATAAGGTATTTCTTATCTTTGTATATAAATTTATCCAACTCCTCAAAAGCACTGTCTATAAAACGAATAATTCTTTCAGTATAAACTTTGCTGAAATCAGAATCTTTTCTAAGGATTGAAACACAATCTGTTACGAGCCTGCATATATTCCCGTTAATATCAATTGAGGCATCGGCAAATATTTCGGGATAAATCTTGAAATAGTTTATCGTTTTCGGGGCTTCATTTAAAAGTTTTGATATTTTTAGTGCTGCGGCTTCTCTTATTTTGCCGTCACAGCCGGTCAAGTTGTTAATAAGAATTTCTGCATCATTTTGGCAATAAACTCCGTCAAGTTCTAATGCTGCTATTTGTTTTTGCGGAATGTTTCCGTTTTTTAACAAATTTATAAGCTCTTCGTGTGAAAAATTTTTGTCTATCATTTCACAAGCTTGTTCAAAATTTGTATCTAAATCCTTATAAAAACCTGTATTCAAATAATTCCCCCTGTTATCTTATAGACTCATTGTACCACAAGAGATAATGAATTTGAGAGGGAAAATAGTTTTAATAGTATGAAAGAACAGATTTTTGTTGTATAATAAATAACAAGGAGAATAAAATGAATTTTATTTTAAATCTCATACAAAAGTGTTTTATATTTGAAAAAGAACCGCAAAGAATTGGTCTTACGCAGTTTAAAGAACCTGTAAAAATAAAAAAAGAAGAACCTTCTATCAAGAGCAAGGATATTAAACTTTCTGATTTAATGAGGCGTGCAGGCTAAAATAAAAGCTTAAACTATTCTGTTTTTTGACAACGCCAGTTGTGTTGTAAAGTTATTTTTTATAAAAATTTGTGTAGCAAAAAATAAATTGACGTGTTTTTATTAATTTACACTTAATATTTTGTAAAAAAGACTGTTACAAAACCCGATTTCAGTGTAAAATATAAAAGTATCACAAATTTTATAACATAATGCAGAAAGGATTTTCCATGGTGCTTGAAATGACCTATCCGCAGCTCGAAAGAGCGGTCAACCCGACTCACGATATCAAGTTATTTGCAGGGCGCTCAAACCCGGCTCTAGCACAAGAAATCGCAGATTATCTCGGTACCACGGTAGGACCTATGGTCATAAAAAATTTTGCCGACGGTGAAATCTATGTTCAGGTTAAAGAAAGCATAAGAGGAGATGACGTTTTTATCATCCAGCCGCTTTGCAATCCTGTTAACGAGAACCTTATGGAACTCCTTATTATTATAGATGCTTTCAAAAGAGCAAGCGCAAAAACTATTACCGCAGTTATTCCTTATTACGGATACGCAAGACAGGACAGAAAGACTTCCGGTCGTGAAGCTATTACCGCAAAACTTGTAGCAGATTTGCTTACTACCGCAGGAACCGACAGAGTTCTTGCAATGGATCTTCACACAGGACAAATCCAAGGATTCTTCAATATTCTTGTGGATCATATTTTTGCGGCACCTATCCTTGTTGATTATGTTAAAGGCCTTAATATCAATCCTGATGATATGGTTGCAGTCAGCCCGGATATGGGTGGTGCTAACAGAACCCGCTATTTTGCAAAGAAACTTGACTGCCCTATGGCAATCATTGATAAAAGAAGAGACAAGCATAATGAAGCTATTGCAGCTCATATTATCGGAGATGTGCAGGATAAGGTATGTTTAATGTTTGATGATATGATTGACACAGCAGGAACTATATGTGAAGCCTCTAAACTTCTTAAGAGCAAAGGGGCAAAGGCTGTTTATGTAGGAGCAACCCACGCAGTATTCTCAGGTCCTGCCATTGAAAGACTTAGAGAAGCTCCTATTGAAGAATGCATTATTACAAATACAATTCCTTGGAATAAAGAAGACCTTCCGGCAAACGTTAAACAGCTGTCAGTTGCTCCGCTCTTAGGACAGGCTATTTCCAGAATCCATGATGATGAATCCGTAAGTTCGCTTTTCGGATTCGAAAAAGAAATGAAGGTTTAATCATGCTCTTTATTTCCCCTTGATGTATAATTGTGAGGGGAGATGATAGTATGTATGACGTTAATTCATCCAGAGCCGAAGAATTTATTTCTCATGAAGAAATTCTTGAGACCTTGGATTATGCTGAAAAAAATAAAAACAATTTAGAGCTGATAAATAAAATTCTTAATAAAGCAAAATTGAGAAAGGGCTTAAACCACAGAGAAGCTTCAGTTTTGCTTGCTTGCGAGCTTGAAGATAAAAACAAGGAAATTTTTGAACTGGCAAAGAAAATTAAGCACGAAGTTTACGGGAACAGAATTGTACTCTTTGCCCCGCTGTATCTTTCAAATTACTGTATAAACGGATGCGTATACTGCCCTTACCATTTTCAAAACAAACACATTCCGAGGAAGAAACTGACACAGGAAGAAATCGTAAAGGAAGTAACAGCACTTCAGGATATGGGGCACCGGAGAATTGCTCTGGAACTTGGAGAAGATCCGATTAACAATCCTATTGAATACGTTTTGGAATCAATCAAAACCATTTACGGGGTAAAGCATAAAAACGGTTCTATAAGAAGGGTTAACGTCAATATAGCCGCAACAACGGTCGAAAACTACAGAAAACTTCACGATGCGGATATCGGAACATATATTCTGTTTCAGGAAACTTATCATAAAGAAAGCTATGAAAGGCTCCACCCGAAAGGCCCTAAGCACAATTACAGCTACCACACGGAAGCAATGGACAGAGCTATTGAAGGCGGGATAAAAGATGTAAGTATCGGAGTATTATTTGGTCTTGAGCTTTATAAGTATGAATTTGCGGCACTTCTTATGCATTCAGAGCACCTGGAAGCTAAATTTGGTTTTGGACCTCATGCAATCAGCGTTCCAAGAATAAGAAAGGCGGATGATATCGATCCTTCTGCTTTTGATAACGGAATTGACGACGAAACCTTCCTGAAAATAGCTGCCTGCATCAGGGTTGCAAATCCGTTCGCCGGAATGATTATTTCGACCAGAGAGACTAAGGAATGCCGCTCAAAACTTCTTGAACTCGGAATTTCGCAGATAAGCGGAGGCTCAAAGACCAGTGTCGGAGGATATGCTGAGCCTGAAGAAGAAGATTCTTCCCAGTTTGACATCAGTGACACACGCTCATTGGATGAAGTTGTGGAATGGCTTATTGAAAACGGTTATATACCTAGCTTTTGCACAGCCTGTTATCGTGTGGGGAGAGTTGGCGCAGATTTTATGAAATACACGAAAAAAGAGCAAATACATAATTTCTGCACACCAAATGCTCTTATGACACTAAAAGAGTATCTTGAAGATTATGCAAAACCCCGCACAAAATTAATCGGTCAAAAACTAATTGAGAAAGAGTTCGCACAACTAGAAACCTCTCCGATAAAAAGTGCTCTGGCAGAAAACTTAGAGTTAATTGCCGGCGGCAAAAGAGATATTAAATTTTAACACTAGGCATCTTTAACAAGAGTATTAACATCTACCTTAAGAACTCTTGCTATATCAATAACTCTCAAAATTGTCGGATTAATTTTACCTGTTTCAATTAAACTGACAGAATTTCTTGAGATGTCGCATCTTTCAGCAAGCTCTTCTTGAGATAAACCTTGTCTGAGTCTTTCACTCTTGATGTTGATTCCAATATTTCTTAATCTGTTCATACTTTCCATAATTAATATTCTCGTGTATTGCAAAATAATTTTCCATATAATATAATTACATTGTGTGCATTATAATATGCGATGGTTGAATATCAGGTAATAACTATGTCGAGATTAACAAAATTTTTAGAAAATGAGTTAGATAGGGTATATGATTACTTGGGAATGGCAAAATCAAATCTTATAGTTATATCTGAGCTCTGCGATAATCGAATGGGACAGATAACACCCGTTCTTGAAAAAGGAGAAGGAGAAGTTGTAGATTACCTTAATAAAGAACTATCCTTACTTGAAGCAAAAGTTGATGAATCCAGACAAATTATAAACGAATTTAAAACATATTATTATAATATGGAAAACCTGTTTGAAATAAATAAAGGGCGGAAAAATTCCACCCTTTACCGCGCAGGTTCCGGAGAAGAATCTATTGAATCATCTCCTGACAGTTTATCTGCTGTAAACCTTGGCGGCTAATTTTCTTTTATTTCCAATTTTTTAGTTTTAGACTCTTCAATATGCTGTTTAGGAAGAGTTATTGTCAAAATTCCATTTTTGTATTCAGCTTCAGATTCATTAACCTTAATTGGTTGGTCAAACGATATTGTTCTCTGGTATTTGCCGTATCTGAATTCACAGGTATGGTACTTGAGATTCTTTTCTTTTTCCTCTTTTTCTTCCTTTTCTTCTTCAATCTCGGCAGTAATTGTCATAAAATCGTTATCCAATTCAACATCAATATCGTCCTTATTAACACCGGGAAGTTGAATTTTTACTTTATATTCATTATCAGTCTGCTTAACTTCTACTGCAGGTCTCCAGACGGAAACTTTTTTCATGGAAAGAGGATGTGCAAACGCCGGTCTTAAAACAGTATCTCTTAAAAAATTATTTAACTCGTTATGAATACTGTCAAAATATAGTTCCGGTTCTCTAATGATTAAATCGGTTTTCATAAAAAACTCCTTTCGGTTACCATCTTAATATATAGGATTCCAAAAAGAGACGCATTAGAAAAACGGGCAATCTTTTTGTTAAAAGATTGCCCGTCAGTATATTATTCTTCAATTACACCTGCTGTTTTACCATACCTCCTGATTGTTGAATTCAAAAGATTTTCATGGTGTTTATCCCTGTATATCTGGCAGAGAAGCTTATAAGCATGTTTGTTATAAGGGTTCTCCCTCAAGATATCTTCAAGCTGCTGAACAGCAGTATTTGAACGTTTTGTATAATAATTAATCAAAGCCGGAAGTGTAATGGTTAAATCATTTTCATCTGTTGCCCAGGCTATTTCTGCACAGCTTCTTGCATTATCATATTCTTCCGCATCCAGATACATAACAGCAACTTCATAGTAAACTTCTGATTTACTTCTTCTGTCATTTTTCATCTGAGCTACAATTTCATACTCTTGAGCAGCCTTTGTATACTCAGCTCTTTTTCTGTATTGCTCCGCTAACGCAAGATGTGTTGCCAAGTCTCCGGTAGGAACTTCGCTTAAATCAGTGTTATCATCAACGGGAACATTGAGTGTTGCAAGAACTTCTGTAGCAGTCATTAAGCCGGCTTTTTCTTCTGCTGTAAACTCTTGGTTTGTAATATCAGGAACAACAGAGTACAAAAGACCCAATGTTTTTAAGTCTCTAGGTGTAATTTCCGTGTTAAACTTTGTTCCGACAGGATACATTACATCGTAGATACTAGGGCTCTTTGCCTGCAAACCGATAGAATGTCCGATTTCCTGAAGAGCTGATGAAAAAAGCTGTTTGGAATCATGGCTGTGACCTTTAGCATCTGTCTTATGGAATGTTATTACCGAATCCGTAATCTTGTTTCCGTTTACGGAGAACGAGTGTGAACCTATAACTTCTTTATTTGTATCCGAATCTTTAAAGTAGCATTTCATATCAGCTTCTGAAGGAGATTCAACAAACTCAAACCTTACAAGACCTTCACTTGATCTCTGCCAGGTTTGGTAAGCACTCATAACAACTTCTCGATAATAATCCGGTAAGTCCGGAGAATCCTGAATATAAACTTTTAAAGGAAATGTTGCAGGATTCCATCTAACAAGTTTTCCGTTTTTAACAACTTCTCTAAAATAACTGTCAATAACAGCAGCCTTTATGGTCTTTTCGCTCATCGATTTATCATACCCGAGGGTAATTGCAGACATCGATTTGAGTGCAAATTCCGGTTCTGATAAGTTAACATTTTGGTTAATTGAAAATAAAGAAACAGCACCTGCTGCTGCGATTAGGAACGTACAAATAACAATCTTTTTCATTGGCTTAATAAACCTCTTATATATATTACTGCGAGTATTATACTATATGTTGCAAAAATTTACAAATCAATAATACTTGAAACTTTAGCAGGTTTTATGATAAACTCAATATATTAAGGAGGGTATATGCACGAATACGTTTTTAAAATGAAAAAAGGCGATATTGAAATTGAACTAAAATCTGATGATTTAGAATTTGTGGAAGAACAGCTTAACAAATGGAGAGAAGAACTTCTGCAGCAAAATTAATGCGGGTTTTAAGATATGGCTACATATTCATTTAAAATAACAAAAGGTAAATATGAACTTATATTAGCAACCTCTGATAAAGAACTGGTGGTTGAACAGTTTGAAAAATGGGTCAAGGCTGCTTCTAAGTATGCAAAAGAAAGAAAAGCTAAAGAGTGTAAAGAACTTGTTAACACTCAGATTAAAGCTGAAGAAGAAATTACAAGAAAAAATATTGAAGAACAGCTTGCAAAACATCCGGTAAGCGAGCTGCCGCAGGAAGAAGCTCCTGTTAAGAGAGAAGAAACAAAGATTGAAGAAAATTCTACAAACAAAAATCTTGATATTTTCTATGCTCCGCCTTCCAATGCTAATGCCGGCGAAACTATATCCTCTATTGAAGTAAAAGAACCGGCGGCAGGAGTTTTTGACAATATTTTAGAAAATTCACTTAACAATCCTCAAACAGAATTATCATTTAAAGCAAGTCCTTCGATAAAAAAAGATAATGCATTTTTAAACTATATGAACAGCAGAAAAATTGAACGTAAAATCGATTATCTTCTGCTTACCGCATATTATTTCACACAGTACGAGCAAAAACCTCGTTTTACCTTGAAGCAGCTTAATGCAAAACTTATGCAGAATGTTGCTGTAATAATTGATCATAGCGTGCTTCAGGAAGCAATTAACAGAGATTATATAGAATGTCTCCCTGATTTAACCGGTCTTGTAGGCGCAAGCGAATACAGACTTACCGCATACGGCGAAAAGGTGCTTTTAGATGCATAAAAAAGCTGCTGTGGCACTCTCAGGGGGATTAGACAGCGCCGTTACAGCTAAGCTTCTTATGGAAGAAGGGTTTGACGTTGTAGGGATTACGGCAAGAATGACTTGTTCCGCTGAGTCCCAACAAGTTATAGATAACGCAAAAAGGGTCGCAGATAAACTCGGAATAGAACATTTTACTCTGGATGTAACACAAGATTTTAATGAAAGAGTTATAAAATATTTTGAAAATTCATACAAAAACGGTTTAACCCCAAACCCTTGTATTATGTGCAATAAATTTATTAAATGGGGCCTGCTTTTTGATTATGCAATAAATGACCTTAACTCAGACTACATTGCAACAGGGCACTATGCTCATATAAAAAATATTAACGGGGTTTATAAACTTTATCCGGCGTCAGACGAAAACAAAGATCAGCTGTATTTTCTTTTCTTGCTGGAGCAAGAAAAGCTTTCTAAAACAATATTTCCGCTTGCAGGATTAAAAAAAGAGAAAGTTCGCGAGATGGCTCATAAGTATGACTTACCACCAAAGTCCTCCAAAGAGAGTCAGGATATATGTTTTATAAAAACACCAATGACCGCAAAAAAATATTTGAATAACGTATTTCCGCCTAAGATTGGGAATTTTATAGAAAAGAAAACCGGTAAGATTTTAGGCAAGCACGAAGGATTTTGGCAATACACGATAGGGCAGAGAAAAGGCATCGGAATTGCAGCTCCGGAAGCTTTATATGTAACAGGACTTGAGCCTGAGACCAACACAGTTTATGTCGGATATAAAGATGAACTCTATTCTGATAGTTTATTTTTAGACAATATTTATTGGAGTTATCCTATAGAAGAGGAAAGTTTCCCTGCGTTGGTTAAGATTAGATATAATATGAAAGCCGTTGAGGCGGAAGTTAGAAAAACAAAAACCGTTGTTCAGGTAAAATTCAATGAACCTGTCAGCGCAATTACCAAGGGGCAAGCCTGCGTAATTTATGATAAAACAGACGGACATCTTTTGGGCGGAGGGTTTATTTAAGGTTTATTTAATATAATTGTAATCAGCGAGCGTGTTTGAGAGAACAATTCCCGAGGGGTAAAATCCAACCCCTCACCCCAACCCTCTCCCTAAGGAGAGGAGGGTTCTTAATCACTTAATCACTTAATCACCTAACCCCCATTCACTATTCACTACTCACTATTCACTACTCACTAATCCCTACAACCCATTTATCATCCCCAGCAAAAATTCCATGTTCACATTCCGTGTCGCAGATGCCAACGTAGCACTCGCCTGCTGTAATATCTGATACCGGATATAGTTAGAACTCTCCTCCGCCACATCCGCATCCCTTAAGGTCGAGCGTGTCGAAGTTAAGTTCTCAAGCTGGATCGCATGGCTCTCTAAGATACTCTCCAACCTGTTTATCGTACTGCTGATATTTATCAGCTGCTCATCCACCGTCTTGATTAACTCATCTATCTTTTCTAAATTTGTTTCTCGCCGGCGCTCAGTCAGAAAGTCCACGCTAAAGTCAAACAAGTTAAAGCTTATACTTATATCCAAAAACGAACTCTTTCCTGTTCCCAAATCTATCTTCAATTGCAGCTCAAACGGTCTCGGAGTTATATCCACCACATTATTAAATTGGGTGTTCTTTCCGTTATTTATCATCGTATTTCTTTCACCATCTTCTCCGTCTATTACGTTATTGTTTCCGCTTGAGATCATATACGTGTCATTCGATTCGCCCCCGTTTGCTCTATTGTTATCTCCTCTCAACGTAATATCATCTATCCCGGCTCCGCCTTGATAACTGTTGTTGTTTCCTTCAAGTATTGTTTCATTATTTCCGCCGATTGTACTTATCGTATTACCGTTTCCGTACACATCAAAGTAATCATCTCCATCCCCCGTGGTGATTGTATTTGTATTTCCGTTTACTTCTATTTCTTTTTTTCCGGACGTGCTTGTATAACTGTTATTATT
>CALUTG010000027.1 GCA_944323615.1 Candidatus Gastranaerophilales bacterium
CTTATCTTATATTTTTTATAATTTCATAAAATTACTTTAATGACTATGTTTTACACATTAAGAGAAAATTCTTCCCGCGGGCGGAGCAAAGCTCCGCCCGCGGGAAGAAAAGAAACTATTCAACAGGTCTTACACCGGCCCATTTTGCGATTGCAAAAATGTTTCCGGTAAATCCTTCTGCGAAATCCAAATCAATTGATCCGTCAGCTTTTTCAAAACGTGATAAGTCTTGAAGCTGAATAGCAGAAATCCCTTTCGGAAGTTCTATAACTATATCCCCAAGCATTGAATTAGGATAAGCATCTCCCGCTTTCACTGTTAAAAGTGAATCTGCAGAAGTTGTCTCTATAATAATAAATAATGAATTATTTTTGTTAGAGAAAGCTTCTTTAATAGTAACACCGTTAGCCTGTGTTACGGCATCTTTTTCAATAACAATATTAGCAACCGATTCTGTATGATCAAGACTCGGATACTGAACTTCAATAATATCTCTTGCCATAATTATTCCTTTCTATAATTTCTTATACTGACAATTTTGCAGAAACTTTAACAGTACCTAACATATCTGCTCTCGGAGCGCCTACACCGTAGAGCCCGTAGCCTTTGTAGCAAGTGTTAAAGTTCTTTTCAGGAGTGTAGAATGTGGTATTCAAATCTGCTGAAATACCGCCGGCAAGTGTTTTATTCTTAACACCGAATAAAGGATAGAATACACCGGTTTCCGGCTGAGCAATGTTATTAGAAACAAGGATTTCCCAGCCGCAAAGAGTTCCGATATAGCCTTTAGAAATCTGTTCCTTACCGGTTTCAGTGTATTTCAATTCATCTAATTTGCCTAAGAAGAACTGGTATTCCGGAGGAATTACACAAAGCATAGAGCCGTCTGTCCAGTTGGTGTGGCCTTTACCGTCACCTCTCTGGAATTTAGCCTGCATGTATGCAAAAATATCTTTTGCAGTATCTGCGGTTAAAACAATTGCATCGCCGTCATCATCAAGATAATGACCTGCTCTTGTATAAAGGTTAGCGTAAGCGCTGTCAACCGCTGCCGCAAATTGTTTTATTGCATCGTTGGTATAATCCTTAGCTAAATCGACCATTCTGTCAGGGTTGTCCTGAGAATTCTGAAGCATTTTTTCTTCCATCTCAGAAAGTTCAAAATGGAAAGCCTTTCCTCTGTCAATTTTAACTTTACAAGTGGAAAGAGTTGCCGCTTCAGCATCAGGGAGATCACCGCCGTCATAATCAAACAGCTGAACCATGCCGGGCATTGTTACATCAACTTCGTCTCCCTTGTTGATTGAATTTTTCATCTCTGAATGAGCAAGTTTACCTATTACAAGCTCATTGTAAAAATACTTGCTAAATGCTTTTGAAAAAGCATCTGCAATCATCTGTTTTGTAGTTGTCATAATTTTTCCTTTCTATTTTGTACTAAATAAGTCTTTCCAGAAGCTCATCCACCTCTTTCGGGGTCATTTCATCAAACCTCTTCTTAGGCGGAGTAAATGATGTTTTAGAATTTTTATCATAAGTCATAGAATCAAGAACTTTTTCTGTCTCATTTTTTGCGGACAAAGCTCTGTCATGCGCAAAAATTCTGGCTGAAACATACTCATCCAGCAGACCGACAAGCCTGTCCATATCAAGATTATTTCCAATTGCTTTATAAGCTTCTATAAACAATTCTTTAAACGAAGGATCCTGAAAATATTCGGCTGTATTGTACTTATCCTTATACCTATCCAAATATTCCTGTATCTCGCCTGTAGATTTTTGGAATAGATCAAAAGCTTTGCTGATTTCGCGAAGCTCTGAAACATTCCGCCTTAAAGAACCGAGCTCGGCAGAACTCAAACCCTGACGTCTTTCAAGTTCCTGATACGCCTTTGATAAATCCTCAACAGATTTAAACTTACCCAGAATTAATGCCTCTGAGGGGTCTTCGGAAAAAGATTCTCCTTCCTGAGGATTATAAGCTTCCGGCATAAACTGTTCATCATTAACATCAGCGGAGTTTTCGGCTTCTGCCGGCTCTGCATACTGTTCAGATGAAATTTGTGTCTCGTTTTGAATTTCTTCCATAAAAATTTCCTTTCCGGGTTTTACCCATTCAATCTTTTAGTTTTCTTGTATTAAAAATAAGGTATTCGGCTGAATACCTTACTAAAAATTATCATTAAAATACTTAACATTTTTTAATATATCTTCAATAAAGACTTGATTTGTTTAATAAATATGTTATACTGATGATGGCACTTCTTTTGAGCCCCGGACTAGCAGTCCGGGACCCCTGAAAGGAAGTGCCGCTTCTTTTTAAAAAGCTATATTACCAACGACCATATCCTAATTTTCTTAATATATTTTCAATCAAAGAACTTATATCTGATGTCTCATTCTGCATTCCCTGATTAGAAATTTCCCCTGCTCCGGTAATATTTGCACCATCTGAAGGAGTGTCCTTTGTCGTATAGTATCTTCTCTGCCCGTCCTTGCGAACATCAATCAAATGGTCGCCGTGTTTTCCCCGATAGACCTCAAATTTTTGAGTATTAGGTTTTTGCTGGGGTTTTGTATTAGGCATATCAGGAAGCTTATCAGCGTTTTTAATATCATTTATAAGATCCGGCAAATTCTGACCCTGTTTAGGATTCCAGCGTAGTAATTCTTGAATCCCGCGGCCGGAGAAATTAATTTTGCCATCTCTGTCAACATCCCGTCCCTGAATATAATCTTGATAATACCCTCTGGAATCCTTGTTATACTGACTCCTTCTTCCGGTATCCAGAGTATCTATATCTCCGTAGTTCTTAAGCTTCTTTCCTTTTAAAAATTGCTGAACCTTACCACCTGCTGCTCCAAGAGCGGCACCGCCGGCTGCACCGAGGGCGGCATCCTGAGCAGCTGTTTTTAGGATATTTTCATCATTTCCAAGACCTCTGCCAACACCTTCTACCGCACCGGAAGTTACACCTTTGCTAATACCGGAAGCAACTTCATTTGCTATTTTTCTGCCAAGCTTCGGTGCAACTTTTTCTGCTATCTTTGCTGTAGCGTTCTTGCTAAGCCCGCCGGGAAGGAAAGCACTTCCAAGCTGCAAAGCAGCACCGCCCCAGTTTTTTGCATGACCCAATATATTTTCTTTGTTTATCTCTTTTTCTCTCTCGGAACTGATTTCTTTTATTCTTGCAACTTTTTCATCCACAGTTAGACTTTCATCATTTTGAACTATATCATACGGTGTTACGTTCATCTCTACCTGACCTTCAAGCGGTTTGTTCCGATTTGGTATAATCGACCGCCAAAACTTCCTCCCCTTATCATCAGAATATGATTCCACATCAGGGGAAAGCTCCAGTTCTTCATCCTCCGGAATACCAATATTTTGATATTGATATCCCAATTCTTTTTCCCGCTCTAATAATTCTTCCAATGTCATCCCGAGCATTCTTGCACGGGTATAAATATCACTGTTTCCTGTTATACGATTTAAATAATTTTTAAAATTCATATTTGTTCCTTTCTTATTGAGAAAGCGCATGAATGCGGCGCTTTCCGGATTATTTAAACACCTATTTTGCGCAAAACTTTGAAAAGTTATTTTTGGATAATTTTAATATATATTCTAAAAATGCTTGACAATTATCTTATTATCTGATATAATAATATTGATACTTCCTTTGGAGCCTAGGCTTGTAGTCTAGTGTGTACCAAGGGAAGTATCACTCTATATATTCTAAGACCGATTTCGTATTTGAATTTGTTATACTATTATTGTTCGCCGTAAGTCCTGAAATAGAATTCGTTCCGTTTTCGGGGGTAATGTTTGATAAGGGCGAAGAAGGCATCAAACCCTTACGGACGGACTTATTGTTGATTACAGCCGAATACTAATCGGGGTTTTCATAATAATATAAGATTTGATTAGTATCATAATTTACTCCTATCCCATAGTGGTAGGGGAAGTTATGCTCAGGCAAATTTTCGCTTTCCCGATCATTAATAACATAAAATGTAAACCCTTGAATATCTATATTCCCGCTGTAATAACGGTAAGCAACTGCAGTTTCATTTTTACACTTGCCATTCTTGCATACATTAACAAATTTATACTTTCTTAACTCCTTATCAATAAAGTCTCTATTTACCTCAAACTTTAAGTATAAGTCCTCACTTCCAAAAACAGAAAAAATACTTGATTTTAGTTCTGCATTCTTTGCTTCTTTAGGAATACTTCGAGGAAAATGTAGTGTTTTTGACCGGTCGACTTTATTGAGGGCTAGCTTATAATATTTTATTTGATTACATTTATCTTCTACATCACAAGTTGAAAGCAAAATCAAAATAAAAAAACAAAAAAAGATTTGTATAAATATAATTACAAAACTATTTAGTACAACTAGTAAAAATCGGTTCAGAAAAGAAGCTTGTTTATACATCCGCACAAAAACAGCTGATATTAAAAAAATTAATAGAACCGGAAGCAAGAATATAAAACCAAATAATTTATATTTCCATTCAAAACTTATTAAACAGTATACAAATGGCAGGATACCAAGAATTAATGATATGCAGCATACCCGAAATAGCCAAGGATAATCCCGTTTAAAAATTTTTATACATTTTCTATTCATGCTGTTAATTTATCAGTTTTATTTACTTGTGTCAAGCAATTATTCATTATTCAAGTCTATTAATAAATCAAAAATAGAGTAATAGTTTTTATACAAGCCTTTTTCCTGCAGACCATAACCAAAATTATTTGGAATAGCTTTCAAAATTTCTACAGGAGTTTTTGGATTACGTTTTACAAAATCACTATTATCTATAAATCTACCATGAAATATATTATTCTGATCTATATAAGGCTCAATTAATTTAGCATGTTGTATAGAAAAATATCGCTCTGCTTTATCGGGAGTTAAGCCTTTAAATTCAAAATCCCAATCTCTTATAGTTTTTTTCAAAAGAGATTCCTTATTAGCTTTTATAAAATCCTTCAACTCAGGAGATGATGCAAGTTTTTTAGAAAAATCTGAATTTGAATTATATAAAACGCCTTTTTCACCAGCTTTTACACCATAGTTATATAAATATTGTTTTGTTATATTTCCTAAGCTGTTTATGTTCTCTATGATTTTGGCATTGGGGTTTGATTTTGCTTCTGAGAGATCATCTACACCATCAATATACATTTTGGATGCCATAGGCAACACGCTTTTTGTTACCGGATTTCTTATCAGTAAATCCAATGACCGTTCCCCCGCAGTCATCTGCGGAATGCTTTTTCACTGGCATTATCAGACTTTAATTTTTTCTGTTTACCACTTATAGGATATTTTTGCTCCTTTTTAGCATTTACTGCAAAACCTGTTGGTTGAAATTCCGAAGCTTGTGCCAATCGAGAAAACCATCCTTGATTCCCGTTAGAATCTGTTCTTTTCTCCACATCAGGGGAAAGCTCAAGTTCTTCATCCTCCGGAATACCAATATTTCGATACTGATACACCAACTCCTTTTCACGCTCCAATAGTTCTTTTAATGTCATTCCCATCATGCCGGAGCGCGAATATATATTATTATTTCCGTTTATACGATTAAGATAATTTTTAAAATTCATATTTATCCCTTTCATTTAAAATCACTTCTGTAAGGAGGTGTTCAAAGCGGCTTTATTAGCCGCTTTGAACATAGAATGTCAATAAGAAGTTATTTTTTCTTACGTTTTTTTATCTCTTTAATAATATCTTCCAGAACCTCTTCCCTTTCTTCCTCCAGAATTACATCTGAAACAGCTTCAGCAGGGATTTCCGGGACAGCTCCGGCGGTTTGAGCCGAAATCTGCGGCAAGGCAGGATTTCCTTGCGCGGCGGAATTTCTCATCTGTGCAAGTAAACCTGCAAGAACCGCAGGATTAATACTGCTGCTTCCGGTATTTATCCCCGGAATTGCTCCATTATTTACCCCTGGATTTACCTCTGTATTTACCCCTGTATTTACCCCGTTATTTACCCCTCCGGCAAGGAAGCGTTCCGGATTATCAACTCCTTTTTGTTCAAAATACCAGATAAATATTTCTTCCAAATTGAGCTGAATATGCTGTGCAAATTTTTCTACAGCCTGCACAAGCATATCAGCCTGTTCGGACTTAAGCGTAGCCATTGAGGAATCAGCATAAGTATATTTGTAATCAGCCTGTCTTACCGCATCATCAATTTCAATCATTTCCTGCTGATTTTCTTTATTAACATAAACCCTTTCAACACCGAATTTAAAATCAGCACAAAGTTTTGCAACTTTTTCCACAACGGAAATAATATAATCCTGATTAATTGTATCCACAAGCATAGAAAGTCTTGTCATTTGACCTTGTGTTTTTGTGTTAATTTCAGTAGCGGTTTTTGTAGAAGATGCCTCAACAGCTCCCACCATATTAGGGAAAATTCCGGAGACTTCCGCCATCAGGTCGTTAAGGAAGGAAATATCCTGAAGATAAACATTTGAATTAAATGTAAGCTGCTGAAAAGCGGCATTTGGAGAAATGTTATCCCCATATTCAATAATTTTACCCGGATAAAGCTTAATCTCATCCTCGTCAAAGAATCCTTCCGGAGCAAGGAGCGGCGGATTTTCGTTAAGCGCCTGTAAGTTGCAGGTTCTGTTTAATAAATCTTCCTGAAAATGAGCTAGTGAAAGAACTGAATACAAAGGGCTTATCCCTCTTTTAGTTTCCGGATCAAGCACAAAAGCACCATATGAAAACGGGTTAATTATTCTTTCATTCTTACCGAAAGCAACAAGATACTTTCTTCCTACCACAACTGCATGCCAGTTCTTAAGCAAAGTCCCGTCAGAGAGTTTTAAATCTCCCCAGTGTTCAAGAACTTCCAGTGTAGTACCGTTGACCACATCTTCTGAATTAGTGTTCGCCAAACCTGACCTGTAATTTGGATGAG
Source organism: Candidatus Gastranaerophilales bacterium (assembly GCA_944323615.1). Lineage (GTDB taxonomy): Bacteria > Cyanobacteriota > Vampirovibrionia > Gastranaerophilales > Gastranaerophilaceae > CAG-196. Next base: position 6,960 of record CALUTG010000027.1, read on the forward strand.
AGGCAGAGTTTACCATTCCGTTAATCTCTCTTGCCTGTTCTTCCGTAATTGTATAGTATTTATTATTTATAATATCGGAAGGTGTTTTATATGAGCGGTAAATCTTCGGACAAGAATCCCAGTTATCCGACTGAGAAGGGTCAAAAACAATATCAGCCGGATTAACCGCATAAACAAACGGATTATCATATTTTTCTCTTGTATCAACCCAATAATTTTTACCTTTTTTAATCGCATCCAGGATTTTCGGCAGTTTTACAAAATCCTGTGAAAAAAGTGATTTAAAAAAGTCTATAGGGCGGCGGTATTCTTCATAATTCTTTTTCCAAGCGGTAAAAGAGATTAATTCACCATAAAGTAAAGCGTAATCAATAACCTTGTCGCAGGTTCTTTGAAAACCCATTTTTTCAAAGATGTCCACAAGCATTGCTTTTTGTTTGTTGGAGGCGTTGTTTGAGTCGTGATTTTCTCCCGAAACGTCGAACATAGAATTAACATTTGCATAAGTATTTCTCCATATAAAAGCTTTCAATGTCTGATAAAACATAAATGTTTTGCACATTTTTACCTTTGATTTCCATTTTTCATTTTTATCGGAAATAGATTTAAAATCGTTTTTAAAAAAGATTTCATTAGCAAGTTTGGAAGCCATATCTAAGTTTGCAGAACGTTTAGAATTAAAAGTTACAAACCCTGTAGATATTTTTTTAACAAGGTTTTCTTCTTCTGACTTTGATAGTTGTTTTGTAGAATTGTCTTTTTCAATAATGTACTCAAATGACATAAAATTTTCCTTTCCGGAGCAAACGCTCCATTTTGTGTAGCAAAAATATTTTTTAGAAGGTTTAAAAAAAGAGTCAGTAAAATAAAAAGAAATTTATAAGGACAGATAAATGAGAATACAGGGAATTTCATTTTTTTATAACGACGTACGAATAAATAAAAAAAATAACAATGGAAACGCTAATTTTAATAAACAAGAAATAAAATATACAACTCCAAGCATAAACTTTGAAGCTGCCAGAGTTGATAAAGGACTTACTAGATTCTATGAAGTTAATGCCGGCAGAATGCCCCAAACCGTAAAAACTTATATTGAAAAGCTTGGAGATAAAACCCTCTTTACACCTCTGACAGCACAAAGAAACGCTTTTACAAAACTTCGGGAAGCAAAAAATGTGAACGATATAAAGCGGTTATTTCCTGATGAAACACTATTTAAAAATCTTATAGATCCTGAGCAAAGCAAAGCAACCAGAGGTATTCTGGGAATATTCAGAGAAAACAAGGAACTCCTTGAACTCTGTAATCAAGGTATTTTATTGAATAATGAAAACTTAACCGTTTATCTTGTAAAAAAGATTTTCCTTGAAGGTAAAACTTTAGATGAGATGAACGAAGATTTAAGGAAAGACGGAAATCCCGAATTCTTAGCAATGTATGACTCTAAAGAAGGCGGTAAATTACTGAGAGGTTCAACTTTGAAAGCCCTTGGAATAGAACAACCTGAATTTGAATACCTTCAGTCATTAAGATATACCCGTGACGGATATTCCGATCTTGTCGGAGAAAAAATTTCTCAGGTACAAAGGGCCTTTTGGGAATCCATGCCGGTTGAAGAAAGAACCGCAAGAGCCAGAAGAAGTGTTGAAAAATTTGAAAACTGGTGGAATTCAATGACCAGAGACCAGCAGCTTGATAAAATTGCAGCACAAGCTGATGAATTGGAACTGCTTGAAGAATTTAACAAATCAGAATTCGGCAAAACAAAAAAAGCCGCTGTAAGTCAAGCAAAAATAAATAAAACCACTCCTGTCCACCAGAAAACCGGTGTAACATCTACATTAAGCCGGGATGATTTGTTTAAAATCTGGGCTGCAAATAACTTAAAGATGTTTACAGCTAACTTAAGCGAGCTTGATAAAAGAACATTACAAATTAAAAGAACTCAAAATGCTGCTCAAAAGTGGGAAAGAATGACTCCTGCCGAAAAGACAGAGTACATTTCCAGACTTAAAACAGGTTCCGAACCCCTTAAATATGCAATGATTGACGCTTGGAATAACAATCCTGATATTATTGTAAAAATGTCAATTTTCCTCAAAAAACAACAAATTAATAAACCTGTCGATACATTATATTCGGATGAACAACTCGGCAGCTTTATGTCGGAAGTTATGACAAAGTTTTGGGAGGAATATCCTGACTTTGCAGCGAAACTCGGTAATTCCATCAAAGATTCCCACTTGAGGATTAAAAATTCAATAAGTAACGGAAACTTCTATAACTTCAAGGCACAGATTTTGAAAGATAAAAAAAATCGTATAAAAGAAGTCGCTCAAATGATAAAAGATTACCGTGAAGTTAATATTAACTATGATGGCTTCAGACCTATTGCAAAAGAATTTGCGATAACATATCAGAAAAATAATGCTGATTTAATAAAAATATTGCCAGATGAATATTTACAGGATTTTTTCAATGTATCCAATGAACATCTTTCCCACGAACAACTTGCAAGCTGGATAAAATTAATGAAAGATGAGGAAACGCTAACCTTGCAAGATATTGATAATATTAATTCAATTAAATCTGTTGAACCTAAAGATGCAAAAATTATGAATAGAGCAATTGAAGCTGCTCTGGCTGATATATTGTACTTTTGCACAGGCAATCCTGACGTATTTATGATGTCTCAAGCAGATTTGAAAACTGCTATTCGACAAATGGAACAAGGCCGCAAACAAATTTCTTTATTTTCGGAAAAAAATAATCAAAAATTTGAAATGCCTGTTCTACAAGAAACTATTGACACAAATCTAATTAAAAAATTATATAATTGGTATAAAACACCTCTCAATAATTATGATATTAACACAATTATTGAACAATTTTTCTCAATTCAACACAAGAAGTACCCAGACGGGCAAAAACAATTAAATGATGCTCAGATTAATAATCTTGTAAATTTGTGCGAGTACATATACTCATACGGTCATAGTATATTTATACCATTCTCTCAGACAAACTATCCTCCGGAAGCAAAAGCTGCTTTTATGAAAAAATTTGTTAATAATATGCCTGATAATATAGATGACGCTTTATTTTCAATAAGAGTATGGTCACTTGAAGACTTCCGTAAAGAAGATAATATAAAATCAATAAATAATATAATTAATCACAAATACAATTTTTTACCTGAAGGAATTTTAGAATTGTATAATTTTGAACTTAATAAAATGCTGCGAACTGTAGATCAGACAATGATAAACAATTTCAAAAAAATAGTTTCTGAATACAAAAAAATAACTGAAGGAATCTATGTTAAAGGCATTCGTTTCAGAAGAGAAATATTTAATAAGATAAACACTTTATACTTTTTGTGTGCTGAACAAACTATCGCAGACACCCTTTACAGAGCTACGAATGAACCTAAGGTTTATGCTCTGACTCTGGAAGAATTGTTTGATGCCATTGATGCACTCCGACCAATCAATAAACTTACTCCGGGCATAAGAGAGGTTGAATCTTCAATTCTTAACGAAAAAGTTCAACTCAATCTTAAAAGCAAACTCAATTTTTATAAAAATGATAAAATTTTTGAGGAATACAAAAATGAACTCCTTAAATATCTTAATGAGCTTAACCAGGCCGAAGATTCCAAAATCAAACCGGATAAAACTGAGCTCCTATATATTTTGAACCCTGATGAAACCCAAAAAGAAATTGATAAATATACAATGCTGAGAATTAAATCCGTTGAAAAATACTTCTAATTATTATGCCGAAATACAAAAGTATTATTTCCCAGTCTGTTAAAACCCGCTCTCAAAAGACATAGTGCAGAAGCTCTATTCATTGCCTCCGCGTAAATGTCAGACGAAAACCAGGTTGTTGAAAGTTTTATGCACTCGATATTTATCTCAAACATTTTTCTGTTTGAAAATCCATTCAAATACCATTTTTCGTCTTTCAAGTAGTAGTAAATTCCTCCTACAAGTTTATTATCGAAAACAAACATATAAAAAAGCGTATGATCACGTACAAAGTCAAAAGAATTATCATCTTCAATTTGGTTCTGAACTCTTTCATAGAGTAATTTTAGCGGGGTTTCGTAAGTACGAAACCCCGCATCTGACGGTATAAAAACTTCTAGCATTTTATCCTCTTATAATTTACAAAGCGGCAGCCTGTTCTTTTAAATATTTATCGTTAGGCGCAAAAACAAGTCCTTTTCTTGCAGCATCTTTTGCCTTCTCCAAATACTTATCATTGCCGGTTTGTTTATAAAGGTATTCACAAGTATAAGACAAATAAAGATACAAAATATAATTACCTTTGTCTTTTTTAAGTAATTTATTAAAATATTTTTCTGCATCCTCAAAATCCCCGTTTTTATAGGATTTATATGCATATCTTAACAAAATTTCATCAACAGTTTCCGGTCTATAGTAGGAATCCGGACTCTTTGCACTTCCCCTTGAAATAATAATAGAAGTTCTATCGGAAGATTTACGGCAATCCAAGACATTAGAAGTATATATATTATATTTTCCTTCTAATTTCCATTGTGGTTCAACAAAAAATTTTCTATTCTCATCAAAATTTCTTAATCTTTTTTCAGGATTAGGATGTGACAAAGTTATAAATCCTATATACGGAAGCGTATTTATAAAAGAAAGTGTTTCTTTCGCCGAGTCCAGATTATACCCTGCCCTTGCCGCAAGAATTGCACCCTCTACATCGGCAGAATATTCCATCTTTTGAAGTTTCGTATTGGCAATTGCGTTTCGCATGGCAGCATCAAAGTTTGCATAAGTATCTGTCGAAAAATCATATTGACGGTCACGGCTGCTAATAATTCTAGCCGCTCTCTGACCGTGCCCGAGAAGCTGATGAGCCATTTCATGACCAATAACGAGAGCCATAGCATCATCATTATCAGAAAGAGTGTCATATAGTCCTGTATAAAGTACAATATAATTAGTATTTGATGACGCAGCATTAAACTCCCCGTCACTTGTTTTTCTTATAGCTATTCTCCAGTTTATATAATCCAAATTATTCGCTCTTATTATACGTTCCGCAATTCTGTATACATTGTAGAAATCTTTGGGATAAGCCTGAGTATTATAATCATCTACCTTATTTTTCCTCAAGTTCTCCTTGATTTTGGCATATTGAACTTCATCTTTTTTCACTTTGGCTTGAAACTTTACATTGTCAACTTTTTCATAGTTTCCGAACGGTATAAGCCCCGGATCTTTGACCTTAACAGCTGAAGCCGGATTGTTACTATTAGTTGAAGCAAAGTATCTGTTAGTAGTTCCGTATTTTTGAGCACGCTGCGCTTCTTTTAAATTAAGCGACGTATAATCCCACGGCCAAGCATTAGCAATTGTTTGCGATAAAAATGCTGCCAATAAAACATATAAAATCTTTTTCATATATTCTCCGCTTTTCTTCAAGATTAACATTTTTGAATTCATTTTTCAACTAAATTTTACATTCACTTAATCCTTCAATAATATTAATTTGCGGCTCTGTATCAGCGAACTCTGTATCATCCATCCCAAGAGCAATCCTTTGACCTTTTTGAACTTTTGTAATTGAAGAAATCAAAAAATCCAAAACAGATGCCGAATTTTTCGGCATATCAAGAAATTCTATATCTGTCCTTGTAAGTTCTCTGGAATACTCATCAAGGATGAACTCAAGAACGGAAAGAGTTTTGTCATAAAATTCAATATGTTTCCGATTTACTTCTGCTTTAAGTTCTCTTATATCAATTTGTTTTTGTTTACTTTTAGCCATAACTAATCCTTAAAATTTTAAAAAAAACAGGGGCAGAAAAGAGCTGTATGAGAGAAAGGTGAAACAAAAAGCCCCTGTATAGAGATGTGTATTTATATCGATTTGATTAATTCCTTATTTCCGTAAAAATCACAAGCATATTGTTTAAGTTTTTCTTTACCGTTAATTTTTACAACTTTGTTAACACCATACTTCCAGCCGTACGGTTTTGATTTGAATCTTAAATAATTACATTCTTTCATTGAGTAAATAATTTCGTCTTTGCATTGAAGCATTAAATTGTTAGCTTCAATTCCAGAAAGAGAAATCCTGTTTATAACTCCGTCAAAACGGTATTCAATAAGTTCTGCAACCGGTTTACCGCATATAGGACAAAACCCGACAGATAATTTTCTTGAGCTATATAAATCATTTTCAGACAAATAATATATATCATCTGCTTTAAATTTACAGCAATGACGCACAACAAACCTCCTTCCGGCATAATATACCGGCTTTAATAAATAATAATTGACAACAAGAAGATGCCTGTAAATCAACAGACAAAAAGATAATAGTATTCCTTGTACCCGGGGATGATTTCGCCTACGCAGTTTCCTTTGTTTTGAAATCAAGTACAGATATATAATACAACATTTTCAATTTTCACCTAAGAATTGTAACAACTTTTTTACATCTTAACCCAGAATATAATATTCATAATCTTTTTGAGGTAAAATTAAAGCTGAAAGAGAGGTGTAGAGCATGAAAGCTATTGTTTTTGATAACGGATTAAAACTGGATACAAACTACCCAAAACCGGTGCCGCAAAAGGGAGAAGCTCTTATCAGAGTTACTCTTGCCGGAATTTGTAATACAGACTATGAAATTACAAAAGGGTACATGGGTTATAAAGGAATTTTAGGACATGAATTTGTCGGTGTAGTAGAAGAAGTTAATGGCGAGGACAAGTCTCTTGTCGGGAAAAGAGTCGTCGCTGAGATAAGTTACGGCTGCGATGATCCAAATTGTGAATGGTGCGCTGTTAAAAATTACCGCCACTGTCCGAACAGACACACACTGGGTATCTGGAGAAAAGACGGATGTTTTGCAGAATACATGACTATGCCGGTTAATGTATTGTTTGAAGTACCGGATAACGTAACCGATGAACAGGCAGTCTTTGTTGAACCACTTGCAGCTGCTTGCGAAATAACAGAACAGCTCCATATCGAGCCTATGAAAAAAGTTGTTGTTCTTGGCGATGGAAAACTCGGACTTACCACAGCTTTAACACTTAATGCGCTGAATCTAGATGTACTCCTTGTTGGAAAACACCAAAATAAACTTGATATCGCAAAAGCTCAAGGTGTAAAAACCTGTCTCTTAAGTTCCTTTACCCCGGAAAAAATCTATGATGTAGTAGTAGAAGCGACAGGAACAGCATCAGGATTTGAAACCTCAATGACTCTAACTAAGCCCAGAGGAGTTCTTGTTCTAAAAAGCACAGTTGCATCAGGTAAAGAACTTAACCTGGCACCAATTGTTATTGATGAAATAACAGTTTTAGGCTCGCGCTGCGGACAGTTCCCGCCGGCATTAAGACTTCTTAAAAATCACAGAATTGATTTTACTCCGTTTATCACAAAAATTTATTCCATTGATGATGCGATAGAAGCTTTTGAAGCCAATAAAGCGAAAGAAAGTCTAAAGATTCTTATAAAAATATAAAAATAAGGGGCGGTTTTTCTGAAGTAAAAACCGCCCCTTATATCTACAACCACCTAACCTTTTAGCGACTCTGAAAGTTCATTAATTGTATTTGCAACCTCATTTTTAAAATCTTTATTATTCATATATTTCAAAATAGTATCCCTATTGCCGGAAGTCAGCATAACAGAAGCATCTGCGTTAACATGAGGATGCAAAACCGAGACCAGAAGAAGTGCATTTCCTTCAACGTTTTCATCCCTTTCAATACAAATAGCCGCAGCCTTGCCATAGTAATTATGGTTTAAAGCCATATCTTCCGCAAAGTTTCTAAAATAGCCCCTGTCAGGAACCTCACGCTCTACACGATCTTTGATTTTTGAAATCATCATATCAAGTTTTTGTGAAAAAGGTATGTCGCTTGGATCCTTGGGTCTCATGAATGTATTCCTATTCTTAATTTTTGCTAATTCATATTTTACCATATCTATTCCTCATCAGACAATCATATCAAAATACGGCTCAAAATTTTTTTCTGAATCCTTCAGCATTAATTTATTCTTTTCATATAAAGTTTTCAGGCTATCATCCGATAGTATTTTATGAAATTTTTCAGGAAGATCCGGTTTGACAGCCGGTAAACCAAGCTCAAGCCTGTTGTAATAATTATAACATTTTTCAAGATATAAATTATACTCACGATATTCATCATCAGATAATTTTGATATTGCATTTTTAAAATCATCAAATAATGGACCTAACGTTTTTTTCCCTTCTTTTAAATCATACGCAATATGTTCATACTCCGCAAAGCGATTTGTTAATTCCCCGCGGAATTGAAGTTCGCCAAGCGCGCCGTTTGAATGAACAATATTAGCTTGTGCCGTTCTGTAACCGGAAGCTTTAAGTGCAAAATCTTTTATTTCATCTTTTGTATATCCCTTATTAGAAAACCGGCTATAATCAGCCAAGTCAGGTCTTGAATGTACAACGACCTTCCCTTCTGTTGCCTTTCTAATTGCTTGAACCTGACTGTTACTAAATTCCGGCAATCCTTGGAATCCTCTGTAATTGTTAACAAGAGTAATATCCATTGGTTCGATAGTTTCCGACTGCAATCTTTTAATTAAATCTTCGGTTAAAAGACCTTTTGTTTTAATCTCATCAATAGTTAACCCCTCTTTTATCATACGGCTTTTTATAATAGAAAGCAGCAAGTTATCTACAACCGGCTGAGAACGTTTTTCTATAAGAGGTTGAGCAAACTTCTCAAAGAGAGGAAATGCTTCAATTTCCTGCTGTGGAGTAAGCTTTTTACCATAAATATACTCTTCCAACAAGATTTTTTGTTCGGAAGTTAGCGGCTTATTGTTAATATTAACTTTATCAATCATAGAAACGATTTCTTTTTCATTCAAAGGTTTTAATGATTTTGATATAATCCGAGAACCGATTCCATCAAGAATAAAAGTTTGAGCAGTCTCAAAAGATGTTATTTCTCCATCTTTTACTCCTCGTAAAAGCTTGGAATAAATAGACGGCACCCCTTTTGCTCTGTTTTCAATATTGATAACAGTTTTAAGTTTGGAAAAAACAGCCGCTACTTGTTGTTTTGCCGACTCAAGCTTTTGCAGTAAATCTCTGGCAATTTGGATAGCAGTTGTTCCTAACTCCGCTTCCAAAACCTTTTCAGATTTGCCCGAACAAACAAGCACGGTATTACCTGCCCGTAATTTTGAATAATTCACAGGAATACCAATACCCGGTTTTGAAAAAAATGTTTTATATATTGGCGGAATCTTCACATAAACTCCTTTATTTAATCCCCTATATATTAATAAAGTATCACTAGTTTTAACAATTGCCTAAATTGTTAATTTTTATAAACAAAAAAGACAGCGGAAGTAAAAATTCCGCTGTCTTTTAATTAATTCTTTTTTCTGTCTAAACAGTTGCAGGTTTTTTCTGCTGGCTGGCACCCGGAATAGCATGCCAGTTTGCAGCCATAATTTTCTTGAAAGATTTAAGAGCCGTATCTTCAAGTTCACCGAGTTCTTCAGCTTCCATAATAAGTTCTCTTAAAGGAAGGAGAGCTCTTTGGTCTCTTAAAACACCAAGGGCAGCAGCTGCTCCGGCTCTGACAAGATCATTTTCCGAACGGTTTTTCATAACATCAATTAATGCCGGAACCGCTTTTGTATCATTTAATTTTCCTAAAGAAGTTACTGCATAAATTCTAACATTAACCCATTCGTCATATAACATATTAATAATCTTATCAACGCATTTTTTGTTTCCGATTTCACCTAATGCACGTGTTGCATCGCAGCGGACATTAACTTTTTCATGGTCCAAAGATTTCATTAAAGCATCTGTTGCAACATCGCCGATTTCAATTAAAGCATCTGTTGCAGTAATGCAAACCTGAGAATTTTCATCATTTAATGCTTCAACAAGCGGTTCTACAACAATTTTTCCGCCTAAACGACCCAATGCACGAGCCGCACGAACTCTTACATCCACATTTCTGTCTTCTCTCAAAGACTCAATCAAGTGTTCGGTAGCTTTTGAATCTCCAAGTTCACCTAAAGCACGAGCTGCATACAAACGAACAGAACCGTTCTTATCATTTTTTAATACGTCAATTAACGGTTCGACAGCTTTAGAATCACCCATTTCGCCTAAAACACGAGCAGCATTATATCTAACTTTTTCAGAACTTGATGTCATTAAATCATTAATTAATTCCGAAAAAGTTTTCTTTACTTGTTTCTTTTTGCTGTTCACAGTAATTGCCATACACGTTACCTCCGATATGCAAATTTAATTTATCTAACTTCTACACAGATATATAAAGTTTTGGGTTTATAAAAAATTGCCTTTATCTATTCGATTTGTTAACTTTTTGTTACATACCCTTATTAGGGTAAAAATTACACTTATTCTTTGTGCATATGCTAGTATATCATATTTTTACATATTATTAACTACTCCACTAGATAATTTTACAAAAATTAATTAAAATTATAATTCAAGTACTCTTATAAAGCTGTAATATCAATAAATTTAAAGGTTCATAAAACTTAACATTTGCTACTTACCCGGGATAGTAATAATAAACTCACTCCCTTTTCCGACTTTTGATTTAACTTCTATTTTTCCGTTATGCTTTTCTATAATTTTTTGAGAAATAGCAAGTCCCAGACCGGTTCCAACCCCAACACCTTTAGTTGTATATCCAGCAAAAAATATTTTGTCAGGCTCCTTTATTCCGCAGCCATCATCTTTGATTTTCACTGTCAAATTGTTCTTTTTATAATCTGTGTCAATAGTTATCGTACCGCCAGAAATTATTGCCTGAGTTGCATTTACAAGGATATTCATAAACACTTGATTAAGCATATTCGGATAACACTTAACATGAGGAATTTTCCCGTAATGTTTAACTATATTAATCCTGTTCTTTGTCTCATGGCGAATAAGATCCAGTGTTAAATCAATTTCTTTATTAATATCCGCCTCTTGGAGCTCCGCTTCATCGAGCCGCACAAATTTTCTCAACGAAACAACTAAACGGTTAATTCTTTCAATAGCCTCTCTATCAATCTCATTAATTTCCTTCAAAAGAGAGCAAGTGTCTTCATCTTTTATTCTTGAAATCAGCTTTGCAAAAATCTCATTATTAGATTTAATTGATGCGACAGGAGTATTTATCTCGTGAGCCACTCCTGCTACTAACTGACCGAGCGAAGCCATTTTTTCAGAATTAATAAGTTTTAATTGAGTATCCTGAAGCTCTTCCAGCGTTCGAGTCAATTCCTTTACCATTCTGGCATCTTTTTCATATAGTTCCGCTTGAATAATTGCATTGCCAAGTTGAAAAGAAACTCCGTCCATAACCTCTAAAATATCATCGAGCTTTGTTTTTTGTTTTGTTAAAAGAACAATAACACCGAGTTTTGCATCCATATGCGAAATCGGAATAATTATTCTCTGCACAAGCTCTTTAAAAGGACGAGCTTCTTTATATTCTTTCATGCAAAAGGTACAAGAAACTTTATCATCAGCACTGCCGTCAAACGTAATACCTTTTCCGATATCTTTTCTGTCAACAGATTCTTTAATTATATAAGAAGCTGTATCCGGAATATAAGCAGCATAATAGGCCTTAAATGCAGCAAAAAGCTGTGAGAGTTCAGAAAGAGCAGATGATAGAATTACGGATGTATCGATAGAACTTCTTATAATATTAGATATATTATTAAGAAGCAATAATTTCATAGCTTGAGACTGTGCTTGTAATTTTACTTTAGCAAGATTTTTATTATCAGCTTCCAGAAGCGCAATTTTTTTCTGATATGACAGGTTCCTTGCAAGCACACTTTCCAAACCCACATTAGATGTAACATCTGTTAAAAATATAATAGTATAATTTCCTTTTTTAGTTGCAAGTAAATCATAATAAAAATAATTATTCCCAGAGGTCTGATAAGTTACATGAGCGCAGAAATCCTGCAGAGAAACAAGAGCTTGTAATATAGGAGAATGTACTGCTACATCATTACTCACGAGTGCACATACATTATAATTTAACTTGTGCGAAAATTTTTTCAAACTGTCAAAATCAGGAAATACACGCTTAAACAAGTTATTGACAAAAACGACCTCCTTTTTATCATTAACAATAATTACCGCACTGTTGAATTTATTAAATAAATCAAACTTCCCCATACAAGTATTATATAACCATTTAAACAAAAAAGCTAATACTATGGACACAGCGGTTTTATAAAGTTATGTAAAATCTTGCTTGACAAATTCATTATGTATGGTATATTTACATGGTCACAATTATCACAAGGAGGATTTATTATGAGAGTTAATCCTGTAAATGTTATGCTCTGCCAGCCTAATAGAACCCATAACAAACAAGCATCAAGACCTAACTATTCAAATAGCCGCCCTGTAACGGATACTGTAAGTTTTGAAGGTAAAACGGCCGGTCTTCTGGGATTACTTGGAACTGCAGCAGGAATAGGGCTTGGCACATTAGCTACTTTGGCTACAGGCGGACTTGCCGCACCATTAATTCTTGGAGCAACAGGATGCGCAGCTGGATGCATAGGCGGCAGCACTATTGAATCTAATCAAAGAGCAAAAAAAGAATCAAATAGCTAATTATTTATCCTGATTAGCACTTGAGGCAATAAATATCAAATATAACTTATCTTATACCATAGCCGATAATCTAATATATTTTAATTAACCAGTAATTAAATATATATATGTGAAATTACCAAAAACAATAGCATTTGGCATTTTATTTTTATTTATCTCTGGCAGTTGTTCCGCCAGAGAATTTGCACATATTTTGAATGATGATTGTATTGATATCCTTTACCATAAAGCCCTTAATAATTTTAAAAATAACAATAATTTTGAAATTGAAAGAGATCCGAGAGGAATCCTTATACGGTTTAAACTGTCAAATTCTTGCGAAGAAGTTAATTATATAGGAAATACTGCCTATCAAAACATTTTATCCGCAGAAGATTTTTTGGCAAAAATAAAAAATCCTGTTATAATAGAAGTGCATACAAAAGAAGCTTCCTGCACAGGAAAGGGAAATCTTAAAAACTGGGAAATATCCACACTCATAGCTAATAATATTGAGTCGATTGTCCTAACACCAAAAGGGAAGCTTTCAAGAGACAGAGTAAGTTCAATCGGTTACGGGGAATTTTTACCACCTAAGAATACTCCAAATAATGGTAGTAAATATAAGAATCGTGTTGATATAATAATATTATGTAATGTGAGTGGAGAATAGTATGGCAGATAACGAAAATAATTCAGACGGAAGAACAAAAGAATTAAACAAATTATTAATAATAAGCCTAGTTTCTACAGTTATGCTCTGTGTAGTATTCGCTGGAGTGAACTATCTTGTCATGGAAAATCTTCTAACCCAAAAAATCGGAAAAATTAATTTGGCACAGGAAGAGTTGAGTGATGAAGGATCATCAGAGGATGAAATTCAGAGAGGAATTATTGTTGATCTTGGCGATTTTATATTAAATCTCTGTGACGAAGCACAGAAAAAATATTTAAAAGTTAATGTAGCAATCGAGGTTTCGCAAAAAGATACAGATTTTCCAAAAGAAGAAGAACAAGCTAAAAGCGGCGGACACGGAGGGCATGGTGCCGCACCTGCTCCTGTAGATCCGATGGAAGCTATTCAAAAAGAAATGGCTCAATTTAAACCGGCAATTCGAGATGCTGTAATAACAAACCTTTCTAGTAAAACTTCCGCGGAATTATCTTCTGCTGCAGGCAAAGAACTGGCAAAAGAACAGATTGCAAATGATATCAATTCAATTTTAGGCGGAGAAAGGGAAGTTTTAAGAATAAGCTTTGGGCAGTTTATTATTCAATAGGGATTTTAGATGGCAGAACTCAAAAAAGAAGTAAAAAATACCGAACCGAATGTCTACGACGAAGATATGGAAGAGTCTGAACACAAGAGTTATAAGCTTTACAACTTCAGGCGTCCGGATAAATTTTCAAAAGATAACCTGAGAGCCTTAAGAGATATTCACCGCGAATTTTCCAAGGCTATTTCTCTTATCCTTAGCGGTTATTTACGAATGAGAGTTGAAATAGAAATTGTTTCGGTTGACCAGCTGACTTACGAAGAATTTGTCCGCTCAATGCCATCCCCTATAAATGTAGGAGTATTTGAATTTGAACCTCTTTCCGGTCAGATACTTCTTGGGATAAGTTTTGAAGTTTTATCTTGTATCGTAAACCGTATGTTAGGCGGAGTAGGAAATATTGATACACAATCAAGAGAACTAACAGATATAGAAAAAGCTCTTGCAAAAAAAGTTATTAACATAATAATTCAATCGCTGGAAGATTCATGGAACACAATCATTCCTGTAACGGGTAAATTTATAAGTCTAGATGACAACTACCAGTCTATTCAGGTTGCAACAGCAGGTGAAATTGTTGCACTTTTAACTTTTGAAGTACAGATTTCCGGAAAACATTTTGGCTTATTTAGCCTCTGCTTCCCTTATCCGGTTTTGGAAACGGTTCTCGGACACTTAAGCACACAGCATATTTTCCAGACAAAAGGTCTTGTTGCTTCAAATGAAGAACGTTTAAAAATGATAAGCAAGCTGAATGCATCAAATGTTGATTTAAGGGTACAATTCGGCTCTTGCAGCATAACTCTGGATGATTTCCTGCAGCTTACCGAAGGTGATATTATAAAGCTTGATAACAAGGTTTCAGATGATTTAATAGTAAAAGTTAATGGTGAAAAGAAATTCTTTGCACGACCGGGAACAATAAAAGATAAAATTTGTGTTAAAATAACTGATGTATATGACGAAATGCATGAATTACTAAGGAATTATTTTTAGAGAGGACTTGAAATGTTTGAAGAAGACGACGATTTCAAAGAAACAGATAATTTAAATGGGGAACCGTCCGCAGAAGAACCGGAAATTCCGGAATCAGAAATTATTCCGGAAGAAAAAGTTTTTCGAGAAGAACCTGAACAGCCAGAAGATATGGCTGAAGAACATGTGCACATAGAAGGACATCACGGAGATTCGACTGTTACAGTTCAGCCTGTTCAATTTGCATCATTCGAAGATTTGGATCAGGTACAAGGTCCTCAAAACCAGAATCTTAATATACTATTAGATGTTAAATTACAATTAACCGTAGAGCTTGGCCGCACAGAACTTCCTATAAAAAAAGTTCTTGAACTTACCAAGGGTTCAATTGTAACTCTTAACAAAGCAGCAGGCGAGCCGGTAGAACTCTATGCTAACGGAAAACTTATCGCATACGGTGAAGTTGTTGTAATTGAAGATAATTTTGGTCTAAGAATTACCCATATTACCGATCCGGCTAAGAGACTACATTCTCTCGGATCAAACACTAATGCACAGGAAACCTAGCCTTGACTTCGGGGTATATTTAAAGTATTTTTAAAAGGTGCGGGAAATCGCACCTTTATTAGTATCACAAAATTTTAGGGAAGAGACAAATGGATTTTACTACACTAACCATCGACGTTTTAAAAGTACTTTCTGTTGCAGGAAGTTACGGTATAGGCATAATTTTATTAACAATTATTGTAAGACTTGCAATGTGGCCTCTGGGTCTTTCACAGCAGCGCTCAATGAGGCAGATGCAGCTCTTGCAGCCAAAGATGAAAGCTATTCAAGACCGCTATAAAAGCGATCCGCAGAAAATGCAGCAGAAAATGATGGAGTTCTATAAAGAACACAAGTTTAATCCTATGGCAGGCTGCTTCCCGTTATTAATCCAAATGCCGATATTCATTTTACTGTACTCAACTTTAATGAGCCCACAGTTTATTCAAATGGCAGGAGATTCACAATTTTTGTTCATAAACAGACTTGATGCTACAATGAAAACCTCTGCAGGTGTTTCAAATGACGGGATTTTCGGAGTATCGAAATATGATTCATTTATGACAGGAAAAACCGCAAAAGTTTACTTTATTGACTCAGAAGATCCTGAAACTGTTAAGATTACAAAACCAAACAGAGCCGTTGAAGTTCAGGGAGAATTGAATCCAGGAAGTGAAGCTGATTTTAAAATCAGTCTTGACAACTTAAACCTTCCGTTCAGCAAGCTTGATAAAATTTCTAAAGCCGAAGTTCAAATAACGGATATTCAGACAAAAGAGTCCGAAATGTTAACATTTGACAGAAAAGAAGGTTTATTGATAAGCTCAATTCCTACAAAAGAAGTTAAAGCTGCATTCCACTGGGATGTACTGGCACTTGTCATTCTGTTTATGATAACAATGGTTCTGTCACAAAAAGCAATGCTTTCTATGAATAAAAACATTCAGCAGGATCCTGCGCAGGCAGCAATGCAAAAATCAATGAACACATTTATGCCGCTTATGCTCGGGTTTACATTTGTTATTATCCCGATACCTGCCGGTGTTCTTTTATACTTAATCTCAAGCAACCTGTTCCAGGTAGTGCAAACTATTATTATAAATAAACAGCTTGAAGCAGAAGACAAACGTAAAGAAGCAAAAATTGATGACGATGATGTCAACAATGCAAAAAAAATAAATCTAAAAGAGTAAACTATGTTATTATCAGAATTTGATTACAAGTTACCGGAAGAATTAATCGCACAAAAGCCAAGCGAAAAGCGCGAAAATTCTAAAATGATGGTTCTAAAAAGAGCCGCCGGAGAAATTTTGCACGAACATTTCTTTAATATTGTTGATCTTCTGGATGACAATTGTATTCTTATTCTTAATGACACCAAAGTAATGCCTGCAAGACTTTACGGATATAAAGATACCGGCGCAAAGATTGAAGTTTTTCTTTTAAAAGAAAAAGAAAACCACAAATGGGAAGTTCTGATAAGACCGTCTAAGCGGGTAAGACCGGGAGTGGTAATTAAAATAAGCAATGAATTGTCTGCCGAGGTTGTAATGCCGCTGCCTGAGGACGGCAAATGGATTGTCAAAATGATTTATGAGGGGGATATCTTTGAAATCCTTCACAGAGTCGGGAATATTCCTCTTCCTCCATATATTGAAAGAAAAATGGCGGATGAAGATTTAAAGAAACTGGATTTTGAAAGATATCAAACAGTTTATGCAAAAGATGAAGGCTCTGTTGCTGCGCCGACTGCCGGTCTGCATTTTACAAAAGATATATTAAAAAAGCTGGAAGAAAAAGGTGTACAAATAGGTTATGTGACCTTAAATGTCGGTATCGGAACTTTCAGACCGGTCAAATGTGATAATATTTTAGACCATCATATGGATTCAGAAGTTTTTGAAATTCCGGCAAGCACTGCAGAAATGATAAACAGAGGAAAAGCAGAGGGTAAAAAAATTGTTGCGGTAGGAACTACCACGGTAAGAACACTGGAAACAGCTGCAAAGCTCTACGGTAATGAATTAAAAGCCTGTAAAGCATCCTCGGAACTTTTTATTTATCCGCCTTATGAGTTTAAGGTAGTAAACAGTTTGATAACAAATTTCCATTTGCCGAAATCCACTTTGCTTATGCTGGTCAGCGCTTTAGCCGGAAAAGATTTTATATTCAAAGCATACGACGAAGCAATACAGAATAAATATCGTTTCTACAGCTACGGCGATTGTATGTTTATTGATTAAGCAAAAAAATTTTAATAAAAAAACCGCCTTTGAAAACAAAGGCGGTTTTTGATATAAAAAACTATCTCTTAGAGAACTGGAATCTCTTACGAGCTCTTTTTCTACCGTATTTCTTACGTTCTTTAACACGTGCATCACGAGTTAAAAGACCTTCTGATCTTAATACGTTTTTATAATCTTCGTTAGATTTTAACAAAGCTCTGGAAATACCATGTCTGATAGCTGCAGCTTGAGCAACAATACCGCCGCCTACAGCTTTAACTCTTACATCGTATTTGTCTTGATTTTCTGTTAAAACAAGAGGTCTGTAAACCATCATTTCAACAGCCGGCATATTACCGATGTATGCTTGTAAAGTTTTTCCGTTAACGAAAATTCTTCCTTTACCTTTTACGAGCTTAACAACAGCAACAGCACATTTTCTGCGTCCGGTAGCCATTATAATTTCTTTATTCTCAGCCATTATTTACCCCCTTTCGCAGTCTTTTCTAAGACAATTGGTTTTTGTGCTGCATGCGGATGATCAGGACCGCAGTAAACTTTTAATTTAGTAAACTGCTGATCACCGAGTGTGTTATGCTGAAGCATACCTTTAACAGCTTTTTCAATCAATTTTGTTGCATCTTTTTCTCTTACTTCTTTAACAGAAGCAGCTTTTAAACCTCCCGGATAACCGGTATGGTGATAATAGATTTTATCAGTTTCTTTATTACCTGAAACAAGAACCTTCTCAGCGTTAATAACGATAACAAAGTCACCGGTATCAACATTAGGTGTATATTCAGGTTTATTTTTACCTCTTAAAATGTTTGCAACACGAACTGCAAGGCGTCCGAGGATTTCACCTTCAGCATCGATTACATACCATTTTCTTTCAACTTCAAGAGGTTTTGCTGAATATGTTTTCATGCTTATTCTCCA
>CALUTG010000028.1 GCA_944323615.1 Candidatus Gastranaerophilales bacterium
TAGTAATTTTGAGCTTTTTCAAGATTTGGGTCTTCAAAACTTATATTATAAAAAGCATCTTTATTTACATCAAAATTTTCTTTATCAAACGGTTTATATTCATCAAAAGCAGCACTGCTTGCACCGGACATCTGCGCTACCTGCATCCAGTGCATCGTAGAAGCATCAATTATTCTATACCCATTAGCAAGAGCTGTTTCGAAATCTACCGGGACTTTGTGAACTTTTATTTTTTCTTTACTAAATAATTTTCCTCTGTTATAAACGGAAAGAACATCACTGGAATCTAGCTCAGAAAGAATTGCATCAACATAATTAGGCTTATCTTCATATGCTAGTTTTTTTCTTACAATAGAAATTGCGGCACAAATACCGTGCTGTTTCTGATTGACAGCTTTTATATTAGGAATCTCTTCTCCCGGAGTGTGAATTGCCATATCATTAATCATTTCGGCAACTGCTATAGACTTTTTGTCCTTAAGCTGAGGATTAATCTCGTATTCATCACTCATAAAATAATTTAATCTGTCAAGAACATACTTTTTATGTTCTGTTGTAGTTTCACTGGATATTATAAAATAATCCAAATTATCCTGAAAATTCCTAGCTGCCCCTACCGTCTCTTTTTTTATTTGTTTCAGATCAACGGAATTAAGCAGATGTTCTCTTAAGTCTAAAATTTTCTTTTCATCTTTCGTTAAATGTTTATCATTTCGGATTTTATCGACTTTTTTATCAAACTTATCTTTTAAAACAGAAGGGGTAATAAGTGCTGCCGTTGTTGCAGCCGCAAGAAGCAGCCCTTTCCAATTATGTTTAGGAGCGTTTTTTAACTTAATATTTGTAGAATACTTTACCTTAGAAGCTGTATCAAGCAGGAAATTAACATTCTTCTCACCCGGAACTTTAGCAAGTTCTTTAATAGAATTCTCTATATATCTCTGATTGGGTTCAGATAAAGAATATGAATTATTTTTAGCCAGCTGCTCTGCTGCGTTTCTTGCGGTTCTTCTGCTTTCAAAGTTTATATTCTTCCCGTTTAACGTACTTATATTATTAATCTTCATTTATTACCCCTTGTTTATATTGTTCTTTAAAAGAAGTGAATAAAAAATTTTGTCAGATTGTTAAAATATCTTTACAAAAAAGTCAATTTTTAATAAAGAAAAAACTTAATATATATAAGGTTAAGTTTTTATAGGGTTAGTTAAAAATGGTAGCACCGGTTTCAATTCAAAATATGGCAAATATGCTTTACGGAAATCCATATGCATATATAGACGGTATGGGGGTTCCTTACAATGCGTATGATTCTATGGCTAACTCATACGGTTACCTCAATCCTAATATGTATTATAACTCTGCATACGATTATAATTCTGCAGCTTTAGCTCAGGCTCAGACTGAGCAAACTCAAAACAGTCTGTCAAACAGCAAAGATATGCAGACTTTAGCAGATTATCATGCTAAATCTTTAAATCCTTCAGAAAGTCTCGGCAGCGCAATTTTAGGAATGGGGGTTTTTGGAGCAATGATGAATCATCCTCGTTACATTGCGCACCCGATAAATTCTGTTAAAGGGTTAAAAGATGTTCATGAAATCTTTAAAAACCCGAATGTAAAAGCTCTCTGGGAAAAGAATTACAACGTTATGCAGGAAGCATACTTCCAGATGCATAAAGCTTCAAGCAGACAGTTTTCTAAAATCGGCTTATTCAGAAAAAGATATACACCGGATGAATACAAATTGTTAAAAGAAACAATGGAAAGAGCTATTAAATCAAACAACATTGATGAAATAGCAAAAGCTTCCGAAACTTTAAAACATGCTTATGTAAATAACGGCGGATACTTCAAAGCTTCAAACTGGGTTAAAAATTTATTTGGGAAAAAAGCAGAAGTTCCGACAGTTGCATCAAGAATAACAGATCAAGCAGCTATTGCAAAGAATACAAAGACTCTTCTCGCAACTCCTCTTAAGCCATCCTTCAAACAAGCCTTGAAAAAAGGCGGAATAATGGGGCCTGTATTATTCTTAGGAATAGAACTCCTCTGCGGTTTAGGAAATATCAAAACAGCATTTGCTAAAGACAATGAAGACAAAGCTGCCGGAAAGGAATGTCAAAACTACGGGCAAAAACAATTAGGACAGACACTTGTTAAAGGTGCCGGAAATGCCATAGGATGGGCAGCAGGTGAAGCAGCAGGTATCTGGGCAGCCGGAGCTCTCGGTGCAAAAATCGGAACAGCCTTCGGACCGGGTGTCGGTACTTTAATCGGTGGTCTCGCAGGTATGGTCGGCGGTGCTATCGGTATGTGGATAACAGGAAAAGCTACAAAAGCACTTGTCGGTGAGGATGTGGCTAATAAAATCACAGCTGAAAATATGCTTAAAACAGAAGAAGGTCAAGCAGAACTCCTCCAACTGACAGCCCAAACCGCACAGAAAGACAAAGAACTTGATCCGCAGGTTTTAGCAGCCTTCAACAATATCCTAACTCAATACGCTTAATTAACACGCACCATATCTACTTTCAATATTTTATTACACGTTATTCCTCATTTTGTGATATTATACAGGATGAGGATTTACCTTATGAGAAGCGATAATATAAAAAAAGGGATAGCAAGGACTCCGCACAGAAGCCTTTTAATGGCAACAGGAGTAAGTAAACAGAATATGGACGCTCCTTTTATAGGAATAGCGAGTTCTTTTTCAGACCTTGTTCCGGGTCATATCGGAATGAGAGATCTTGAACGTCAGATAGAAAAAGGAATTCATTCCGGCGGAGGGCAGGCATTTATTTTTGGAGTTCCTGCCGTATGCGACGGAATTGCAATGGGACACGAAGGAATGAGATATTCGCTTCCGTCAAGAGATCTTATTGCTGACTGTATAGAAACAGTTGCAAATGCCCACCAGCTCGACGGACTTATACTTCTCTCAAATTGCGACAAAATTACCCCGGGAATGCTCATTACAGCTGCAAGAATAAATATCCCAACGATTATTGTAACGGCAGGCCCTATGCTTGATGGCGAAAGCAAATGTGAAAAACTGACAATGATTCGCGGGGCATTCGAATCTGTCGGTAAATTCCGTGATGGAGTAATTGATGAAAAAAGGCTGCTTGAACTTGAAGAAGCATCATGCCCGTCTGCAGGTTCATGTCAGGGAATGTATACAGCAAACACAATGGCCTGCTTAACCGAAATTATGGGAATGAGCCTCCCATACTGCTCCACTTCGGCAGCAGTTTCTTCTCTGAAAAGGAGAATTGCCTTTGAAAGCGGAGTGCAAATTGTTGAACTTGTAAGAAAAGGTCTTAAACCTCTCGACATAATTACGAGGGATTCCTTGAGAAATGCTATTATTGCAGATTTGGCATTGGGCGGTTCCACAAACTCGTTCCTGCATATTCTCGCGCTGGCAAATGCCGCCGGGGTAGACGTAACATTAAAAGATTTTGAAGAGTTAAGCGGTAAAATTCATCAAATAGTAAAGCTTGAACCGTCTTCAACAATTACAATGACCGGATTCCATAACGCAGGCGGAATCTGTGCCGTTCAAAGGGCTCTTCTTAACGGAGTGAAAGAATTTAAAGATTTAAAAGGCGTAAGCCTTAAAAAAACTTCTGAACTTGTTAAAGATGCTTACGCAGATAAAGCGGTTATTCATGACTATTCTGAACCATTTACAACAAAACCGGGGCTCGGAATCCTTTACGGAAATATTTCACCGGAAGGTTCCGTTATAAAGATTTCAGCAGTGGATGAAAGCTGCTACGAATTCGCGGGCAGAGCAAAAACCTTTAATTCCGAAGAAGAAGCGATGGAGGCACTTGAAAACAACAAAATAAAAGAAGGGGATGTTATAGTTATCCGATACGAAGGCCCTAAAGGAGGGCCGGGGATGAGAGAAATGCTTGCCCCGACTTCACTCCTTGTAGGTAAAGGACTGGGAACAAAAGCCGCACTCATCACTGACGGCAGGTTCTCAGGAGGCACGAGGGGGATATGCGTAGGGCATATTTGTCCTGAAGCAGCAGAAGGAGGGATTATCGCCCTTATTGAAGACGGAGATATCATTGAAATTGATATAAACAAACGTACTCTTAATCTTAAAGTTGATGAGAAAACCCTTGAGGAGAGAAGGAAAAAACTAAAACCATATACCCCTAAAATAATGTCAGGTTATCTTGCTAAATATGCAAGAACCGTTCAAGACGCTTCACACGGAGCTATTGTCTGATGAAAAAAGAACTCAGGAAATGGGCTAAAGAGGTTCGAAATTCTCTTGATATGGAAAAAATAAGCCTTGAACTTGCAAGAAAACTTTCCATAACAGATGAATATAAAAATGCTGAAAATATTATGCTCTTTTACCCCAAAGAAAATGAAGTTAATCTGCTTTCACTTCTTCAGGATAAAAGTAAAAACTTTTATCTCCCAAAAATCGAGGAAGAAAATCTTCTTTGCTGCCCGTTTTCTGATGGAGACAATTTGTGTTTATCCTGCTTCAATACTCAAGAGCCGCTAACAGAAGCCTGTAAGAAAGATTTAATAGATTTAGTAATAGTTCCGGCTCTTGCCTGCGATAAAAACAACTACCGACTGGGTTACGGCGGCGGATTCTATGATAAATTTTTGAAAGATATTAAAGCTGTCAAAATCGTCTGTATCCCAAAAGAATTAATTATTGAGACTATTTACCCCGAAAACTTTGACATAAAGATGAATAAAATAATTACAGCCTAGAAAAACATCTGTATTTCATTTTGAATGGCTTTATGATATTTATTGACAATTGGAAACAATATTTTGTCATACGTAGAGTGGTCGTTGTCTACAGAAATGACTTCATCGTGTAAGGTTCCGTATTTAAAATCATTAGCATTTCTTAAAGCTTTTTGGGAGTCGTCAAGCCTGAAATAATTATTTGATCCGATTGTGTCATAAATAGTTATTCCCAAATCTTTAATATCAGGCATTCTATTTAACATTTCATATATGGAAAATCTTATTTGATCAACTTTATTATGATTTATATAATCATAAATTGCTATATTTTGATTCTTGTTGTAATACTTAATAGGTGCTGCATTTCGACAGCTATTCTGAGTTAAGTATGTATCAATAATACTGACAAGTCCAAGGCTTCCGGGTTGATTCAAATTTTCATTTTCAGATGTAGTCATTTTAATAACAAATCTCTGCCCGTCTGGAGTTTTTATTCTAAATACATTTTTATCAGACTTGCCGTCTAAATAAGGTTTTAATGTAAAAGTCTTTCCATTGATATTCAAATCAGGGATTTCTGTCTGTCTTTTAAATCCGTATGTACAATGCTTTTTTAAATGTTCTGCTACAGCTTGAAAATTCTCCTGACCTATACTATCAGGAACAATTCCTAATTCAAAGTCGTCATTATGGTAAAGTTCTCTATGTTTACTTAAAAGGACTTCTTCTTTCCAGTCAGGACGTATTTTTAAAAGTTCAGATACTGATGCTGCGTTCTTGTATCTTTCGTCAATATAGTTTTCATAAGCCTTTACGTATAGATTATTAGGCACATATATGTTTATAATATCACTGCCGTCAGGAAGTTTTTCTTTGCACTTTTGATATATATCTGCGACATTTCTGGGCTGTGAAGAAATACTGTCAATAAATTCATAGCTGAAATCTTTATTAGACAAAATATGTCTTAAAAGCTGATTTATTGAATCTTTTGGTGCATCAATTTTTAAAAAAGCATTAATTGCGGAGTTTCTATCATGATTAATAAACCACTTGTAATCATTAACAAGACTTGAAAGAGGAATTCCTCCTCTAAATCCTAAATATCCTGCATAAACTTTTTGCGCAGGTATAAAACTAACACTACCGGCAGAAGAATTATTTGTTTTATAACAGCTTACTTGTTCTCTTTTATTAGAACTATAGCTGAAATTTTTTATTGCACTTACTCTCATTTATTTCCTAAAAATGATAGCTAAATGATGATTCAATACTTGCATCTACAGCACTTTTGCAGGATTGAAGTTCTGCATTAACCATATCCAATCGTGTCTGGTATTCCTGCATTTGTAAATCAAGTTTCTTTTCCAGTACAGTTAATCTTTCCCGTCGGGCCTCCAGCTGCTTAACAGCAGGGTTATCCGGATCTAAGTCATTCCCTAATGATAAAATTTCATCTGAAGATGCGACCAATTCCATCTTGGCAGTTGCAATCCACTGAAGCTTTGATTCCAAAGTCAGCTTGTACGATGTCAGATACATCATCCTGAATGTTGATGTAATTAATCCCATACACTGTTCCTTCCGGGTTTTACTTATCTTGTTTCGTTTAAGTTCTTACCTTTCAGGAATGTGTGTTCATTACTTTCTGCTATCAAACTTTCCATCTTATAGAGCTGGTGTTTGTGATAATTAACCCTGTACTTTGCCATCTTGAGTTTTTGTCTGATAGTAAGCATTTCCTTTAGGCTTGAAATTAAACTTACAGCCAGCGCCTTAAATGGATTTTTCCGTATGAAAAACGATCGGGCAAAATTCATAAAGTTCACTAACCGTTTTATGTTTGTTTGTATTTCTTCACGCATAGACTTTTTCTCCTATACATAAAGAACCTACATGTATAATAAAACATGTGAACTCTAATAATTGCCGTATATTTGCTCTTTTTGTTACAAATGTTAACATCTTATTTAAAGCTTACTCCGGATTTGTTGGTACTGTTAAAGATAAATTTTTTAGAATAAGTATTCTTATCCATAATATTATTTAACGGCATTTTTTTCAAAAACTTTAATTCTTTCCTATTATAATACCGCTGTTCGTTACAAAAATTTACTAAAGAAGCCAATGCTTTAGATAAAGCATTGTTAACAAACAGATTGTTAATCATTATTCGCAGAAAAGTACGTATTTGCATATTATCAAAATTATAAATTTTCGATTTCTTGACTGTTGCTTTCCAGATCGTCTTTTAACATTTTTCTTACAATATCGCTCTGGGTATCAAGCATTTTTACAACTGTTTCAATATTGGCAACTTTTTGTGAAAGAATGGTATCGGCATTTGCAAGAACATTCTGTGAAACAGATTGGTAAGCCGACAATGCGGCAGACGTAGTACCTTGCATTAAGTTACCCATAACAACTGCGGGTAAACCAAACTCGCCTAAATAAGGAGCAGCTGCCGTCATAATACCGCCCCATCCAGAAATAATTCCGGCAAGAGGCATTAAAATATTTGCAGCACCAATACCATAACCATTAGCAGTTCCGACACCGTAAGCAGCGGCACTTGCAATATCGGCAATACTTCCTATCCCGGAGGCATAGCCAGTTGCAGAACCTGATGAAGAGCCATAACCATATAAAAGATCCCCTATTGAAGAAGCTCCGCCTGTAGTATATCCGCTCAAACTTGATGCATACCCGCTTGGGAACCCAGAATAATTACCAAGACTGTTCACCCCAAACGAAGAATATGTTCCCGTAAGTCCGCCGGTACCACCGGTATATTGTGACCAGTAAGACGTTCCCGGAATATTCATAGCAGTCGTACCGCCAAGTGTTGTCATAAATGCTGACGGTGCAAATAAACTTGCTAATTGATATAAGAAACCGCCTGCAGCTTCAAACCCCGTACCTGTACCAACAGAACCTGCAACAGTCAAGTCCCTTAATCTGTCATAAGTTTCATACAGCATAGATTTTGCATCTGATGATGCTGAGCCATATCTGTTTGCTATTACAAGGTATCCATCGTTTTTGTATGCCATAGTTGCCTCTTATGTATCCTAAAATATATTTAATCAGATTATCCGTTAAATGTTTTAAATGAGTTTTCAACGTTATCATCAACAACTTTCTTAACAGCCTCCATTTCAGTTGATAGAGCACTTTGTTCTGTGTCAAGCTGCTTTAATCTTAATTCAAGCTGCAAATCCTGCTGCTGAATTAACGATGTCTTAGCGTTGATATCCTGAACCGTTTTATCATAAACCGCATTATCGTAATAATATTGATTCATAGCATCCTGATAAGCATCCTCATCAGTAACTGTTTCCATGTTAAGAGAATATGTTACAGAATCATTCTCAAATCGAACACTTGTAAACCTTCCGTTACCATCAGTTTCAAGCAAAGCTTTTTCTGTTTCTTCAATACGAGTTGAAACATAACTTGCATTATAGTAATTAAGCTTTGCCTGCCCATCAATATGGTTATTGCCGGTTCCGCTTTCATATGAATCTAATAAATCTTCGTATGTTGTATAATACGTTGTTCCATTAAGCTGAAATGAATAAATTCCGCCGGTATAACCGCCATCCTCACTATAACAGTTCAAAATACTTGAATCAATACCCTGTTCTTTAAGGTCTTCTACAACCTGCCTAATTTCAGCTTCCTGATCTTCTGTAAGCGAAGTTAAAAGAGTTAACTCACTGTTACCGATATATGTAGGACGACGGAGTGATTCATAATCAAATAGTGCCGCATCATAAGCACCTTTTGCCGTTTCTTCAGCTTCACGAAGGGCGTCAATCTGATCATCATACTCGTTAGCTATATTACCGATAGAATTTGCACCTGTAGTATGCAGAACCGGAAGGATTGTTTGTGTTCCGCCGCCGGTACCGCCGTATAAACCGCTGAGATCAGAGGCAAAAGCTATATCACCAGTCTCTGCGTCATAGTAGATTTCGGTCATATCAGGATTTTCAGGATCTAAATCAAGAACCCCCTCTTCAATAAGCCTTTGTATTGCTGCTGAAACAATTGTTTGATCATCAGGATCAAGAGAATTATATCCGGTATAATTATGATAATCACCCGCTGTCATATCGCGAGTACGGAATGAATAGGTATCAGTATCTGCATTATAAGTACTTTCGTTAATACCGGTATAAGTTGTCCTATCCGTATAATTTGATAAAGTCGCCGCCTGAGCTTCCATATCCTGCCTTGCCGCTACAGCCTCATTATAGTCTTGAAGAGTTTCAGTAACAAGATTTTGTGCTGCCGTAATTTGCGCTATAGTAGCCTCTGTTCCGCCTGAAAACTGAACTTGAGGGTCAGAAAGTCTTTTCATTGACCCCGTATATCTATCTGTGTAATAGTAGTGGGTCACTACATAGTTATAATCAGGGTCAGCACTTGAAAGCTGCTGCCAGCTGTCTATAACTGAATCATTTGTTCCATCAGAATATGAATACTGCACTTTAGTATAATCCTGGGTACTTGGAGGTACAGGAACTGTCAATCCCAGCATCTGATTAAAAAGATTAGCACTTTGATTTGACAGGACTGTACGTGCCTGGTTAATCTGCTGACCTTCGTATTCACAATTGGATTTTCTTGCAACCAGAGCTAAGTATCTGGCTTGAGATGCTGCCATACCCATAGACTTATTCTCCTATTTGTTGTTTACATGGTTTTAATAACAGTTTTGGGAAAGTCAATATTCCTAATAGTATTATATAGTAGTACAGTATATTTTTATATATATAATTTAATAAAAATCATCCGTTTATACCAACAAAAATATAAAAATCATACATTTAATGCAGGATTTTAAAAAAGTATGATATAATTATTATCCTATGAAGCTTTATAAGATTCTGATGGTTTTTATCTTAATATTAATATTTACCCCTCAGGTATTTTCTATTGAGGAGGTTATTCTTGATACTGATGAAGACCTTTTGTATAAAAAACCTGCAGAAAAAACAAAATATTTATTAGAAGAAGTTTTAACAAAAAATTTTGACAAATCCATTGTTGAATCCGTACATTTATTCGGCATCTACAGAGGTGATTTCAGCTTTGATTTTAACCCGTCCGGAGAAAGCGGAGACTATGATTTTACCGAATTAAGCGCAGGTATAAACGGGAAGTTTAGAGACGGAAAAACTTATTACGAAGCAAGACTTCGTTTCTCTCCGCAAGATAACTACTCATTTCTGCAATTTATGCCAAGCAATATTTATATAGCAAACACAGCCATTCCACACCACACAATTATTCTGGGTAACACAAGAACTCCAACGGGTTATGAAGGAGTTCAGTCAATTGCACAAATACCTTTTGTTGCCCGTTCTCAAATTGCAAGAAACTTTGGGAATGTCAGGAAAGTCGGACTGAGAGTCAAGGGTAATTACGACTTTATAGACTATGATATCGGAGGCTACAGCTCTGATACTTATTTCAGGAAATTCTTCCCGGGGATGGAATTTGCCGGCTGGGCGAATATAAAACCTCTTGCTTTCACGGACGGAAGGTGGGGCAGTCTAAAACTTGGGGGGGGAATTACGGCCGGACAAAATGAAATAGATTACTTTGTTTCGGGTGCATATGCAGGTTATGAATATAAAAACCTCAGTCTTGATTTTGAATATGCCAGAGCTAACGGTTATAACGGCTATTTTGCAATATCTGCAGACGAAGCAGAAGGCTTTTATACCACTTTAGGATACAAAGTAACACCAAAACTGCAATGCCTTATGAGGTACGACCAGTATACGCCTAATCTTGCTTATTCCGATGACATAAGACGCGAGTATTCCTTCGGCGTTAACTACTTCATAAAAGAACAGGCTCTTAAACTTATGCTTAACTATGTTTACTGCCAGAATGACTTGTTTGACGACTCCCATCGCGTAATATTAGGCACGCAAATTTTACTCTAAGCCAGCGTATTTAGTTTTTCAAAAGCACTGTCTGCAATTTGAACATCAAGGTGAGCCGTAGCACCGTCGGATTCTACTACAATTCTTGAGAAAAGCCCGGTCCCTGCCAATTTTGTTTTTAACGATTCTGCCTCAGATAAACTTAAACCGCCGCCCAGATCAAGCTTAGGGTTAGAGCTGTTAAAATGACTTTCGCTGCTGCTTCCTTTCGCATGAGGAGAATCTTTTGTTCCTAAAGCAGAAGTTACAACAAGAGATTCGCCTATCAAAGATGAGGCTTTTTCAAGAACAGCTCCTGTACCTTTTTTCGCATACGGAATATCATATATAAAAGAGCCGTCGCTTACGGACCACCCCGTCCCTCCGGTTAGTTTCTCCAGATTCGGGTCAGCAGACGCAGCCTTCAAGGCAGCCTCTCTGCTCATACTTGCATACGAAGTATGAGTAGGCAGCTTCAATTTATCTGCAGAATTGAATCCAGACCACGAAAAATTAAAAACATTACTTTGGTTGTTTACAGAAAATGACTTCCATAAATCAGAGACAAAATCAGTATCAAAATTTCCGATACCTAAGTTCCAATTATTACAAACATTTAAATTGCTCAAACCTGTCAACCCGGAGGAACCGTTCCAGCTTTCCCACAAGCTCGACCAGTTAAAACTTGCCGGCATCTTAAAATTCCAGCCCGATTCACCGAAATAAGGCGAAACGCCGCTAAATTTAATATTACTAAACATGGTAGTATCTATGCTCATAATTTCTCCTGTAAATATATAAAGTATATATTTATTAAATAATTGCCTTTTTGTTACAAAGTATTAACATTTTTATCTATTCTACATTTAATAAAGGATTTCAAAAGGGAAATAATAGTTTATTATGTTAATTAGCAAATTAGAATATAAGGAGAGTTCAGATGAAAAAAATAATTTACGCTTTAGGATTTTTACTCATTTTAAACAGTGCAGCATATGCTGACGGTAATGCTTTCACACCATTAAACTTTAACGACACAAGTTATGGCACTACAACAACAGGGAGCGCTGTATACAATAAAACATCTGACTCAACTGTAAGTGAAGCAGTCGGCAATGGTAATATACAAAATGCCTTAACGCAGCTTGAAAACGCACAAGTAGATATCAGAAATGATCTTTTAAATTGTAAAACCAAATACGCAGACGTTGATGCACAATACAAATTAATCAAAAATGAAAGAGCCGCTTTAAAAAAACAAGTAAAATCAATAGAAAAAAGAATCAAAGAAATTGATAACGCAAAAGAAAAAATCAGAAAAAATATGCTTTAATTTTTATGAAGAATAGAAGAGAACGGCGCGTCGGACAAATACCCGGCGCGCCGTATTTTTAATTTCTGTTTTGGAATAAAGTATCACTCCTGTCCTGCAAACACATACCGAATTGACAACTTGAATTATAGCTGTAATCTTTATTTTGCGGGCGGAACTCTCTTAACTGACTTTCTACGGCATTATTATTTGCTGGAGCAAGTCTCGCTTCCGGGGAACTTGAAAATTCGTTAATAATAGGTGTTGTCTTGTAAGTTTGATTCATTGGCTCCCTGATTTGAGCGATAGAGCAAGATGTCGAAGTTTCATCCACAGAGCAGGCAGCTAATACTGGAGCAGAGATTAAAATAACAGTTGATATCAAAAACTTTTTCATAAGTTACTCCTTATCTACACTTTTCATTGTACAAGGAGTTTAGTTAATAACATTAGCCGTTAGGGCTACTCTAAAATATTGTTTTATATGGAATCTTATTTGAAAGTTTCCACTATTTGAAGGATTTTACAAAACTTAATATAATGTTAGCATACTTATATAAGGGGATTGGAGGGCTGTTTTTTGTACGCTTATAATCAGCAACGAGAAGTCCGAACCTTACATGTAGTACCGCAAAAACAAATTGTAAGGAAGAAGATTCAAAAGAAAAAGATTAGGGTTAAAAAAGTTAATCCTATTATTGCTCTTTTCAGACTTACTGTGGTAATGGCTTTTTTAGGTACATTTGCGGTACTCGTTCTTCCGACCAGTTTCCATAGGTTAATTAAACAAGTTTTCTTTTACTCAGGGGTACCTGTTAAAACATCTTACGAAAATAATATGAAAACTCAAAATCCGGCATTGGATACCTCTGTTAATTTATACGGTATTGCCAATCCAATAACAAATTATATAAGTAATGATCTATATAAAAATCAATTACTATTGACCCCGACTATTCAGAAAATGCATAGTGAGGTTACGACTATGTATCATACTTCTGAGATGGCAGGATTAAAGAAACAACTTCAAAATCTAATAACACATTACCCTTCAATTAAACCGGCTATCTATGTTTGGGAATACGATAAAGGTCAGTATGTAGATATTAATGCTAATAAAATTTATCCTGCTGCAAGTATTATTAAGCTGCCTGTTTTAGTCAGAATGTTCAAAGCAATAGAAGCTAATCAATTTACTATATATGATGAAATGAAAATGATAGAACCTTATCGTTCATCCGGCTCAGGCAGTCTCCAATACTCGCAGGCAGGACGATCTTATTCAATGGATTATCTTGCAAAAATTATGATACAGGACTCTGACAACACATCAACTAATATGATTATGTCCAAATTAGGAGGAATGGATGATATAAATATCGGACTGAGGGATTGGGGAATATCAACCACTTACATAAGAACCTGGCTGCCGGATTTAGGAGGCACAAATAAAACTACAGCGGCTGATATTGCAAAAATTCTATACAACCTTGATAACCCGGGATTTTTAAATATTAACTCCAGAGAAAACATTATTGATTATATGAGCCATGTAAAAAACGACAGACTTATACAGGCAGGACTTGGAGATGGAGCTTTATTTATACATAAGACCGGAGATATAGGAACAATGCTCGGCGATGCAGGTATTGTTTTTACTCCTAACGGGAAAAAATATATAATAGTTATTTTAGCAAATCGTCCTTATAATTCTCCTCAAGGCAAAGATTTTATTGTTAAAGCTTCAGAAATTATTTATAAAGCAATCACCGGCTAGATAGCATCAAAAATAAAACAACTCCCGCCCTAAATTAGGGCGGGAGTATTTGAAAGGACATTTACTATATATATTCCTGAATTTATAGCAGGTCTAAAGCAATTTGCGGCTGCTGGTTAGCTGTTGCCAGAAGCGAAGCTGTAGCTTGTTGCAGAATCTGATATTTAATGTAATTAGAAGATTCTTCAGCGACATCCGCATCCTTTATTGTTGAATTTGCTTCAATTAAGTTTTCTCTCTGAACATCCGTTGAATCAATAGCTGAATCTAATCTGTTCATATAAGCACCGATTTGGGTACATCTGAGAGAAATATTATCAATAGCATCATCGATAAATGTTAAGAATTCACGGGCTGAACTATCATTTCTGTAGATACCGTTGCACATATCTTCAATAGAGAAAGTTCTTCCTGCTGCCAAAGAAGCGCTTGCTGCACCGGTAAACTCAATTGTGCCGTTTTCTGCAAGAGCTGCTGCTAAAGCCGATGTATAATAACCGTCAAGATAAACCGGTGTTTTACCGTCAGCTTCATACTCAGGCTGACCATTTGCATCTATCTTACGAGCCCTGTATATAAATCCGTTTTCTTCATCATAGGCATCAGATGTTCTTAAATCAATATAACCGTTGAGATTATCCGTACCATCAGCATTCTTAGCCGAAGTAAAGCCCATAATTACAGTAGATTTTGCACTTGCAAACAAGAACTTGTCCATTGTAATAACACATCTTGTATTAGAATAAAGACCTACCTGAAGGTTAATATCTTCAGTTCTTGAACCATCGAGAAGGTAAGTATCATTAAAATCTGTAATAGTACATAAACGGTTAATTTCATCCATTCTCTGAATAACTTCAGTTCTGATTGCATCTAAAGATGCTGAACCATATGTACCGTTGGCTGCCTGCATGGTCAAATCTCTGATTCTCTGAAGGTAATCATTAATAATGTCAAGAACACCTTCTTGAGTTGTTAACATATCAAGACCCATTTGAGCATTAGTTTCGATAATATCGTAACCGTTAACTTTAGCTTCCATACCTGCAGAAACTGCGTAACCTGCAGCGTCATCTTTTGCGGAGTTAATCCTGAAGCCGGTAGATAATCTCTCCATAGCTGTGTTCATACCTTTAGTTGCATCACTAAGGTACTTTTGACAGGTCAATGACGACAGGTTTGTGTTAATTGTAATTGATGCTGTCATAATAAATTCCTTTCAAATTTTTTGAGTATCTATTCCCCATGTAAAACGGCAAAAAAAAATGGAACTTTACAACTTTAGTTTTAGAATCATACATTTGGATGATACGCGAGGCTAAAAAGCAGAAATATCAAGCATTTAAAATAAGGAATAAAATCACAAATCAGATTGAAAAATAAAGATTCTCTAACAAAAGGTGGAGCTACTGCAACTTAAGTTATAGAAAATCCCACAGCAGGGCATGTACATTTGCAGGATGGAGATGGATATAGCTTTTAATACTATATATAAATAACAAGGAGGTACAAAATGAAACTCGAAAACTCAGAGACATTACAATGCTTAATAAACGCTTTTGCAGGGGAATCTCAAGCAAGAAACAGATATACATTCTATGCAAAACAAGCAAAAAAAGATGGCTATGAGCAAATTTCCGCTGTATTTTTAGACACCGCAGAAAATGAAAAAGAGCATGCTAAATTATTTTATAAACATATCCCCGAAGGTAAACATAAGGTAATAGAAGCTGAATATCCATTCTCCATCGGGAGCACCTATGAAAATCTTGTTGCGGCAGCAGCAGGTGAAAAAGAAGAATGGGAAATTCTATATAAACATAGTGCACAGATAGCTAAAGAAGAAGGTTTCGATGAAATATCAAAACTTTTCAGCGGCATAGTTGAGATAGAAAAGCACCACTCGCACAGATATGAACTTTTGGCTGAAGAACTGAAAAACGGTACTCTATTTACCAAAGAAGAGCAAACTCAATGGATTTGCAGAAAGTGCGGACATATTCAGATTTCCAAATGCGCGCCGAATAAGTGCCCTGTCTGCGATCATCCGCAAGGATATTTTGAAATATTCACAGAGAAGTTTTAGAATAATATGATACAAGTTGTGATTAAGTGATTAATCGCGAACCGTGAGTTGTGAGCCGATGTATTAAAATTTCAAAAAGTAAGCTAATGTTTACTTAATGTATTTTATAACCACGATTTACAGCTCACGATTCACGATTCACGATTATGTTAACATTTCAAAACATAGTTGACATGGAGCGAAAATAAGAGTAAACTCAATAATATATAATAGGGTTTGTCCCTTCTCAAGGGTCTGAAAGCGTGAAGGAAAGATATGGAAAATAAGAAGCTGATTACTGCATTAATGGTTTGCTGTATGGCAGTTTTGCCTGCATGCGCCAATCAAATTATTAACACCGTCGAAAGAGATATAATCGGGGAAACATTTACCGGCA
This sequence comes from Candidatus Gastranaerophilales bacterium, assembly GCA_944323615.1. Classification (GTDB taxonomy): domain Bacteria; phylum Cyanobacteriota; class Vampirovibrionia; order Gastranaerophilales; family Gastranaerophilaceae; genus CAG-196. The sequence continues at coordinate 16,234 of CALUTG010000028.1, forward strand.
ATACGAATGAAATAGGCGGAGCTATTTATAATGACGGCACCGGTGCAACATTGAATATAAATAATACAGCTTTTGAAAACAATACTTCAACAAATCAGACTTATGGCGGCGGCGCTATTTATAATAATGCAGGAACCGTCAATATAGAAGATAACGTTAGTTTTACTAACAACTATATAAATAATGAGTATAACCCTGACGGCAGCGGCTCCAATTCCTATACTTCAGCAGGCGGAGCTATTTCCTCCTGGGGAAGCGGTACTGTAAATATTACGGGAGAAAATGTCCGCTTCGAAGGAAACGGGCTGAATTCTGAAACCGGAAATCCTTCCTGGACATACGGCGGAGCCTTGTATATTGATACAGCCGGAGATAAACAAGCTGTATTAAATATAGGCGAGGGAACGGTCTTTGAAAATAACCAGTCAGCTGTAGGCGGCGCCATTTATATGGGAGGTACGGATGCCGAGATAACCGGTGCGCAATTTACAGGGAACAAAACAGATTACGGAAGCGGCGGAACTATCTATGTTTACGGAGGACCTGTTGCAGGAGCAACAGAAACTACAAAATCAGATATTACCATAACTGACACCACTTTTGAGGATAATTATTCAGGATATAGCGGCGGAGCGATATCTAATCGTATATATGGCAGTTATGATGACTCCAAAATTACAATAACCGGTTCAACTTTTGAAGGTAACTATGCAAATGCACAAGATGACTATGCCGGAGGCGGAGCCATAGAAAACCGGGGGACAATAGTTGTTTCCGGTTCAGAATTCAATGATAATAGTGCCGCAAAAGAGGGCGGTGCAATTATCAACTGGGGAGCTACTGAAATAACCGGTTCAACTTTTGATGGTAACGAAGCGGAAAGCGGCGGAGCCATCTATAATTACACTCAAAATTTAACAATTCAAGATACTACATTTACTAATAATACTGCCACAAAAAACGGAGGCGCTTTATATAATGCTTCAGGGGCTGTAGCAGCGCTTACGGACGTTACAGTTAACGAAGGAACAGGCGCCGGACAGAACAGCATCTATAATGCCGGTACAATCAATACAGCTGTAGATGACGGTGTTAATACATTTAACAGTGATATTATATCTGAAAACGGTACACTTAACCTCGGCGGGACTAACAATGTCGGCGGAGACATTTCCGGAACCGGAACGGTTGCTAATAATGGAACTTCTGTTTTTGCAGGGGATAATTCCGATTTCACAGGTACATTTACGCAAGACTCTCCTGGTGCTGAAACTACAGTAACAGGAACATTCTTCGGCGGAACGTCAACTATTGAAGGTGGTATTCTAAACTGGGAAACAGATAAGGCTATTTCCGAAGACGGAAGCTTAAGTATAGCCGGTGGAGAGTTGAATATAGGAAACTCCACGAATACCGGTAATTTAACTGTAGGCACTAACGTTACTATTGCCGATGCAGTTGAGACAACAATAAATGACGGTTCTACATTAACCGTTAACGGCGGCAGCATAACAATGGGCAGCGATGATACTTGGAATAAAGATGGTTCAATAGCATTGACCGCCGGAGATTTAACACTCACAGATATCACCGCAACAGGAATTTTAAATGCAACCGGCGGAACTCTTACGATGAATAATGTTCAACTAGGAGAAAATTTCTCGATTGATGCGGATGTAATAGTTAAATCTGATTCAGGATTTGAAATAGTAGAAAATACCCATTTTGCTTATGACAACAATGATGAAATCGGCGGAGCACTTCAACTTGTTGGCGGAACGTTAGACTATGGCGCTGATGAAAATCACAGTATAGAACTATCTGCAACCTCCGGAAATTTAAATCTGCTTGAAAATTCATATCTCAAGGTTACAAACCAGAGTTTGATAAATGACAATGTTATCGTTGATATTCGTAATGGCTCTACTCTGGAGGTACTAAATGGAGAATTTAACCTTAACGGTGTAACCGGCAGTCCGGAACAAAGCGATCAATGGAACGGGTTAATTGTTAACAATGGCGGAACCGTAAACGCTGATAATATCTCCAACTCTGCAACCGGGGCTCTTAAACAAGAAAACGGTATAACTAATATTACAAATAATTCCAGTGTAAACCTGGGTACAACAAGTTCTGTTACAGGCGGTACAATTAATGTAACAGGAAATTCTATCCTTAATGCAGTAGATTCTGCCATAATTAAAGGCGGAGAAATCAATGTAACCTCCGGTTCTACCTTCTCAACCGGAGGCGGAGTCGGTTTTGACGGAGCAAATGACTTAGTGCTTAATGCGTCCGGACTTGTGGACAGTATGAACGGGTCTTTAGAAACTCATAACGGAAACACCCTGAACATAGGTGATGCTGCGGGTAATAATCAAGCAGATTTCACATTGGATGTTTACGGAAGAAGCAATTCAAATAAGGGAAGCGACAGCTTCGTATTTAATACTATTGCTGATGCAACGGGTAACGGTGCAACTATTAATATCTCAGACTTTAGTCTCGGCGGTGATATCTACGGATGGGATGCGCCGATTGACAGACATATTGAATTAGGTAACTTATTTGAATCTGCTAATCTGAACGGAAATGTTGAATTAAATGTTACGGATAAAGAAGTTCATACCCCTATCGGTTACTACAAGCTTAATAATATCGGCGGTTTAGGAGGAGCATATTCTCTTGATTTGGCAAGATTTGACGGACCTGTATTCAGAGGACAGGTTGCTACCGTTGCACAATGGATGAACCAGTTAGCCATTGATGATATGTTATTTACTCATTCAATGGTTCTTCCGAGTTTTAAAGAAGAAGACGGCGGAACAGCTTCATCAGGTGTAATGGCAAACAGATATGCTGCAACTTCACCAATGTTCGCACCTTATCAGTACTCCAGAAAAGACGGCGGCTTGTGGTACAAAATGTACGGCAACTTTGAGAGCCTCCAGATGAATAACGGATTAAGAGTCGGTAATAATTCCTACGGAGCATTAATCGGGGCTGACTTCGGATTAAAAGAACTTAAACACGGTTGGAAATTTATGCCGACCGCATATATCGGATATAACGGAGCTCACCAGACTTTTGCCAACATGGGCGCATACCAGAACGGTGGACAGGCAGGTTTCCTCGGAACTTGGTATAAAAATAACTTTATTATTGGCGGCTTAATTTACGGCGGAGTTTATGACAACTCTATGGACGTAGCAGGGCATACTGAAAACACATTCAATTACTTTGCAGGCGCCGCAACCAAAGCTGCTTATAATATCAGACTGCATAGAGATTGGGTATTACAGCCAAATATTATGGCTGCATATAATTTCTTTGGTCAACAGAACTGGCACTCTGATTACGGTCAGATGGGTATGATGGCAGGAATGCTGCACGGAGTCAACATTGCACCAGGGGTTAATTTAATCTGGGAAAAAGAAACATTCTCCGCTTATATAACTCTCCAATATATGTATAATATTAACGGAGCAGTCGGCGGAAGAGCCGGAAATGTAAGCCTTCCTCTTATGGAAATGGAAAGAGGATATATTCAATACGGTATTGGTTTTACTAAGAAGTTTACAGACAGAGCTTCCGGATACTTGCAAGCAGTACTTAGAAATGTTGGCAGAACAGGTGCCGGCTTCCAATTAGGGTTTAATTATTTTATAGGAAAGTAAACATTTGTAACAAAAATGACAAATATCCTAAAGTTTTGTATAAAATTGCCGTTATTTAAATTATTGATTTTTTATACAAATAAGGAGTATTTTTATGACATCTGTATCCATCAACGGGGGAGCCAGCCAGGATTTATACAATATTTGGCAAGAAAAACTTAAAGCAAAGGAAACAAAACAGGCTGAGCTTACAGGAACTGAAACAGAACTAAACCAGACAAAAACTGATATTTCAAATAGATCCGCAGCCCAAATTCAAGCAGAAGAATCTCTAAATTTAATAACAGGTAAAGTAACAGCGGAAGTTTCCAATTATAATATAATTTCACAACAATGGAGTGTTGCAAATTCACAAGTTTCAAGTTTGGCAGCAAAATGCGCCCAAGATCCTGAAAATGAAAGTTTGCAAGCTCAATATTCAAGTGCAAAAGCAAATCTTGAAAAAATAAAACAGAACTTACAAGAAGCTGAAAGAAGGGTGCAAGCTGCAAAAATAGAGCAAGAACAAGCACAAAAAGTATTAGATAATGCTGCAAAAGCCTTGGAAGAAGCTCAAACTAAAGCAGATGAACTTGAACATAAGCTTAACGAATTAAAAACTGAATATACAACTCTTGAAGCAGAAGTCCAAAGCTGTCAAGCAGAATACGAAACCGCAAAGGCTGAAGAATCTAAGGCAGCAGAGACCACTACTAACGTAACTATGCCGGAAGCATTAACAGAAGAAGAAGCTCTCGCTCAAGGATATACTGTTATTAAAACAGCCGAAGACTTAGCCAAAATAGGAGAAAACCTCGGCGGAAAATATATCTTAATGGGAGATATTGATCTCTCTGATATTGAATGGACTCCTATTGGGGATGAAGAAAATCCTTTTACAGGAGTACTAAACGGAAACGGATATTCAATTAAAAATCTTACACTTACAGTTGATGACGGAGCCGAAACCGAAAATGTAGGGTTCTTCGGGGTTACTCAGGATGCTGTTATTTCTAATATAAACTTTGAAAATGCACAAATCAATACTCCTGAAAGCTATAATAAAGGTTCTGTCGGTATTATCGCAGGCACAGCTATAGGAACAACCTTTGAAAATATTATTACCTCCGGGGATATAACTGCACACCAAAAAGCCGGAGGACTTGTCGGGACAATTTCAGACTATGCAGAAAGACTTGAGGATGGAACCTTAGAGTTACATAACAGTTCTTTCAAAAATATTTTTGCTGATGTAAACATTAACTCCTCATATTATGCCGGAGGAATAGCAGGTTATGTTGACTCAACTTATTCAAATGACCTTGTTTTAGAAAACTGCAGTACAACAGGAAATATTACCGTTACCGAAAAATATGCGGGCGGTATGATAGGAGAAGCCGGAAGCACAATTATTACGATTAATAATTGTACAAGTTCCGCAAATCTTACCTGTGACAGCGCAGATAATGAAAATGAACTCACCTGGCTTCAGGAAACCGCAAGAGTCGGCGGTTTTATAGGATGTGCAAACGGAACTAAAATAGCAATATGCAATTCAAAATACAACGGTACAATTACGGCCGAAGGAGAGTTTCAGGGCGAATACTACGGCTACTATATGAATGATGCCCATATAACAATCTTTGAGCTTTCTGCAGGACTTCCTGTCGATGATATTCTTAATATTGACGGAGTAGATTCCCTAAAACCGGTTGTTGACCCGCAAACGGGCGAAGCTCATTATGAGGTAACTGTAAGCACCATGACCGGTATGGATAAAATTGTTGCAATGATTCGCAACAATCCGGCTCTGGCAGAGCTTATTACATTCAATGTCAATTTCGATTTTGAAGCTATGGATGAAGAATATACCCAATCCGGTTATTCCCAATATGGTGTAGTTCAAAAGCTTTATGAAGAAACTGATTCAAATGGAAATACACAAGTCGTTAATAATACATATATTGATAACGAAATTGATACTGAAAGCACCTTCCATCAAGGCGGCGGGGGGTCAGATGGTGGAAATGGACCAATTTTTATAATTCCATACAAGAAAACAATGATTCCTGGACTTTGGAAAGATGATAAGGGGCAATATTATGTTGAAAATGGTGGTCAATTCATAAAAACAACCCTACAATTCTTCTTTGAAAATCAAAGAACTATTATTCAAACAAGACTTGATAATGATGAAGTTCGATTTAGAAGCAGAGTAAGTGAGATGGTACTCTATTATCAGGATAAGGTTTATGCTGCTTTGCTTGAGCAATTAGGTTTACCGCCTGAAACAGCAATTGCCAAAATTGATGAACCTGAGTATAAATATCTGAAAGAACGTCTTGAAAATGGTGAAACACTAAGTAAAGAAGAACAATTAGCTATGTTGGTATATGAATTTGATTATAAGGTAGCAGAGCTAGTAGCAGAAAAAACTCATAATCAAGGCTGTGCAATGGGAGGCGATGCTTCATTCCTTGATACAACAACATCAGTTGAACTTAAAGACGAAGACGGAAGAATACGTTATACGACATTAAGTGGTATTGAACTCCGTCAAAGAATGGACGAAGACGGAAATCTAATGGTAGACGAGGATGGTGACCCTGTCTATGAAACATTAGATGGAAATGAATACCTCGGAATTGAAGAAGTTTTCGTTGTAAGAGGCTACCCTGTGACAGATGAAAACGGAAACTTCCTTTACACCGATGAAGAAGGCAATACTCTTACAGAGACAAAAGACAGCGAGGGAAATTCTACTTATACATATGAAGATGGTTCGGTATATGAAGGAAATCCTGAGGATCTGGAACAACAACTTGAAGAATATGACATAGCCGGTGAATATAAAAATTTGGAATCTCAAATGAAAGAATTTCTAGATCAAGTCGCAAATCCACCAGAAGACCAGGAAGTTATTGAAAAAGAAATTGAAGAATAACTCAAAAGGCTCGGCTTATAAGCCGAGCCTTTTGAAATTAATGATAAATATTAAAATTTAGCTTAATGCAAGTAAAGATTTTACTGAACGAGCATTTTCTTTCACTGTCTCATCAGAGTGCATATTAATAGTATCATCAAGAATCTTGATAACTTCACCCTTATCTTTAAGAGCAAGGATTTCATTAATAGTACTCATTGCAACCGCAGGAGAAAGATCGTTAATACCTTTACCCTGATTAATAATAACAACTTTTAAAGAATCATGTACATTTTTTCTGACAAGAGCACGGGAAGTATATTCACGAACTTCATTGTCAGGAGAATTTGTACCTAATTCTTCTAAAACTCTGATTGATTCTCTATCCTGATGAGCGGTAAGAGCATCAATAATTTCAAGAACGTTTTTATTCATTATACAGCCCCTCCAGCTTCAAGTGCTATTTCATTTTTCCACATTTGCTCAAGCTCTGCGACAGGAGTCTCAGCAGAAATCTTTTTATGATTTATTTTAGAAATAAGAGCTGTCCATTTTGCGGAAAGTTCTTTTCCAAAGCCTGAAATATCACTGGACATTTCTTTACCGATAACTGTAACATCTTTATTTAAGAATGCTACTGTATCAGAAATACCCTTACCTATAACGGATACATCCTGATTCAAAAATTCAGCAGTACCATTGAGACCTTTACTCATAGAATTTTTAGCTATATCCATAACATTTGAAAAAGTTTTCAAACCTTTAATATCGGCTAAATTTGTATTTTTTGCAAAATCCCAAGCACTAGAAATACCGCCGCGAACTCTGTTGACAAAATTAACAATAGGTTCTGCGATACTTGATCTCAATTTTGTCATGCTTCCTGCTACAGAAGAAGCTATCATTTTTAATTTGTTTGTTTTCTTTGGCTCAAATCCTTCAAAAACATCTGCAAATTGTAAAGTATTCCCTTCAAAATTAGAATATTTGAACGGATTAGTAGTAGAATTTCTTGATGTTTTGAATGGATTAGCTATTTTTGGGGTAAGGTTTTGAGAACCTATTTTAATAATTTTTGCCATACTATTCCTTTCTAAACTATGTTGACTTCTTAACACATATCAGAATAACATATTAGGAAAATAAAAAATCATAGAAATGGATGATTCTTAATAAGAAAAAACTCTAACTAAAGTATAAGGTTTACAACAGATTATGGTTTAAGTATAATATATAAAGAACTATAGAGGGGTGTCCGAGCGGTTTAAGGTGCAATCTTGGAAAGGTTGTGTGAGCGCAAGCCCACCGTGGGTTCGAATCCCATCCCCTCTGTATAAAGCGAGCAGGTGTAATCCAGGCTCGTTTTTTTATGGGATGCGGGTGAGAACCCGCCAAGGCGAAGCCTTTTTGTGGGTTCGAGCGTGAGTGAGCGGAGGCTGTAGTGCTTTTGTTGAAGTGATGCAATCACGAAAACAA
>CALUTG010000029.1 GCA_944323615.1 Candidatus Gastranaerophilales bacterium
ATAAGAAAAGTTGCTTCTCTAAGAGGGTTTTTCAGGTGGGCATACGCAATGAATATAATAACAAAAAATCCAGCCTCTACTCTTGAGCAGCCGAAAGTTCCTCAAAGACTTCCTAAAGTCATAACTTTAAAAGAGGTGGAAGAAATGCTTCACAGCGGCTTGTCACCGTTAGAGCATGTTATGATGGAACTTCTCTATAGCTGCGGGCTTCGTGTTTCGGAACTCGTAAATCTTAAGATAACGGATATTGATATGAGTTCTAAATATATAAGATGTTTCGGGAAAGGCTCTAAAGAAAGAATTATTCCTATGGGAGATGAGGCAAAGAAAGTCCTTGAGGAATATTATCCTCAAAGGGATTTGGTTTTAAAGAAATATAATTTGTCTTCTAAAAAACTTTTGATAAATTCTTCCGGCAGGTTTATTAATCGTCAGGATGTTTATACATTTATACACAACAGAGGAAAACTTATACACAAAAACATTTCTCCGCACACATTGAGGCATAGTTTTGCGACTCATTTGCTGGAAAACGGAGCGGATTTAAGGGTTGTACAGGAACTCTTAGGACATAGTGATGTTTCAACTACCCAGCTTTATACCCATATAAGTAAAAAACGCCTTAAAGAGGTTTATTTTAGTATAAATACGGATTAGAGTATATTAGGGTATTTTAAAAATTTTTGTGCAAAATATTTTATGATAAAATAGAATGGGGGAGAGTGTGTCCGTATTTAACGAAATGTAACGATTTTTGTAAAATATGTTATCAAAACATAAAAATGTGGAATATAGCAAATATACGGATATGTACATTTAAGAAAAATAAAAGTAATGAGATGTCAGGTTTCTGATAGTTCAATAATATCTGCAGTTGATTTGAGGTTTGTGAATAGTGAATTGTGCTTTTAAGTGATTAAGGTCGACACCTTATCTCTTCCCTGTCTTGAATTATTCGGGGTGTCGGAAAGTTCTCTGCTTCCAGATACCTTACGGGTTCCGCTTGCGGGACTGAGTCCCTCTAGAACTCCCGCTTCCGCACACTTCACCCTACCGAAAATTCGCTCTCCTTACAGGAGAGCGAGAAAGAGTCTTGCTAACGTTGTATGTGTTTTGTCATGCTGAACTTGTTTCAGCACCTTATCGGAAAGCAATTATAACACCAAATTGCTAAGATCCCGAAGGGGGTAAATGGAGGGGTAAATGGAGGGGTAAATGGAGGGGTAAATGGAGAGGTAAATGGAGAGGTAAATGGAGAGGTAAATGGAGAGCCGGAATGACGGTTTAACCACAATCACTTAAGCACTCTTCTCCATCCTATAATTTACCCCCTCCTATATATTTTCCCCCCCCTTAATATAATTTAACAAATAACTTTACAAATTTGCGCAAAATATATTTTTATGATAAGTTTTGTATTGTATGGTAGAGTTATATTCCATGCAGTTTAAGAGGTGATATGAACAGTACGACACTTAGAAGATCAAACATTACCAGAGAAAAAGTCGCTATGATGGAGAAGTTATCACGTTATAACAGGCAGCATCAGGATGAGGACTTTTATAAATCACAAAACAAAACAAGAGAACTGGATGTTCTGTGGCAGTCTTTTGGTGTAAAACCTAACAAAAATGAAAAAGCTCCGCAAGTTTATTTTGTGACAGGTTTGGTTCTGGGTGTTATTGTTACTCTTGCAATCACTACTCTTGTAAGTCTTTTAGTAAGTTTTTCAACCCCGAAAGATGATATTGTTGTACCTCCTAAAAAGGCGGCTGCTGAATCCGGTAAATTTTCATTTATTCCGGCTGATACAGCTTCTGTAAAGCCTGCTGCACCAGTGCTCGCTAACGAAGAGTACGTTGTAAAAGAAGGAGATACTTTAGAAAGTATCGTTATCAGATTTTATGGTTCTTTTGATATGAATAAAGTTAATGCTATTCAGGATGCTAACAAAATGGCTAATCCTAACGCTTTATCAATCGGTCAAAAGTTAATCATTCCTATGAATTAGTAAATTATGGCAAAAGTTAAATCCAAGTACGTATGTCAAAATTGCGGTTATGAAACCGCAGGTTATCTGGGTAAATGCCCTGAATGCGGTACGTGGGGTTCTTTTGTGGAAGAAGTTTCAGGGGGTAGTCCGGGAGGGATAAAACAGGAAGATTTACTCCCCGATAATACTCCGCCGCTGCGTCTTAGTGAAATTAAAATGGATACGGAAATCCGTGTTTCTACAGGAATCTCGGAGTTTGACAGAGTCCTCGGAGGCGGAATTGTTCAAGGTTCTCTTGTCCTCATCGCGGGTGATCCGGGGATTGGGAAGTCAACTATTCTTTTGCAGACAAGCGGAGAATTATGCAGACAGGGAAAAAATGTTCTCTACATTTCGGCTGAAGAGTCATCAAGCCAAATTAAGTTGAGGGCTGAAAGATTAGGGGTTCAGTCTGATAATCTCTATATTTACCCCCAGACAAATTTTGAGCTTATAAAAAAGCATATTCTTGAAATGAGGCCGGATTTAGTTATTGTAGACAGTATTCAGGCTATTTATACTTCTATGATACAGAGTTCTGCAGGGAGTGTTTCTCAGATAAGAGAGTGCTGCAACGAGCTGATGGGGGTAGCTAAAACCAATAATATTTCTGTTATTGTAATCGGGCATGTTACGAAAGAAGGTAATATTGCAGGACCTAAAGTCCTTGAACATATGGTTGACGCTGTTATTCAGTTTGAGGGTGATAAGTATAAAACTTACAGAATTTTGCGCTCAATTAAAAACAGGTTTGGGAATACTTCCGAAGTCGGAATTTTTGAGATGGGTGCAAAAGGGCTGAGCGAAGTTATTAACCCGAGTGAACTTTTTTTAAAAGAATATAACCAGACTCAAACACCGGGCAGTACTATTATTGTAACGAGCGAAGGTACAAGACCCCTTCTGGTTGAGATTCAGGCTCTTGTCGGAACTACTCCTTATCCTGCGCCGAGAAGAGTTTCTAATGGAGTTGACTTAAGCAGGGTTTTGCAGATATTAGCAGTGCTGGAAAAAAGAATCGGGCTTAATCTTTCCAAGCAGGATGTGTATGTAAATGTAATCGGCGGAATTGATGTTTCCGAGCCGGCAGCCGATTTAGGAATCGCACTTGCTATTATTACCTGTGTAAGGGATGTTGTGTTTGATTCTCATACTGCAATCGTGGGTGAAATCGGGCTTTCCGGAGAAATCAGGGCTGTTAATCATATTGATAAGAGAATTAATGAAGCTCAGAAATTGGGTTTTAAAAAGATAATTATACCTTATTCAAATGAAGTTTCGGAAGATATAAAAGGGATTGAGGTTATTAAGGTTAAAAAGATTGTGGACGCTATTTTTAAGGCGGTCTCAAAATGATTATAGATTCTCATGTTCATTTCGGAAATTCTTCTGATTGGGGAAATTTTTCTCCTGAGTATTTAATGAGTATTATTGAAGATGTTGATTACGCGGTTTGTTCAAATCTAAACGGAATTAACTCGCCTGCTTCTTTATTCAAGGATGAGACCGAATGTAATCTTGAAATGTCGGAAGCCGCTAAAAAGTATCCTAAACTAAAGCCCCTTGCTGTTTGTCAGCCTAATATTACGGAGGACAGTAGTGCTTTAAGAAAGCTTCTGGAGAGTTATTCTGAATTTGTCGGGTTAAAAATTCATCCGGAGTATATGAGGCTTCCTGCCGACAGTGATAAATATAATAAGTATCTGGGGCTTGCGCGGGAGTTTAAAAAGCCGTGTTTATACCATTCAGGGCACATTAAATCGAGGTTTTCATCCCCTGTTTTAATTTATAAAAAAGCACGGGAATTTCCTGATGTTCCGATAATTTTAGGGCATCTTTCCACCGGTCCGAGGGAATGCCATATTCAGGCGATTGAACTTCTTCTTGATGCTATTGAAAACGGACGTGCAAATTTGTATACGGATGTTTCCTGGATAGATTTTGCTTATGAAAGAATTAACGACACTATGGAAGATACCCTTATGCTTATAGAGCGCTTGCGGAAGACTAAAAAAGGGGATCAGACACATAGAATCTTATGGGGCTCTGATGCACCCGTGGGAGCATTTAATCATACAAGAGAAAGTTATTCTAAGAATCTTGATATATTTAGACAGAGAGTTTGGGAAAGGTTCAAAGATGAGACCCTCCTTGAAAATCTGTTATCCGGAAACGCAAGAAGACTCTACGGTTTCTGATTTTTCTTTTCCTGCTGCATCTTTTCAAACTCTTCCATTCCGACTTTCCAGCTGTCTTCATATTCAAAATCGCGGTTTGCTATTTCTTCCGGAATTCCGGCATGGTGAATGCTAGGGATTAAGAATGATTCCGGCATCTCAACCGGTGCATCAAGCCCGTCGTCAGAATCCTGGCAAATAAATATTAACTCTCCGTTCGGAGCCGTTTTGTAATCTACAATTGTTATTTCATGTCCTGCAAGTTTGTTATCGTTATCCGGATCAGGCCATGTGTATCCTATAATTACGTTATGACCCATATGCAGGGTATCAAGAAGTTCTTTTTTTATTGTATCAAAGTCTTTTTCGTAGCCCTTTAGTCTGCCGTTTTCGTCAACAGTTTGGTAGATGACCGAAATTGTATTTTTGTTTTCCATAACAGATTCTACATAAGTCTTTTCAAACTCAATTAAGCCGCCGTCTTCCTCTGTCCAGGCATTAGGTTCTCTTCTGTCCGTGAGAGAATCATAAGTCTGCTGTGAGCCTAATTGCATCATTGTTGACTGCATCAGTATATCAATTATTGAGCGTTCTCCTTTGTCTCTGTGATTGTTTTGGATTCTTGCCCTTATAATAGCATTTTCATCAGGTTTTAAAAGGATAACAGCCTTATTAAAATCTACTATTTCATGCGGGGTTTTAAATTTATTCAAAAGCCAGACCGCATCAAGAGTTTTTTCTGACAGACTGTCCATATCAATAACTTTATACGCTTCATTTTTCGGAGAGGTCAAACCTTCCACTATGCGGAAAAATTCTGCAGGATTTTTTGTTGCAAGATCAAATTCAATACTTGCTGTAGGGCAGGTTCCTGTATGCATTTCATTCAGAGCCTGACTGGTCTCTTTAATCTCATTCATGTTTTCGGATAAGTTTGTAATTAATCCAATTACAGGCAGTTTGTATTCTTTCGGAATATCTTCACAGGTTTGTGTAATAACGTAAGGGTTGTTAATTATATCAAGACATTCATGTACAATGGTTCTGCCGTCCAACCCCGGGTCTCTTTCTTCTTTCAGGATTTTGTGTAAATTATCTAAAACAGAGCTGTTGTCATTGGAATTATTTTTAAGTAAAATACCGGATTTGAGGGCATAATCGAGCTTCTTCTTATATCCAGAATTTAATTCTTTAGATATTTCTTTATATTTTTTCTTCTCATCACTTGTAACCAGTTGTGTTCTTACGGTCAGAGTATCTTGATAACCTTCCGCCCTGAATGCTGGAGCCTGCATTTGCTTTGGCGCAGATACGGAAGGGAAAGGAGCGGTTTGGGTTATGTCTGCCGTGCCGCTCGTTTGATAAACCTTTACATTTTGAAAATTTACACTAACCATATATATATATAAAAACATTTTCTTTTATTAATTTGCCCTGTTGTGAAGTTTTGTAACGAATTGCTGTTTTTTGTTGTTTTAAAGTTTATAACTCACTAAGTGATTGCTTTTTTAGCTTTTTTTTGTTACGATTTAGGGGTAAAAATTGAAAGAGGAGTTTTAATTATGGGATTAATGTCTGGTAAAAAAGGTATTATTTTCGGTGTATCTAATACACACGGTATAGCCTATGCTATTGCAAAACAGCTTTTTGATGAAGGTGCAGATATAGCTTTTACTTACGCCGGTGAAACTATGGAAAAACGCGTAAGACCTCTTGCAGAAAGTATGAATGCAAAAGTTATTATGACTTGCGACGTTACAAAAGAAGATGAAGTAGAAGCTGTATTTAAAGAATGTGAAAAAGTTTACGGCAAATTGGACTTTGTTGTTCATGCAGTTGCTTTTGCCGCAAGAGAAGATTTACAGGGTAGATTTATTGATACTTCCCGCGCAGGCTGGGATTTAGCTCTTGGTGTAAGTGCTTACTCTTTAGTATCAATTTGTAAACACGCTGAACCTATTTTAAATGACGGAGCTTCTGTATTTGCTCTTACTTATCTTGGTTCTGAGTACGTTGTTGCTAATTATAACGTAATGGGTGTTGCTAAGGCTGCATTAGAATCTTCAATGAGATACCTTGCTTCTGATTTGGGTAAAAAGAATGTCAGAGTTAATTGTATTTCTGCTGGTGCTGTTAAAACTCTTGCTGCAAGCGGTATTTCCGGCTTTGGTAAAATGCTTAAAGCAGGCGCTGTTAAGGCTCCGCTTCAAAGAAACGTTGCTCTTGAAGATGTAGGCAGAGCAGGTTTATATCTGGCTTCAGATCTTTCAAGCGGTACAACTGGTCAAATCCTTTATGTTGACTGTGGGTGCCACGCTGTTTACGCTTCTGTTGAAGAAATGGATCTGATTACTAAAAGCTTAGAACAGTAGTATTACTATAATAATGAGCCGGGCTCATAGAGTTCGGCTCATTTATTCTAAAAAGGGTGTTTATTATGAAAAAAATTTTAACGTTGTTAACTGCTGTATTTATTTTATTCATGGCTAAGGCTAATGCTATGACTTTTGAGGAAGCTTATGCTCAGTCAACTACAAAACCTATGCTTATGTTAGTTTATGCTGATTGGGCAGATAATGCACCATCTTATGTTCAGGCATTTAATGCATTACAAGCTGAATTCGGAGAAACATATAATTTTGTTGATTTAAATATTGCATCTCCTGATACAAAGGCTTTCAATGCAAGATATCACATTTATCCGAATCTGCCTTATATTTTGATGTTTAGAGATGGCGGCAAAGTCTCAAGATATATTCCGAGAAATTGTATTCTTGATGAAAGCTGTTTGATTCCGAAATTAAAATCTTTTGTTTTATAATTCTTCTGTTTTGCTTTCGGCTGTCTTTGTGTAATCAACTCCGCCGACAGCATTATAAAGAGATAACGAAGATATCGCATCATCAATCTTTGATGATGTGTGTCTTTGTTTTGCAACCAAAAGATTAAGATTTGATTTCATTTCATCAAGTTTTGAAGCATCCCCGATGTCAAATTGTCTTGTTGCCAGAGTATGCTTTTGAGTTTCTATATCAAAATCTTCTTCAGATTTTAGTAAATTTGCCCTTGTTGCTTTAGCGCTTGCAAGGGCGTTATTGACTTCCTGAATAGAATTTAGCATAGTCTGCTGATAACCTTCCGCTGCCTTTTTGTATTCGTATTTATTAATTCTGTATCTGGCAAGTTTTGCTCCGCCGGAGAATATATCCCAATAAGGTGCAATACCGATATTAGATAAGAATGTTTGATTATTGAAAATACTGTTCCATCGGTATGCATTAAAGCCGATATTTCCGAAAAGAATAAATTTCGGCAAAAATTCTCTTCTTGCGACTCTTACATCAATTCCGGCTTTTTGAGCGTATTCCTCACTCTGAATTAAGTCCGGTCTGTACTGTATGATTGTTGCAGAAAGCTCTTCCGGAGCTTCAGGATAAGTTAGTTTATCTATAGAAATATGTTCAATTTCTTTATCGCTGTTAAGCCCCAGAAGATTTACCAGTTGGTTGTTTATCACTTTTCTTTTTTCAATAAGCCGATTCAATTCTTCTTCATTCTGAACAAGAATTTGTTTTTCGTTTAAAAGTTCGTTAATAGAAGCAAGACCAACATCGTATTTTTTCTGAGTCATTTCTACGATTTCGGTCTGGAGTTTTATAATGTCTCTTGTAATCTTTTCTAACTCATCCGCTTTAATCAGGTTAAAGTAGTTTGAAGCAAAACCGGAGGTAAGATAAATATATGTTGCGCGTTCTTCCTGTATAGCTATATCTTTTTGCTTTTTAGCACTTTTTCTGTTTAAGTAATTTTCGCCCCATATATCAATTTCATAAGAGGCATTCAGAGGTAACAGAAAGTGATTTTGGGAATAGGTAGGAATTACAAGATCTCCAAATTGAGTCTGCCCGCCTCTCATTTCACGGGTGAATTCTCCGCTGAAACCAACTTGCGGCAGCTGGTTTGCGCCGGCTAATCTTACATTTTCTTCTGCCTGCTTTGTTTTTAGAGCTGCAATTTTCAAGTTATGGTTGTTGGAATAAAGTGTATTTAAGTGACTTATTAATATTTCGTCATTGTATTTCTTCCACCAATCCATATTCATATAAGAAAATCTATCGACCTGCTCCTTAGCTATAGCAGGGGTTACGGTTAAAATTAATGTTAATATTATTACGAATTTTTTAAATGTCATATTTACACTTATCCTTCTTGTGTTATTATAATAACACAAAGGTAATTTATGAGACAAGAGATTTTATTAAAACAAAAAATCGGAATGAGACTTTCAAGGGTTGGAGCTCTTGCAAGACTTTTTGCAGTGCAGACTTTTATAAAAGCGGGTTTCGAAATTACTCCGGAACAGTTTACGGTTTTGATGACATTGAATGAAAATAATGGCATGTACTTAAGACAGCTTGCGGATATAACATATAAAGACAGGCCTAATATGACAAGGATTGTTTCTATATTAGAAAGCGGCGGATATGTTACATCCGAGCTTGCGGCTGACGGAAGACAGGTTAAGAAACTTTATATTACGGACAAGGGGCGGGAAGCCTGCGGACAAATTCTCCCGCAAATCCTAAATATCTGGGATTCTATGGTAAAGGATATGGCGGAAGAAGAAGTAGATAATCTTATAAATATGCTTAATCATATTGAGTCTAATCTGAGGGAAAAGACAGTTTTACAGAGTTAGAGTTAGGTGAGTGATATGGAAAAGAAAAGAAAAACAAGAAAAAATGTAGATAAAGAATTTGAGAAAAAAGCTAAAGCAAGATTAAAGAACAGAAGACCTGAGTATATGAAAAAAAGGGTTTATGTTCCTACTCTTACTGCTATACTCCTTATAATGACAGGTATTTATGCTGCAATCCATGCGACATTTTATCAGTCGACGGATGATGCGTTTGTAGAAGGTCGTCTGGTTTCAATAGCCCCGAGGGTTTCGGCTCCTGTTGTGAAACTTCTTGTAGATGATAACCAGGATGTTAAAAAAGGAGATTTGCTTGTTGAACTTGATCCAAAAGATTTTCAGGTGGCTCTTGATCAAGCAGAAGCAAAGTTGGCCGAAGCCAAGGCAGACTTAAATATGTCTCAAAGAAGAGTTGATGAAAGTGTTTCAGTTGTTAACAGATCTTTTGAGGATATAACTTCTGCAGAATCTAAGCTGACTTTTGCAAAACGCGATTTTGACAGATATTCTGAACTTTATAAAGACGGAATTGTTTCAAAACAGGATTATGAAAAAAGTAAAACCGCTTATGATGTAGCTTTAGCAAATTTCAATTCTGCGCAGGAAAATTCTATGGCTTCTCAACATGCTCTTGCTTCAGGAAAAGCAAAGGAACAGGCAAGTGAAGCTGCAATAAAGAGACTTGAAGCAGAAGTTGAGCAGGCTAAATTGAATCTTCAATATACTAAAATATACGCACCTCAGGACGGAAAAGTTTCTGCAAGAAGTGTTGAAAAAGGCAACTACGTTTCTGTCGGTCAGCCTTTGATGAATATTGTTCCTGAACAGGTCTGGGTTGTTGCTAACTTTAAAGAAATACAGCTTACTAACATGAAACCGGGACAGCCGGTAAGTATCAAAGTTGATACTTACGGTCATAAGAGATTTCAAGGGCATGTTGACAGTATTCAGCGCTCAACGGGTGCTAAGTCAAGCTTGTTCCCGCCTGAAAATGCTGTCGGCAGTTATGTAAAAATTGTACAGAGGGTTCCCGTAAAAATAGTCTTTGATGAAGATATCTCAAACTATAATATTGTTCCGGGAATGTCAGTGGTTCCGAAAGTAAAAATTAAATAATTATGGAAGAAGAAATTCAGGAAAAACGAGTTAATCCCTATATAATTGCTATAGCGGTGTTACTTCCTTCATTCCTTGCTCTTGCGGCTTCTTCTGGTACGAATGTAAGCCAGCCGCATATTGCAGGATTTTACGGAGCAACACAGTATGAGGCAAATACGGTTGTAACCTGTTATATTATATCAGGCGGGCTGATGCTGCCTGTAACAGGTTATCTTGTAAGAAGAATCGGGAAAAAACTTCTTATGCTTTACAGTATTGCGGTTTTTGCTCTTGGATGTTTTTTATGTATTATTGCGCCGACTTTACAGACATTAATTGCAGCCAGAGTTGTTCAGGGTATCGGAAGCGGATGTATACTTCCTCTCTGTCAGGCTTTTTTGCTTGAAGCGTTTCCTCCTAACCAGCGCGGGGTTGCAATGAGTTTGTTCGGGGTAGCTGCAATGTTTTCTCCTTTGGCAGGTCCGTTTATCGGCGGTTATTTGACGGATAATTTTTCGTGGCAGTGGATTTTTATAGCTAATATTCCGCTGTGCCTGCTATCTCTTATTATGATTAAGTTTTTAATAGCCGATGATGTTGTAGAGAAGATTAAATATAATAAAAAATTCGATTATGCTGGCTATATATCGATTGTTCTTGCGATGGGCTGTATGCAGGTAATTCTTGATAAAGGACAGCAGTGGAACTGGTTTGATGCAACATGGATTTGCTGGATGACAGGAATTTGTATTTTTTCATTTGTATTTTTCTATGTCTGGGAGCTTGAGTATAAGTATCCGGTAATTGATATCAGGGTTTTTAAAGATCGGAACTTCCTTGTAGGCACAGTAATAAGTTCGTTTATTAATGTAACTATTTATTCTACGCTTCTTCTGGTTCCGATGTTTGTACAGAGTATGATAGGGTATAGCCCTTCTATGTCAGGTTTAGCAATGTTTCCCAGGGCAGTAATTTGTTTTATAGGTCTGCTAGTTGTCGGAGAAATTTCCAAGTATGTTAATCCTAAACTCCTTGCAATAATCGGATTTGTTATTATTGCGGTTTCTATGTTGATGCTTACTCAGATGAATCCTTCTTCATCAATGGAAAGCATAGTTTTACCTAATATATTACTATGTATTGGAGTTCCTACTGCTTTTGTACCAATTACGGCGCTGTCATTTCAGACTCTTCCGTCTTCCAAAACCGCAGATGCGGCGGCTCTTCATGCTTTGTTTAAAAATATTGTGACAGCTATTGCCACCTCTGTTTCTTCGACGTTTATTGCAAGGGTTTCGCAGGTTTATCAAAATTATTTTGTAGCAAACCTTTCGACTGAAAATCCGGTCTTTCATGCTAAACTAATGGCTGCTCAGTCTAAATTTATGCACTACTATCCTGCGTATGTTGCATCAAGAAAAGCCAGCGGATCTTTGTACAGAGAACTTCTGTCCCAAGCGCGTCTTGCTTCATTCTTTGATGTGTTTACTATATTAGCTCTCATAATAGTTTTAATTATTCCGTTTGTTCTGATTTTGAAATACAAACGGGCAAGGTAATGTAAAGTTTTGTAAAATTTTCGTCAAAAAGTGAAATTTCTCTTAACAAAAATACTTAATATATATATCAAGTATATATTCAAAAGAAAGAGAGGACAAATTATGGACGGAATTGGAGCAATAGGCGGACATGGACATAAAACAGAATTAGAAAATGCAAATGTAGGCGGAGCCTATATGGCTCAAGCAGTACCGCAGCCTCCTCAGCTTTTTGGGGACAACAGCGGAGTCCATTTAACTGAACAGCAAAAAACAACAAGCATATTTTGTTAATAAAAAAAGAGCCTTCAAGGCTCTTTTTTTATTAACCTACTTTTACTCCTTGCCCCTTCTTGCCAGTTCTTGATCCATCAGGTAGAGGGCAACTTTATCATCTCCAAACATATCAAGACGCTTAATAATATTTTTTACGGCTTCTTCTTCCTCTATTTGTTCTGCAATAAACCAGTCGATAAAGTTTAGTGTGGTTCGATCGCATTCTTCTTCGGCTTTTTTAGCGATTTCCATAATGGATCTTGTTATGCATTTTTCATGTTCATATATGTGGTTGAAAATTGAGCTTATTCCGTTAAATTCAAACTCCGGGGTTCTGATTTGTTTTAGGGTAACAAAGCTGTTGCAGTCTATAAGGTAGTCAAAGATTTTAAGTCCGTGTTCTACCTCTTCTTTTGCTTGAAGTCTAGTCCAGGATGCAAACCCGTTAAGTCCGAGTTCTTTAAGGTGGGCTGACATTGAGAGATATAAATATCCTGAGTAGAATTCTTTGTTAATTTGTTCATTCAGAATTTCATTAATAGTATTGCTAATCATTTTAACTCCTTATTCTATTTACTCCGCCATAAACCATGGATGTTACAAAGTTCTATTGCTTCAACTTCTTCTTCAAAATTTGTTATGTCAAATTCGGCAGTATCACCCGGTTTTAGGTACTTGAGATGAAGAGTGCTCTTATCTTTCGGATAAACTTCTATAAACTGAATGTAGTGGTTTTGTTCCATAGGATGGTATTTAAGGCGGACAAATCTTCCCTGTTCGCTGCTTTCTATAACAGGGGTATGTTTTTCTGTTAATTCGTTGTTTTCTTCTGTATGAGGGGGTAATAATTTCATTTCTTCTCCGCAGCAGACAAGTTCGCCGGCACCGGGAAGTATTACTTGGACTAAGTTCCCGCAAATATTGCATTTGTATAATTGAAGTTTTTCTGTTGGCATAATTTTGACCTTTCTTTTATATTCACTAACATTCTATCCTTTAATTCAAAAACTTCATTGTAGGGACGGGTAATTTATGGTACTATCTATAGTATGGAGAACTTTTTTAATAATACTAATCAACAGGATCTTACTCCTTTAGAGACACAGTATGATGATTTAAAGGATAATTATAAACAGATTTTTGTTGAGGCGGCTGAGAGTATAAGGTCGGAAGTAAACAAATTCAAACCGTCAAATCCTTGTACTGTTTGTCCGGTAAAGGATTGTAAGATAGAAAAAAAAGATGTGTTTACTCCTTACCCTCCAAATTGTGCATACAGAGAATGGCAGCTAAAGATACTTGCATTTTTGGCGGGAGATTACAGACAGAAACTAAAAAATACTTATAAAATGATGATGGATAAAAAATCCGAGTATACCTGCTCCCGGTGCGGTGCCTGCTGCAGACTCGCAGCAAGCGAGTTTTCTTATCCCCAGCTGAAGCAAAAAGCAATGAAAGGTGATAAATTTGCTTCTGACTTTGTTTCGGTTTTTGTTCCTTTTGAAAAAGAGGAGGATGCTAAAAAAGTAAATCCCGAGTATTTTCAGCTGCTGAATGAGCTGGTTGAGGAGCAGAAAATTTATTACTATTATTGTCCGAAACTTAGCGGTAATGAATGTTCTGATTACGAAAACAGACCGGATGTGTGCAAAGATTTTCCGCATAATCCGCTCAAACTCCTGCCTTCATCTTGTTCATTTAATGAATGGAAAAAGTCTGTTTCAAGAACCGCAATGATGCTTAAGGCAAAGGTTGATATTATAGAGTTTTACAAAAATAAATTGGGTTAAGATATGGAAGTTTTAGCAGGACTCAGACTTGAAGAATTGGAAAAATTAATGGAGGAGCTCGGAGCGACAAAGTTTCGTGCAAGACAGATACATAACTGGATTTATGCAAAATCTGTTTCTTCAATTGATGATATGACAAATCTGGGTAAAGATTTCAGGGAAGAGTTAAAAAAACGATTTGTAGTTACTGATACAAAAATTAAGATAAAACAGGTAAGTTCTGACGGTACTTTAAAATACCTGATAGAATATCCGGACGGAGAGTGCGTTGAAACAGTTCTTATGAGGTTTGATAACAGGGCAAATTTGACGGCTTGCGTAAGTTCACAGGTGGGATGTGCCGTTAACTGTTCTTTTTGTGCAACAGGCAAACGCGGATTTATCCGAAACCTAAGTGCAAAAGAAATAATTGAACAGGTTTTGACCATTCAGCGTGATACCGGACTAAAGGTTACAAATATCGTATTTATGGGGCAGGGAGAACCTCTCCTTAATCTTAAAAATGTTCTGGAGGCTCTTGAAATATTTAACAGTGATTTTCAGATCGGCTCAAGAAGGATAACTCTTTCAACAAGCGGCATTGTCCCTAAAATTAATGAATTAGCTTCTTATGAACTTCAATCTACTCTGGCGATTTCTCTTCACGCTCCTAATCACAAATTGAGAGCTGAGATTATGCCGATTGAAAATAAGTATCCTATTGATGAACTAAAAAAAGCCCTGTTAAATTATGTAGAAAAAACGGGCAGACGGATTACGGTTGAGTATATTATGATACATAATTTCAACGATACTCCGGAATGTGCTAAGGAGCTGGCACACCTTCTTAAAGACTTGAAATGTAATATTAACCTGATACCGTATAACTCTGTTAATGATACAAAATATAAAAAATCATCAAACAATGATATTATGAAATTCAAGTATCTGCTTGAGCATTCAGGAAAAAAGGTTACGGTAAGGCTTGAACGCGGCGCGGATATAGATGCTGCCTGCGGACAGCTTCGGGGTGAAGTTTTGGATTTCGCAAAAGGTAATTAATAAGAGGCTGAGTTTTATGGGTATATTTGAAAATAATCTTCAGGCATTGGCTTTAAAGGATAGAGAGCTTGCAATAAAATTGCAGACTTATATTCCGAAATCTGTTCCGGAGCTTGTAAGAGAGAATAATTTTTACAACCTGAAATATAAAGATACGTACTTACACAATAGAGAAAATCCGCTTCTTGAAGCACAGTCTATTTTTGCAGGTACAACCAACGAACCGGTTTCTATTCATTTTATTTACGGGTTAGGTTTAGGTTATCTTTTTCAGGTTGCGAGTTTGAATTCAAAAGGCACAGTAATCCTCTATGAGCCGGATTTGGATTTGTTAAAGACTGTTTTTAATCTGGTAGATTTTTCCAAGGATTTGATCAAACCTAACGTTTTTCTGACAGATGATTTTAATAAAGCAAGCGAAGCTGTTTATAAGAAATCCGGTGTTAAGAATTTTCCGTTTATGATTTCGCTTCCTTCTCAAAGCAGAATGAATCCGGAGGAGTTTGAATCAGTGGTAAGAAAACTTAAATCTAACGTGGGGTCATATTTTCTTGACTTAAAATACACAAAAGAAAAGTTTTATCCAAATCTGGTAATGCTTTTGTATAATATCCCAAATTTGATGAACGAAATACCTCTTTTGCGGGTAAAAGATTCGTACAAGGGCAAAACAGCAGTTATTGTATCCGCAGGACCGACTCTGGATAGAAATATAGAAACTTTGAAAAAATATCGTGACAGATATGTTTTGTTTGTTGTGGGAACTGCGCTTAAGACTCTTGTCCGAAATGATATAAAACCTGATTTTGTATGTATAATTGAGAGTTTTAACTCCTCCCGCCAGCTTGAAGGAGTTGATTTGTCCGATACTTATTTTATAACAGAGCCATATTCCCATGGAGCAATGAGGAGATTCAATTTTAAGAAAACATTTTCTCATATTTCTGCAAATACTCCTGTTAACCATTTCTGGGCTGATCTTTGCGGAGAAAATATTGAAGAATACTGGTCAAAGGGGACGGTTTCCTATACGGCAATGAATAGTGCAAGAATTCTCGGCTGCTCCAGAATTACACTTGTAGGACAGGATTTAGCGTATATTGAGGGACAATGCTACAGTAAGGATTCCGTCTATAAGGATTTAGTCTGTTCTTTTAATAAAGAAGAAAATAAATGGGAAATTACGGCAAAAGATTTTGATAAATTTGCAGAGTCTCTATCTCCGTCTCCGGATCCTGAAATAAGGGCAAATGCTGCAAAAAACAGACTTGCAAACCTCAACAGATCATTGTATTACGTAAAAGGTATTAAAGGGGATATGATACCGACGGAATCTGTTTATGCAGCTTTTGTAAAACCTTTGAGCGAGTTTGCAAACCATTTTAACGATCGGGAGTACATAAATACTTCTCTTGTCGGAGCTCAAATTGACGGGTTTGAGAATATGAGTCTTGAAGATGCTCTCGAGGATGCTGCCCCGATTGATTCAAAAGAAATTTCAGTTGAGTTTAGTTTTGATAATGAAAAAATAAAGGCTGCTCTTAAAACAAAGTATGAAGAGTTAAAATCCGGACTCAAGCTTGTTGAGGAAGGTCAGAAACTTGTTAAATCACTGAATAATGATATTAAGCGCTACAGAAATCCGGGAGAAGAAGTTCTTAAGAGCTTTAGAAAACTCGTTGCAAACTATATATCTCTTTCCGGAGAGTTTTCCAATAAGTCTAAAATGTTTGATTTTATGACAGCTGCTGAAAAAATAGATCTTGATTATGAGATGAAAATGACTAAAGTCTTAAATATTCAAAGTATTCAGCGTATCAGCAATATGATTTCAGACTATTACGAAAAAGCAGTTTATAGATTTACGGTTGTAGAAAAATTTATTAAGAGGGTTATAGAGTGAAAGTTTTGATACAGCGAGTAAAGAGAGCATCCGTGGAAGTTGATTCCAAGATGGTTTCTCAAATAGGCAAGGGGATACTTGCTTTTGTCGGGGTAGAAAAAGGAGATACTTCTTAAAATGTGGAAAAAGCTGTCAGAAAGGTTATTAATCTCAGAATTTTCCCTGACGAAGAAGGAAAAATGAACAGGTCTTTACTTGATGTAAACGGAGAAATGCTTGTTGTTTCACAGTTTACACTCTGCGGGGACTGTAAAAAGGGAACCCGTCCAAGTTTTGATAATTCAGCACCTCCTGATATTGCGAATTCTTTATATGAAGAATTTGCTAAAGGGGTAAATAACAGCGGGATTAAAGTGGGTACCGGAGTTTTTGGGGCAATGATGGATGTGTCTTTGATTAATGACGGTCCTGTAACTTTTCATATTTCATGCTAAAATCTAGGAATGGATGATTTTAAACACTATACTGTAATGCTTAACGAAGCCGTTGATATGCTGGAGTGCGAGGATGGCAAGATTTATGTCGACTGCACACTTGGCGGAGGCGGGCACAGCGAACTTATTTTGCAGAGAATTTCTCCGCATGGCAGACTGATAGCTTTTGATATAGATGATGAAGCCATTAACCATGCTAAAGAAAGATTAAAAGGCTATGATAATTTAACTATAGTTAAATCATCTTATACAAATATTAAATCTGAACTTCAAAAACTCGGAATTGATAAGATAACAGGCGGAGTTATTCTGGATTTGGGAGCTTCTTATCACCAGTTAACTAAAGCTGAAAGAGGGTTTTCGTTTTCTAAAGATGCTCCTCTTGATATGAGATTTGATATGGGGGCGGAGTTTTCTGCCTATGATGTTGTCAATACTTATCCGGAAGACGAGCTTGTAAGGATTTTCAGCGAGTATGGAGAGGAACATTTTTCCAAAAGAATTGCAAAAAAAATAGTAGAAACACGTGCTAAAAAAAAGATAGAAACAACCGGAGAATTAGCGGAGCTTATAGTCAGTGCAACGCCGAGAGTGAAATCTCATATACACCCGGCTACAAGAGTGTTTCAGGCTATTAGAATTGAAGTAAATAATGAGTTAAAAAATGTAAATATTGTACTCCATGATATATTGGATTTATTGTCTGTCGGTGGTATAATTTCTGTTATAAGTTTTCATTCTTTAGAGGATAGGATAGTTAAGAGATTCTTTAAGTTTGAGAGCCAGAAGTGCAGATGCAATGATATGATTTGCAAATGCCCGCCGCCAAGGATAGAGTTGATAAACAAAAAACCTATACTGGCGAGCGAACGGGAGGTAAAGGAAAATCCGCCGTCCAGAAGCGCAAAGCTCAGGGGAGTGAGGTGTATTTCCTGATTTTTGGGAGTATAGTTTAATTGGTTTACGCTTTAAAGAGTTATAACAGCAGACCTTACAGAAGAGAAGAGGATACTAATGTTCTGGATATGATTATCCGGAGATTTTCAAGAGAAGCGTCAGCGCGGTATGCAGTTCCTAATGAAAAAAAATCTTTTGTAGATAAGTCTGTTCAAAATCTTGCTGTTAATAGTATAATAGAGGGGTACTTTCCTAAGGAGAATGTAGTAAAAGCTATGGCTATAAAGAGAGTTAATAAAATGCTTTGTATTATACTCAGCCTGCTCATTGCAATAGTTGTAGTGAGCTACTATTTTGTAATCTCCTGTGAGATGAAACTTAACGATTTGGGACGACAGACTATTATTTTGAATAACGAAAATGAAGAACTTCAGAATAAACTTGATAGTTTGAAGTCTTTTAGTAATGTTGATAAGACTTTTCAGCAGAATAATATGCTTCAAAGAGCCGGACAAGTAATTGAGACAGAAGAAGTTACCGTAGACTCTCAAGCTGCGGCAAAGAAAACCTCAAAACGCCGTATATTTAATTATGCTATAGGGTTCTAATTTATATGCTTAAAACTCTTTTAGAGCGGAGAAACTTTTTCAAACTTGTGTGCGGAGCGGGAAATGAAGATCCTGAATCCGTAAAAAGACTTGTTTATACTTACGCAAAAGCCGGTTGCAAAGTTTTTGACCTGTCTGCAGAAGAAGAAATTCTTGCGGCTGCAAAAGAAGCTCAAGAGTTATCCGGCATGGAGGATTTGTGTTATTGTGTTTCTGTCGGGATAAAGGGCGACCCGCATATTAATAAGGCGCAAATTGATTATGATAAATGTATTAAGTGCGGATCTTGCTATAAACTTTGTCCTAATGATGCGATTTCTGAGTACATTAAGGTTTGTGAATCAAGATGTATAGGCTGCGGAACCTGTGCTAAGCACTGTCCGAAAGGTGCTATAAGTATGGTTGAAAAAGATGCTGATGTAAAATCTGTGCTTCCTTATATGGTATCTAACGGGGTTGAGATTCTGGAACTCCACGTAACAGGGCAGGATAAATCGGATCTGGATTACAAATGGAGTGTGATTAACGAGTGTAACCCTAAATTTGCATCGATTTGTATTGATAGGGAAAATTTGTCAAATAAAGGTGTTATTTTAAGAATAAAAGAAATGCTTTCTCAAAGAGAGCCTTATACTACAATTATCCAGGCGGACGGGATTCCGATGAGCGGGTCTGATGATACCTATAAAACAACTTTGCAGGCAGCTGCAATGGCCGAAATTATACAAAATGCAAAACTTCCGATTTATCTTACGGTGTCCGGCGGAACTAATTCTAAAACAGCTGAACTTTGCAGCCTTTGCGGAATTGAATATAACGGAATTGCTATAGGTTCCTGGGCAAGAAAAATTGTTAAACCCTATCTTTCAAGACCGGATTTTTGGACAAATAAATTGATTCAG
Organism: Candidatus Gastranaerophilales bacterium; assembly: GCA_944323615.1. GTDB lineage: Bacteria > Cyanobacteriota > Vampirovibrionia > Gastranaerophilales > Gastranaerophilaceae > CAG-196. Next base: position 19,393 of record CALUTG010000029.1, read on the forward strand.
GAAGAAGCTGTTAAAGTTGCAAAAGACTTAATTGAAAAATCTAGATATCAACATTAGCCATCATATTAATAAGAGTGCTTATAGTGTTATCCATGCTGACACTGTCAGTTGTTCTTTGCTGCAAAAATGCGTTAATTTGCGGCATCATCTCAATTGCGGTATCGAGTTTCGGGTTAGAACCTGCCTGATACATACCTACATCAATAAGGTCTTTGTTTTCTCTGTAGAGAGCAAGAATTTTTCTCATTTTGGCAGCAGCTTCTTTGTGCTCAGGCGAAGCTATTGTGGACATAAGTCTTGAGATACTGCCTAAAATATCAATAGCAGGATAATGGTTTGATTCCGCAACTTTTCTTGATAAGAAGATGTGCCCGTCCGTAATACCTCTTACGGTATCAACAATAGGGTCGTTTATGTCGTCGCCTTCCATAAGAACCGTATAGAATGCGGTAATAGAACCTTTTTCACTGTTACCGGCTCTTTCAAGCGCTTTTTGAAGCCAGGAGAATATTGACGGCGGATAGCCTTTCATAGTAGGAGGTTCTCCGATTGATAAGCCAACTTCACGCCCTGCCATAGCACATCTTGTAATAGTGTCTGTCATAAGGAAAACTTTTTTGCCCTGATCCCGGAAATATTCACAAACGGCAGTAGCTGTTAATAAACATTTTTGCCGGATTAAAGGCGGTTGGTCTCCAGTAGAGCAGACTAGAACAGACTTTTTCATGCCCTCAGGACCGAGAGCATCTTCAACGAATTCTTTAACTTCTCTTCCGCGTTCTCCGATTAGAGCAACAACGTTAACATCGGCATCGGAGTTTCTGGCAATCATACCGAGCAGGGTGCTTTTTCCGACCCCGGAACCTGCAAACAATCCCATACGCTGTCCGCAGCCGAAGGTTAAACAAGAATCTATAGCTCGAACCCCAGTGGAGAACATTTCAGAAATAATAGGTCTCTCAAACGGTCCCGGCGGCGGACCTTCAACACTTCGCCAAATAGCTCCTTCCGTATTCATAGGCTTTCCGTCAATAGGGTCGCCCATAGGATTAATAAGCCGTCCCAGAAGGAAATCTCCTACCGGAACTTGAATAGGGCTTCCGGTTGTTTGGACGAGACTTCCCTGTCCGATTCCGGTTCCGTCATAAAGAAGGAGTAATTGTGCCGCATCACCTTTAAATGCAACGACTTCAGCAGGTTTTTTTTCGCCTGTGGAAGTTTCAATATAACATAAATCACCTATTTTAAGTCCGGGAAGTTTAACTTCAACAGTTAAGCCGACAAGTTTTGATACACTTCCTTTAAACTGGTAAAGATCAACCCCTTCAAGCTTATTATGAACCCTCTCTTTAAGGTTATTTAAATATTCTTGATTAACACCTTCCATATCTTTATTTTATCACACGTTGCAGAGGTGGTAAATACCGAAAACAATTTTTACTTGCACTTAAACTTTCAAGTGCTATTATGCTATATGGATTTATAACACAGCCGCTTTGACAGAGCCGAAGAGATACTCACCCTTAGTTTGCTGTGCTTAAAATATATATAGGAGAAAAGAAAATGGAAGAAGAAAAGGTTGTTTCAACTATTGATAGCCTTACACCAAGTGCAACGGTGCACGAACTCAGTGATAATGTTATGACCGGTAAGGCTGATTACAGTAAAACAAAAATGATTACACTTGCAATTGCCGCAGGTGCGTTTATAGCTTTTGGTGCTCAGGTTTCGCTTACTGTTATGACCGGTGATTCCAATATGGGCTGGGGCTTTACAAAGTTAATTGGAGCAATGACTTTTGCTACCGGCTTGATTCTTGTTACTTTGACAGGTGCAGAACTCTTTACCGGTAATGTTATGATGACATTTGCCGTTTTAGAGAAGAAAATTAGTCTCGCTAAACTCCTTAGAAGTTGGACTGTTGTTTATATTGCAAACTTTATCGGTTCAATACTTCTTGCAGGATTGGTTTATTTTGCCGGAATGGGACACAATGGAAATGATGCTGTCGGTGTTACAGCTATGCAGACAGCTTTTTCTAAAGTTAATTTAAGTTTTTGTGAAGCTTTCTTTAGAGGCATTCTTTGTAACTGGCTTGTTTGCCTTGCAATATTTATGGCATCAACTTCTAAACGTGTTATAGGTAAGATTTTTGCAATATTCTTCCCTATAACAACATTCGTCGCATCCGGTTACGAACACAGTATTGCAAATATGTTCTTTATTCCTAACGGAATTTTAATGAAACATTTTCCTTCAATAGTTGCCGCTTCAGGGATGACTCCTGATCAATTAGCTACTATGACCTGGAAAGCTTTCTTTGTACATAACTTAATTCCTGTTACATTAGGAAATATAGTTGGTGCATTTGTATTTGTTGTTCTGTTATTCTGGACAGCATATTTAAGAGAAGAAAGAAGACAACATCAATAAATGATTATATGAGTAAAAGGCCTATTTGGTCTTTTACTCTTTTAAAATATAAAATGTCGTTATGAAAAAGATATTGCCGGTATTAATAGCAGTTATATTATTTACAACCCCCGCATTTGCAAAGCCAAATGACGGTTATCTTGATGAAGTTATTCTGGAAGAGTCTGCTACAGTTGTGGAGCAGGATGAGACTGCTCAAGCGGGAGCAGTTCCTTCTATTCCGGAAGAAAAAACTTTACGTGAGAAACTAAGTGATGTTTATCATCTGGAAGTTGATAAATACGATAAACCAAACTATCTTTTACAGGACGTATTAACTAAAAAGTTTGATGAAGATTCTCCGATGGAAAGCCTTCAATTATGGGGCGGGTATAACGGAGATATCGGGGTTTACATGAACGAAGATTCTTCATCAAACAGCCAGTATGATTTCAATACAATTAATGTCGGTTTGGACGGCAAACTGAAAAATAATAATGCGGATTTTAGGATTATGTTTAACTACGCTCCGCTTTCTTCAAGAAACGTAGTTCAGAACCTGTTTGCAGATATGTATATCGCAACGAATAAAATTCCGCATCACAGAGTTTTAGTCGGGCATTCAAGACCTCCTGTCGGTATGGAAGGAAGCTACGGACCGTTTGTTTTACCTTTTATAGCTCGGTCACAAATTTCGAGAAACTTCGGTACAATACGTAAGCTCGGGGCAAGGGTTTCCGGAGACTACAGCCTTGTTGATTATGATTTTGGTGTGTACAGTTCGGATACTTATTTTCAGGAATTCTTTCCGGGTACGGAGTTTATAGGCTGGGTTAACTTAAAACCTCTTGCTAAAACAAACGGCAAATACGGTAATCTTAAAATCGGCGGCGGTATTGATGCCGGAAACAGAGATAACAGTTTTTGCGTGGCAGGTGCTTATATCGGGTATGAATACAAAAGATTTATGGCTAATTTTGAATGGGCAAATGCTGACGGTTACAACGGACCGAGCGGGTTTTCGACCGATAAACACGCAAGCGGTTTTTACGCTACTTTAGGGTATATGCTTACTAAAAAACTTCAAATCCTTGCAAGATATGATGAATTTGATCCGGATAGGAATATTTCACATAATAATCAAAGAGAATATTCTCTCGGGTTGAACTATTTTATTAAAGGTCAGGGTTTGAGATTAATTCTTAATTATGTTTTCTGCCAGAACGATGCGGCAAAGGATTCACACAGAATTCTTGTCGGTACGCAGATATTGTTGTAAATTTTTCATTAATATATAGGATGTCTTTATCCGGAAAATATATTAATATTTTATCAGTCGGGCAAATCCGTAAACCTAACTCTTCAAGCACAGACTAAAAATAGGTGAAATCTTGAAGGAGGGAGGTGGTGCTTATGATTAAGTTAATGCTTATTTCTTTGATTTTATATCAATGTAAACACAAAGAACTAGCACCAATATTAATCATAATAGTACTAGTTCTTTTGAACCAATAATCGGATTGTATAAGAAAGTGTTCCCGCACTTTCTTAGCCCGACCCTTATATTATAAAATATTTTTTTGGCTTTTTCAACTAAAAACAAAAAAACTTTATATAAGTGCGATTTTGTTACCTGCCGACTAGCAGGTGGGTGAGTGCCTTAGAATATCCGTTTCCCGCTGGCGATTTTGTATCGGCGGGTATACTTCGCAAACTATAGAGCTTACTCTCCCTTTTTATTAAAAATGTAGGAACAAAATAAACACCTATATAAAGTACTAATATTATGACATACTTTATTCAGCTTTGCAATCCGGGGGGGGGGTAAATATAGAAGGGGGGGGGGAATATAAGGAAGAGTACCTATATGGGGAAAATCAGTGCTTAAGCTTCATTCTCTTCGGCAGGTGTTTCAAGCTGTTTTTTATATGAACAGGTTCTGCTTGAGCAGACTTCAAAAACTCCGTTTTTGGTAGTCTTTTTGACTAAAAGTTCTCCGCATTCAGGGCATTTGTTTCCTGTCGGCTCATCCCATAAGGCATAAGAACAATCCGGATATCTGTTGCAGCCGAAGAAGATTTTTCCGTGTTTGGATTTCTTTTCAATAATTGTTCCTTCTCCGCATTTAGGGCATTGAACTCCGGTTGAGCGGACATATTTCTTTCTGTTTTTACATTCAACGCATTCAAGATACTTGCCGTAAGGTCCGGTTTTCATAACCATTTTGGAACCGCATTTTTCACATTTTT
>CALUTG010000030.1 GCA_944323615.1 Candidatus Gastranaerophilales bacterium
ACGGCGACATGGCCAAGTGGTAAGGCAGAAGCCTGCAAAGCTTTTACCCCCGGTTCGAATCCGGGTGTCGCCTTTTTATTTTACTTAAAATTCAAGAATCACAAATCGAAATATGGAAAATATGGAATTAAAGAACTTTTGGGAGCAGATAAAAGCGGAACTTATAGAAGTTCTTCCTGAAAGTGCACATCCCTGGATTTACCCTCTTGAGGTATCAGGATATGATAAAGGAATTTTGACTGTTGTCACAGGACAAATGATGGGTAGAGATTTGTTAAGGAAAAATCATTACCATCAGATTGTTGATGTAATAAAAAAAATTTCTAAAAACGAAAATGCTGATTTTGTAATTATTTATGACGAAAAAGCAGCTAAAAATCTAAAAAAAGAAAACGAAAAGATTCAAAAGAAGGTTCTTGAGGGTAAACTCAAAGAACAGGCAATGGAAAATTTATCCAGTATGCAATCTGCATCTAATCTGAATCTAAAGTATAAGTTTGAAAACTTTGTTGTCGGAAAAAGCAACGAATTTGCATACAAAGTTACTATGGCGGTTGCTGAAAACCCTGCTAAAAAATATAATCCTCTGTTTATTTACGGAAATTCCGGTTTGGGAAAAACACACTTAATGCAAGCAATCGGGCATTATACGATTTTCCATAACCCTAAACTCAAGGTTAAATATACAAAGACCGAGGATTATGTAAACGACTTTATTTCAAACAGCAGAAATTCAAAAGATACAATAGAGAATATGTCAAAGTTTAACAAGAAATATACAAATATTGATATTATTCTTATTGATGATATTCAGTTTATTGAATCCAAGAATAAAACAATGTCGCAAATGCAGCACACCTTTGACAGCCTTTATAATAAAGGGAAACAAATTGTCATAACCTCAGATAGAGTACCAAAAGATATTCCGACCCTTACTGCAGCTCTCTGTTCCAGATTTGAAATGGGGTTAATGGTAGAACTTACACCTCCGGATTTAGATACCAGAATTGAAATTATCAGAAAATTAGCAGCAGATAACGATTTAAAATATACGGAAGATGCGCTTAAATATATTGCAATGAATTTTGAAAAAAACGTGCGAGAACTGGAAGGAGCATTTAATAAAGTATCTGCATACGCTGAAATCACCGGAAAAGCTCTTGATATAAATTTAGCAAGAGAAGTATTAAAATGCAAAGAAACGGATTCTATCAGTCCGGATAAAATAGCAGAGGTTACAGCTGAATACTTTGACGTAGATGTTAACGACATAAAAGGAACTGCAAGAGGGCAAAAAGTATCTCTTGCCAGACATATTGCAATTTATCTTGCAAGAGAAATTACCGGAAAAAGTTTTGTAAGTATTGCAGAATACTATAATAAAAAACATACAACAATTATGTTTGCTCACGATAAGATAAAAAAAGAATTATCCCTCAAGCGTGACTTAGCCGAAGCGGTAAGAGAAATTAAACAGGTGTTAAAAGTTATCTAGCCTGATCCGGTACTCGCCAATAAAATAATTTTATGATAATTATAATTATGTAGGGAATCGGAGCAATTATGCTAGATAATATTAAGTATCTGATGTATTTAAAAACTGTCGATAAAAATATTGCAGAGAATAATTTTGACTTAGCTCTGGAAAAATTAAACTATCTCGTAAGAGAAGAGTATCGCCCGTCAGTTACATTCCTTAAAAGAGGAAAGTTATGCAAAAAACTTTTGATGCTTAATGATGCTTATTCTGATTTTACCTATATAATAGGTCATTGCGCCAATAAACGAGACGCATATTATGAAAGAGTCGGATTAAATTTTGAAATATCAAACTATTATGAAGCCATAACAGATGCAAATGTAATCTTAGGGTGGGATCCTGATAATTTTGATATTAAAAGAATAAAGGGGCTTTCTCTTATTTATTCAGGGCAGGAGAATCTTGCCAAAGATTATATATTAAGTCTTTTCGAGTTCAATAAATTCAAAGCGATTCAATTTCTATTTAATGAAACAGCTTTTGTTCTGGCAAATGACGAGTATGCAAAAGGGTTAAAGTTATTAAATATAATAGATCTTCTTGATAAAGATAATCCTATTAAACTCCTAAAAGAAGCTAATATTTATGGTTTTGCAGGACAAAAAGATAAAGAAAAGGAAATACTTCAGAGAATAGAAAATGTTTTTCCGAAATATTTTGTTTCACATTTCCGTTTCTGCGATATGTATCAGGAAAAAGATTTACTTGAAATTTGTTTTCTGCTTGAACTTGGGATTTTTGATAAACAAAATCTTTTTGCATATCCAATGAAAATTCTTGAAGGGTATAAAAACCATATTGAAGGACATATTATAGATTCAAAAGAGTGTTTTGAAAAAGCTATAAAAATCAATCCTAAAAAGCCGGAAGCCTATGTTTTGCTGGCACAGACATTACAGCTTATGTCCGGATACGATAACCCGCAATACAGAAAAGATGCGGAAGCGAACTATAAAACAGCTATGGAAATCTACTCGGACGAGAACCTGCTTGATAAAGCGGACGATATGAAACGCCAGATAAGACACCTTAATTCAAACCTTGTCTTAAAGTAAAATGTTTTTGATTTCTTCTTCGTTAACCCCTTTGTAATTGATTCGGGCAGAAGTAATCGGCTGTCTGTAATCGGATTTATTAATGGAGCGTGATTCCACGATAACAGAAGGCGGCAGAATTGACCACTTGTAAAGAGCTGTGGACATCCGTCTGTAGAATTTATCAAGCCATTCGATTTTCTGATCTCTGGTTACAGAATTTTTCTTCTCGTAAACAAACCCGGCTTTTAATAAATCATAATAAGATTCGTTTTTATTCTCTATTCTCCAAATAATTTCGTCCAAAAATTCATACGGCATAAGAGCATCTTCCGCATTTAGAGTTTTACCTGTTTTAGGGTCAATCGCAAGTTCCGCACCCGGTTTTTTTAGAATAATCGCTTCCGGAATAGCGTTTTTTTCTTCTCTGTTAGAGTTCAGCCACCTTGCAAATGCAAAAAGTTTAGTTTTCGGAACATCCGCTATAGGAGCGAATCCTCCGGACATATCGCCGTTAATTGTAGCATAGCCCATATATAACTCTGATTTATCCGATGTAGCTATCGGAATACAGGAAGAAAACTCGTTACTTATTCCCCACAGAAACATAGCTCTTGAACGTGCCTGAATATTATCAGGAGTAAACGAGGTTTTGTACCTGCAATCCCACTTAGACTCAACCACTTTAAATAAATCATCCAAACAAGAGGTTGTAGTATCTACCATAGGTTTAATAGAAGCTTCCGTAAAATTAATACCGAGATTTTTAGCAAGTTCTTCCGCATCTGATTTACTTTCTTTGGAAGTTAACTTAGACGGCATTGAGATTCCGAAAACATTTTCTTTTCCTAAAGCATCCGCAAGAAGCACCGCACAAACGGTTGAATCCAAACCTCCTGACAAGCCTAAGACAGCACGTTTGAATCCGCATTTACTAAAATAATCCCGTATCCCCTGAACTATTGTTTTATAAGTACGCTCCAAATCAGACTCATACTCAAGCGTAAAAACTTTTTGTTCTGTTAAAGATTTTTCAAGTCCCTTTGTTAGGGGGTAAATTTTACCTATATTTTGGTGCGGATTAACAATCAGAAGCTGCTCTTCAAAAGACTTTGCCCTTGCTATAAGCTCACCTTTAGAATTGAATACCCTGCTTGAACCGTCAAAAGAAATATTATCAATCGCGCCGACCTGATTAACATACACCATAGGTTTTCCGTACTTTGACGAAATAAAAGAAAGCATATTATGTTTAAGCTGTTCTTTTTTTGCTCTTGTAGGAGAAGCCGAGCAATTAATAAAAATATCAGCCCCGCTTAATTCTTCAATCGGATCTTTGTCATACAAATTCTTTTCAAAAAACTCTTTATTATTCCAGCAGTCTTCACAGATAGAAACCCCGTATTTTGTATCATTGATATTTAAATATTTGTCAGACTCCTTAATATTGGACTCCCCAAAACACCCCAAAGTATCAGCAGGCTGTATACCGACAACAGGGGATGGTTCAATATATCTGTAATCATTGAATTCCGAATAATTTGGAAGCAAAGATTTTCTAACAATTCCCTGGATTTTACCGTCTTTTAACACAGCAACGGAATTATAAAACCTTTTACCTTCCGCATCTTTCTCTCTCGACTCGACAAACCCAACCAGGGCAGCCGTATTTTTGGTAATTTTTGCTAAACCTTTGAGCCACTTAATATTTTCCAGAACAATAAGCGGATGTCTGTCAATTGTATCTTCAATAGGATAACCCATTAGCGCAAGCTCCGGAAAAACGACCATATCAAGCCCGATTCTTTCAGAGTATTTTATATATTTAGCAATTTTTTTTGCATTAAATTCGAGATTTCCCGCTGCGGGATCAATCTGAGCCATACCGATATAACCGCCGGCAGAAGTTATTGATCTAATTTCTTCTACTACATTATCCGGAGGGAGTTCCCCGTGTGAGAACTTCTTATCTACAATTTCTGAAAGTTCGTATAATCTGCTATTTATTTCCGCCATAAAAATTACCTTTTATTCTATAAGAGAATCGACAATCTCCCTAAACGCACCGTCTCCGCCCGAATTTTTTGTAACCTGAATTCCCTCTATATCAAGAACCTTTTTAGCGGCACCCGGAACAGTTATCGCATATTTAGAATAACACAAAGACTCATAATCGTTTACATCATCTCCGATATAAACAAATTCATCTTCTTTCAGACCGTATTTCTCAACTATAGATTTTATTACAAGAAGTTTATTTCTTATCCCCTGATGGACTTCTTCCACCTGAAACTTGTTTGATATAAGTTCAATAGCAGAATTTGATTCTCCGGATACAATTCCCATCATAAACCCGTTTTTTCTAAGCAAAGAAAATGCCATAACATCTTTAAAATTGAGCTTTCTGGTCATTTTCCTGTCTGAATCAATATAAACGCAATTATCCGTAATAATTCCGTCAAAATCAGTAATAACCATTCGTATTGTTTTAGGTAAATTAATCATTATTTTACTCTTCTTAATTTCTCAATAATAGGAAGTTCTCTCGGGTAAACAACTTTTTTCCCGTCACCTAACAATGTAGGAACCTGTCTTATATCTCTCACCATATGATAAAGACCTGCCATTTCAAGACTTGCCGCCTGATCGGAACCCCAGTTAGTTCTATCTACAGTAATATGGCGCTCAACGGAATTAGCCCCCAGAGCAACTGCAAGCACAGAAGGAGTTACCCCTCTTTCATGTCCTGAATAGCCAATCGGGCAGTTAAATTCTTTTTTTAAGGATTCTATCACTCTTAAATTCATTTCATCCGCGTTGGAAGGATAAGTCGATGTGCAATGGAATATTACAAGATTATCTTCTCCAAGGACTGAAACAGCATGCCTTATCTCTTCCATAGTACTCATGCCGGTAGAAAGAAGCACAGGTTTACCCTTTGACTTTGTATACTTGAGGAGATTGTCGTCAGTTAATGAAGCTGAGGCAATTTTATAACACGGGGCATCAAATTTTTCCATAAAATCAACGGAAACTTCATCCCAACAGGAAGCAAACCAGAGAATTCCTTTTCTTTTACAATATTCATCAATTTCTCTGTATTCTTTTTCGCCAAACTCCAGTCCTCGCTTCAAATCGCCGTTTGTATTTCCAAAAACACTTTTTCTCTCTCTTGCAAGTTCTTCTTTAGTATAAACAATGTCCACAGTACGCTTTTGAAACTTAACAGCATCACATCCTGTTGTAACAGCTATATCAATCATCTTTTTAGCAAGAGCAACAGAGCCGTTATGGTTAATGCCGATTTCGGCAATTATAAAACAAGGATACCCATCACCGATAAACTTATCAGCTATTTTAACAACTTTTGACATTTAAACTCCCCGCACACTAAATTAGCTTAAATACTTTTTATACAGAGCAAATTCATCCGGATCAACCTTGTGCTCCAATGACTCACTTTTTTCATTCCCTGCTTCTTCTTGATGTTCAGAAAACAGAGTATCAATGATTCCGTCTGAATTTTCATCATGAATATCCGTGATGGAATCAGAATCCTCATTATCATTATTTACTTCTTCAACCGCAGTTTTTACAGCTCCTTCTTCAGCAGAAGTTTCAATATTATCAAGACCTTTATGAGTTTTAGTTACAAGTTTTGAGAAACCGATTGAAGGAATTTCTATTTTAGGAATCTCTATTTTAGGGATTTTAATATTTGGAATCTCAATATGAGAATACTCTCTGTCATCATCAGATTCCGTAAAAGTTCCCAAATCTTTAATCAAATGTATAGATGCTGAAGATGCCCCTATCAGCATTCTTTTACCATCAAGTTCTACCACATGAAGGGTTTTATTATTTCCCAAAGGGGTTGTAGAAATTACTGCAACTTTAGATCTGCCAAAATCGCCCGTCTGTTTAAGAGTTTTAAAACCTAATCTGTTAAGTTTTGCGTAAATAATTCCGGTAACATAAATTAAAAGAATAACAAATACCAAAGATAAAACAACTGAAAGCAGACTCGGTTCATGCCCTATAGACTGAGCCGCAGCAAGCGGAGCTTCAGGAGATCCTGATACGGTTGACGCTTCAGCCGGCTGTACAGCATACGCAAGAGGATCCGGAAGATCCGGAAGTACTTCAAACTTCTCTGTTGCATAACACACCAAAGAACTTAACCAGCAAGCTGCTCCCAAACTGTATAACTTTATCTTATTCATTTATTAATCCCATAATTTCTGGTATAATTATATCATAAAAAATTAAAATAGGACTACATGCCATGCTCATGGAATTAAAAAGCTTAATTATTGAAGAAAGCGGCACTATTTTAGCCCATGTACTCCACCTGCTGATACTATTGCTTCTTGTATCTTTATTTGTTTTTGTTAGAAGGACAAAAAAGCAATGGAATAGAGTCAATGACTATATAAGTTCACTTATTAAAACAGTTAATTCTATTCGATACGGCGATTTAACAAAGAAAATTGATTCAATGGATATTCCTAATTCTGAAGTACTTTCTGACAGTGTAAACAGAATGATAGAAAGTCTGCACGACAGGGAAAATATGATAACCGAATATCAAAGCGAGCTTTCCAAACAGAATCAATTTCTTGAAGCAGCAATAAATTCACTCTCTGACGGGCTTATAATCACTGATGAAAATGACAAAATTCAAAGAGCAACTTTAAGAATATCCGAGTGGTTTCAGATTCCGGGAAAAGATTTGATAGGTAAGTCTTTGACTGATTTTATAGTAATACCCAAAAGGAAAACAATAGAAACTCTTAAAGATGATGAAGTCACAGTTATAGCAGACCCTTCATCAAGTTTTCTGGCAAGTTCCGTAGAATTAAAATTAGACGAAAGTCAAAAAAGATTCATTGTAATCTTAAAGAATAATACAAACCAGAAAGAACTTGAAACTTTAAAAGAAGATTTTGTAGCGACACTTACACATGACCTTAAAGTTCCTATTATTGCAGAAACTAATATGATAGAACTTTTCTTGAATGAAAACTTCGGTCCGATAAGCGAAAAACAAAAACAAGCTTTAAAAAATATGCAGACATCAAATAAAGAACTGCTTGATCTGGTACAGATTGTTCTTGAAACATACAAAATAAAGGACGGAAAAATTAATCTGCATAAAGAAAATATTATGCTTAAAGGATTTATTGAAGAAATCATAGAAGAAATGATTCCTATCGCACAAAAAACGGGAAATGAAATTAAATTTATTCTAAATAGGGATATAAGAGTACTTGCAGACAGATTCCAGCTTAAAAGGGTCGTAAAAAATCTTATCCAAAACGCAATATCTTATGGTTCTCCAAATTCACCGGTTGAAATATCCATTGGTGAAATTCCTAAATATATAATAATTAAAATCAAAGATTACGGTGCAGGGATATCAAAAGATGATTTAAATAAAATCTTTAACAAATATTATTCTGCAGCTAAGAAATTCAGAAAAATTGGAACAGGGCTTGGACTTTATCTGGCGCTTCAAATCTCAAAAGCCCATGACGGGGACTTAACAGTTGACAGTATAGAAGGAGAATATACGGAGTTTTGTATTAAACTCCCTGCTTAAAATTATGAGTGAAATATTATACGATACAAAATATTTGCAGTTAAAAAGTACTCCGTCCAAAAGCGGAAAATCCTGGGTGTACGCACACAGACCCAATGCAAAGGATGTTGTTGTAATACTTCCGGTTATTGGTGATTCAATCCTATTTTTAATAGAAGAACGTCCGCCTCTTGCTGCCGAAAACAAAGCAAAATATTCAATAGCACTTCCGGCAGGTCTTGTAGGAGACGAAAGAGGGAATGAGTCCGTTGAAGACGCGATTAAAGCAGAGCTATTGGAAGAATCCGGATTAATCGCAGATAGAATCAATATTATGACAAGAAACACCGCAAGCTCGCCGGGATGTGTTTCTGAAACAGTTACAATTGCTATCGCTTATATTGAGAATTATGAAATAAAATCCAAGCCGGTAAGCGACGGAGGGGTAATTGTTGACAGAGTTCTCATAAAGCGCACTGATGTTTATAATTGGCTAAGAAGCAAAGAAAAAGAGGGTTATGCAATGACGGCATCTACTCTTGCTGCATTGTATTATCTTTCAGAGGAGGATAAATGATATCAAGAGGGATTAGAGGAGCTATAACTGTTGATGAAAATACTCCGGAAGCTATAGGCGCCGCGGTAATAAAACTTTTAACAGAAATTGTTAAAAGAAATAACCTTGATACCGGATTAATCTCTCATGCAATATTCACATTTACCCCCGATTTAAACGCAGATTTTCCTGCAAAATATGCAAGAATCAATTTAAAATGGAAGGATGTTCCGATGCTTTGTTTTAACGAAATAGATGTTCCGGGAGCATTGCAAAAATGTTTGCGGGTTTTAATTGTTGTTAACTGCAGTGAAACATTTGAACCTGAATTTGTTTATCTTGACGGCGCAGAGGTTTTAAGGAAATGAAAATTCTTGTAGTTGATGATATTAAAGGATGGAGAGATTTTCATAAAGCAATTATTGAAGAATTGTTTCCTGATTGTGAAATACAAGAAGCCGACTCTGCAAGAAGCGGCTATGATTTAGTAATGGAAAATAATTCCGATCCGTTTGATATAATTATTACAGATTTACAGATGGAGCATAATTTTGAACCGGATTATGCAGGAGAATGGCTGGTTAAACAAATAAAAACATTTCCATCATATCGCAAAACAAAAATTGTAATAATCTCAGCTACTTTTAATATCCGGCATATCGCAGACACACTTGGAGTAGAATGCATTCCTAAAACAACCGCAAGGAATTTTCCGCAAGCTTACGAAATTCTGAAAAATGTCTGACAATCATAATTGTGTTAGAAAAAGATACACATATGCAATTTACACCTTACCCCGCCCCTGTCTTGAATTATTCGGGGTGTCGGAAAGTTCTCAGCTTCCCGACACCTTACGGGTTCCGCTTCGCTCCACCCTACCGAAAATTCGCTCTCCTCTAAGGTGAGGAAGAATGTCAGGCATTTTTCGGTAGAAAAATGCAGCAGCAAGTGTTTTTTCTTTCTTATCCAACATTCTTTCTTTTTTCATTCTCAAAAAAGAAAGAATGTTGGTGCGGGGAATGGGGATGCATAATCCCCAAATAAAATATTTTTGCAACACAATTATAATTGAGTTGCAAAAAAAAGTTTGCCAAGAGTCGCATGGCAAACATTAAATAAACACGAGGATATTAAGAGAGAGAGTATAAAAAGAAAACCCTTTTTGTTAAGTCCTATTGATTATTTTCAATTTACTTATTCCTTAATCCTTACATTTATATAAAGTATTTTTCTTTTAAGAAATTGCCTTTTTTATTTCCTTTTGTAACAAACCTTAAAACATTATTAACAGGGGATTTAAGTAATATATATTTAATAGATATAATGTACAAAAAATATAGATTTATTCAGGTTAAAAATATTTACAGCAAGTATTTTTGTGGTACTATATATAGTATAGAGGGATATGGAGGAGAAGATTTTGGCTCAACAAAACATGTTTTCAGACGGTAAAATCGTACCGGTTAATATAAGAGAAGAGATGAAGCGTTCATACATTGATTACGCAATGAGTGTAATCGTAGGTCGTGCGCTTCCTGATGTAAGAGACGGGTTAAAACCTGTTCACAGACGTATTTTATATGCCATGAACGAACTCGGGATGACACCGGATAAGCCGTTCAAGAAATGCGCCCGTATCGTTGGTGAAGTATTAGGTAAATACCACCCTCACGGTGATACTGCTGTTTATGAAGCTCTTGTTCGTATGGCACAAGATTTCTCTACAAGATACTTAACCGTAGACGGGCATGGTAACTTTGGTTCTGTTGATGGTGACGGAGCTGCAGCAATGCGTTACACAGAAGCCAGAATGCACAAAATTACAACCTCTATGCTTGCAGACATTGACTGTGAAACTGTAGATTTTGTACCAAACTTTGACGGTTCCTTAGAAGAGCCTTCCGTACTTCCGGTTAGACTGCCGATGCTTTTACTCAACGGGGTATCAGGTATTGCCGTAGGTATGGCTACAAATATTCCGCCTCACAACTTGAGAGAAATCGTTGACGGAACAATTGCTTTGATTGATAATCCGCAAATCACAGTAGATGGATTAATGGAATATATTAAAGGTCCTGATTTCCCTACCGCAGCTACAATTGTCGGCTTAAACGATATTAGACAAGCCTATCAAACAGGAAGAGGTTCTATCAAAATGTCTGCAGTAGCGACAATTGAAGAAATTCCGGGCGGCGGCGGAAGACAGTCACGAACAGCCATTATTGTAACTGAGATTCCTTATCAGGTTAATAAAGCGCAATTAATAGAAAAAATTGCTGATCTTGTAAAAGAACAAAGAATTAACGGAATTTCAGACCTGCGTGATGAATCTGACAGAGAAGGTATGCGTATAGTTATTGAACTTAAGCGTGATGCGAAGCCGGAAGTTGTTAAAAATAACCTCTTTAAATATACGCAGTTAGCCACTACATTCGGTGTAAACATGGTTACTCTCTGCGGAAAACAACCTAGACTTCTGAATTTATATGAAGTATTAAATGAATTTGTTGAGCACAGAGTTGAAATCGTTACAAGAAGAACGATTTACTTCTTAAAGAAAGCTAAAATCAGAGCCCATATCTTAGCAGGCTTGCTAATCGCATTAGGATCTTTGGATGAAGTTATTGAACTTATTAAAAAATCAAAAACTACCGATGATGCAAGAGTCGGCTTAATGAGCAAATTCGGACTTGATGTGGATCAGGCTAACGCAATCTTAGAAATGCAATTAAGAAGATTAACCGGATTAGAACAAGATAAAATTAAGACAGAATACGATGAACTTATTAAAAAGATTGCCGAGTATGAAGAAATTCTTGCAGACAGACAAAAAGTTCTTGATATTATTAAGGCTGAACTAATTGAAGATAAAGAAAAATACGGAGATGACAGAAAAACTCAAATAGTTCCTGAACAAGGTGAAGTTACTATTGAAGATTTGACTCCTAATACTCCGATGGCTGTATTTATCACTCATCAAGGATACTTAAAGAGAATTTCTTTAGACACGTTTGAACGCCAGAACAGAGCTACAAGAGGAAAAGCAGGTATCAAGACAAAGGATGATGATGATATTCAGCATTTCTTCACAGCTATGATGCATGATAAAGTATTGTTCTTCTCTTCTAAGGGTATCGTATACAGCTTGAATGTTTATGACTTTCCAGAAGGAGGCAGACAAGCAAAAGGATTGCCGATAGTCAATGTCCTTCCGATTGAACAAGGAGAACAAATTACGGCTGTTGTTCCTGTAAGCAATTTCTCTCATGAATTAAACCTCATTATGCTTACACAAAAAGGTTATATTAAGAGAATCGAACTTGATAACTTCTCAAGTATAAGAAGAAGCGGTATTATTGCAATTTCACTTGAAGACGGGGACAAACTCAACTGGGTTAAACTTGCCAACCCTAATGATGAAATAATCATCGGTACGTCTTGCGGTATGGCTATCAGATTCCCTATTGCAGACTTGAGACCTTTGGGCAGAAGTGCAAGAGGTGTAAATTCTATGAAGCTGAGAACCGGCGATACCATTATTGGTTGTGATATTGTTCCTAGAAATTATGATGCAGACCTCCTTGTTGTGACATCAGACGGATTTGGTAAACGTACCAAACTTTCTGAATTCAGACCTCAAAACAGAGGCGGTATCGGACTTATTGCAACGAAGTTCAAGTCAAATATGTCAAGACTTGTTGCTCTAACAATAGTTGAAGAAAAAGATGAGATTATGCTTGTAACAGCAAACGGTATTGTAACAAGAATAAAAGCCGGAGATATTTCTTGCCAGGGAAGACCTGCAACCGGAGTAAGGGCTCAAAACCTTGTTGATAATGATACAGTTGTTTCTGTTAACAAGATTGTTAATACGGATAAAGAAGATGAAAACTACGACCCTGCGGCAGGCTCCTGTGCAGTAACGGAAGCCGATGTTACAGAAGAACCGGCCGGAGAACAAACATCATTGAATATAACATCAGAAGAATAAAATAAAGGCCGGAATCCCGGCCTTTTTAAATTATAGAAAGGAATCCGCAATGGAAAACTTAAAAATTTATTTTGATAAAGATATAAACAAAGACCTTATTAAAACAAAAAAAATAGCAATAATTGGTTTTGGCTCACAAGGTTACGGACAAAGTATGAACTTGAGAGATTCCGGCTGTGATGTAATCCTCGGGCTTAGACAAGGCGGTTCCTCTGATATTAAAGCGAAAGATTACGGTTTTAAAACAATGCCGATAAAAGATGCTGTCAAAGAAGCTGATATTATTCAGATACTTATTCCTGATGAAATTCAAGCACAGGTTTATAAAGAAGAAATCGAACCGAACCTGAGAAAAGGGCAGTATTTAATGTTCTCACACGGGTTTAATATCCACTACGGATTTATAACACCACCTGAAGGAGTAAACGTTATAATGGTTGCGCCAAAAGCTCCCGGCCACACCGTAAGAAGCGAATTTACAGCAGGAAGAGGGGTTCCGTCCTTGGTTGCGGTGCATACACCTGCTACAACTACACCGCAAAGAGAAGAAGCCTTTCAAATGGCTCTATCTTACGCTGCAGCAATCGGCTCCGGACGTGCAGGTATTATTGAAACAACTTTCAAAGAAGAAACGGAAACAGACTTATTCGGAGAGCAGGCTGTGCTTTGCGGAGGATGCTCAGCTCTTATAAAAACAGCTTTTGATACTCTTGTTGAAGCAGGTTACTCACCTTATATGGCTTATTTTGAAGTATGTCATGAACTTAAACTAATTGTAGATTTAATCTACGAAGGCGGAATAGAAGATATGCATTATTCCGTTTCAAATAATGCAGAATATGGTGATTATACCCGAGGAAATATTGTAATAGATAAAAATACCAAAGAAAGAATGAAAAAAATTCTTGCAGATATCCAAAACGGGAGTTATGCAAGAGAGTTTATGGAAGAATTTCACTCCGGTTCAGCTAACTTTACAAGATTAAGAAAAGAATCAGAAGGACATTTAATTGAAAAAATCGGAAGCGAAATCCGCTCAGCTTTCCAGTGGGGAAATAAAGAAAAGCTAATTGATAGAACAAAAAATTAATTAGCCTGACAGACTCTATTATTTACCCCCATCGGGTTATGGTTTTTATTATCTTCTTTTTTAAAATGTACATGTATTTAAAATACAGTTCGTTAATAATAAAAAAGGAGTTAGTAATGAAAAAAACATTATCCGCATTAGCTGTATTAGGGATTGTAGCAATAGGGATACAATCAGCAGAAGCTTTTTCATGGTCAAGCCTAAACCCTGCATATTGGGGACATTGCCCTAAATGCGAAAAGAAAAAATGTGATTGTGATTGTCAGAAAAAGTGTGATCCTTGCGCAACAGGAGCTGCTGCACCGTGCGATCCTTGCGCTAAAAAACAACCTTGTGATCCTTGCCAGAAAGTAAAAAAATGTGATCCTTGTGAAAAGGCAAAGCAACCATGTGATCCTTGTCAAAAAGTCAAAAAATGCGACCCATGTACAACAGGGGCAGCAACACCTTGTGACCCGTGCCAGAAAATGCAGCAAAAACAACCTTGCGACCCGTGCAATCAGCTTCAAAATATGACTAAGTAAAACTAAAATACAGCGAAAACAAAGTTTTCGCTGTATTTTTTTATCTAATAAAATTAGTGGCACAGTGCAAGTAATACACCGGCTGCTACAGCAGAGCCGATAACACCAGAAACATTTGGTCCCATAGCGTGCATAAGAAGGAAGTTTTGAGGATCAGCCTCTTGTCCTACCTTATTTGATACACGTGCCGCCATTGGTACAGCAGAAACACCTGCAGAACCAATAAGCGGATTGATTTTAGTCTTTGAGAATAGATTCATAAACTTAGCCATAAGCACCCCTCCTGCTGTTGCAAGAGAAAATGCCATAATTCCTAAGAATAGAATAAACAATGTCTGTCCTGTTAAGAACTGATCAGCAGAAAGTTTAGAACCTACAGTTAAGCCTAAAAATATTGTAACAATATTGATTAGAGCATTTTGCATAGTATCTGATAATCTTTCCACAACTCCGCATTCTCTGCATAAATTACCAAAGCAGAACGCACCAACTAAAGGACAAGCACTCGGCAGAAGAATAACACAAAGTAAAAGAACCATAAGAGGGAACACAATTTTTTCTCTCTTTGAAACTTCCCTTAATTGGGTCATTCTAATTTTTCTTTCTTCTTTAGTTGTTAACAATTTCATAATAGGCGGTTGAATTACCGGAACTAACGCCATATATGAATATGCTGCAACAGCAATCGCACCTAAAAGTTCAGGAGCAAGTTTGTTTGTTACATAAATAGAAGTAGGACCGTCAGCACCGCCAATAATACCAATTGCACTTGCCTGTTGGATAGTGAACGGATCCATACCCATTGCAGACATTACAGGACCCAATGCCAGAGCTAAAAGCAGAGCACCAAAAATACCAAATTGAGCGGCGCCGCCTAAAAGAGCTGTCTTAGGATTCGCAATTAATGGACCAAAGTCGGTCATTGCACCAACACCCATAAAGATAATTAACGGGAATATACCTTTATGAATACCTGCTTCAAAAATTATACCTAAGAAACCTGCAGGTCCAGCAATTGCCTCGCCTGGAGGCATCGGAATATTAGATAACAATCCGCCAAAAGCAATCGGAACCAAAAGAAGCGGCTCAAACTGTTTTTTAATACCGAGCCACAGCAAGAACAAGCATATAATAATCATTACCCACTGTCCGTGCATATGAAGAATCTGTTCAAATCCTTTTAGGTTAGGATCAGCCGGTAATACAAAGTTCATAAGACCTGTTGTATTCCAAAGATCAATTAAACCATCATGTATATTCATACCTTAATACCCCCTTAACCTACAACAGCCAACATCTGACCTGTTACAACTCTGTCACCTTGAGATACTGCAATTGACTGAACAGTACCAGAGACAGGAGACTTAATTTCAATCTCCATTTTCATAGCCTCCAGAACCATAATAACATCGCCTTCAGCAACCGAATCACCTTCATTAGCTTCTATTCTAAGGACGTTACCTGGAACACCGGCTGTAACATCAGTACCCCCTGCAGCTGAAGAAGAGGAAGTCTTTTCTGCAATTCCTTCTTTAACAGATATATCATAAGATTTTCCGTTAACAACAGCTTTATTTTCCCCGTCAAGTTTAACCGCATAAGCTTTTCCGTTAACATTAACAGTAAATTCATTACCGCCAGCAGATGGTGTAGAACAAGTTTGAGCAGGGCAATTTTTACGAACCCCGATTTGTCCTTTTCCTTGAAGAAACATAATACCTTTTTCTTTACATGCACCTGCGATGAAAATATTTTCATCATTAACTTCAAGACCTGCATCTTCAAGCATCTTAGTAGCAGCTTTAATTCCCTTGTTAGGATCTTTATCGTTTAAGTCAACAACTAATTCAGTTGTAGGCTGTAAACCGAGCTGTTCTTCCGCAATTTTAACGACTTCAGGATCTGGTTCACAAGGGGTTTTACCAAAGTAACCAAGAACCATCTTACCGTAGCCTTCGGCAATTTTCTTCCAAGAACCAAACATAACATTATTGAATGCCTGCTGGAAGTAGAATTGTGAAACAGGAGTAACAGAAGTTCCGAAACCGCCCTTTTCAACAACTTCTTTCATAGCAGCAACAACTTCAGGGAATTTATCCATAACGCCGTTATCTCTCATCATTTGAGTATTAGCGGTCAAAGCTCCGCCAGGAAGCGGTGAAGAAATAATCATCGGATTTACTGCCAATGCTTCAGGAGGCAGAAAGTAATCTTTCATACATTCTTTAAAGATTTCTTCCGTTTCAAGAATCTTGTTAATATCAATTCCCAAATCGTATTCTGTACCTTTCAGCGCGTGCCACATTGAAACAATATCAGGTTGAGCAGTTCCGCCTGAAACAGGTTTCATAGCCAAGTCAATACCATCTGCACCGCCTTCAAGAGCTGCAAGATAAGCTGCAAGACCAGTACCTGCAGTTTCATGAGAGTGGAACCTAATATGTGCATCTGCACCTAAGATTTCTCTTGTTCTCTTGATCGTTTCATACACTTTTCTAGGAGCAGAGGTTCCGGATGCGTCTTTAAATGCAATACTGTCAAAAGGAATACCGGCATCAAGAATTGAACGCAAAACTCTTTCATAGAATTCCGGATCATGTGCACCTGTACATCCGATAGGCAGCTCCATCATTGTAATAGTAACTTCGTGTTTTAAACCGTTATCTTTGATACATTGTCCTGAATAAATAAGGTTGTTTACATCATTTAATGCATCAAAGTTTCTAACCGTAGTTACACCATGCTTTTTGAACATTTTAGCATGAAGGTTGATCATATCTCTAGGTTGTGAATCTAACCCTACAACATTCACCCCTCTTGCTAAAGATTGAAGATTGACATCAGGACCCACAGTTGCTCTGATTTTATCCATTGTCTCAAAAGCATTCTCATTACAATAGAAAATCGGAGACTGAAAACGAGCTCCGCCTGCTACTTCAAAGTGTTTAATACCAGCATTCACAGCTGATTTTAATGCAGGAAGAAAGTCATCTACAAAAACTCTCGCCCCGTAAACAGATTGGAAACCATCACGAAAAGATGTGTCCATTACTTTAATAAGTTTTTTTGTCATTTTCTTACCTCACTTTTTATCGACAAGTTAATTATTTTTTATTATCATTTTCTCTTCAGAATAGCTATAATAGCAGCTATTATACCTTTATCACTATTTGTTTGAATGTCCGAAACTTCAGGAAAAATTTGGTTTAGTTTTTTTACAGCTTTAGACATAACAACAATTGAAAAAACAAGCACAGATAAAAACACTAGTACGGAAGTTATCCCTGTTAACATTATTACTAATCCGTCCAGTGTTGTATTCATAAAATATCTCCTACCAAAAGTACATGTTCCTTATTGTTTTCAATCAGTCTCAAGGCACCATTATCTAAAATTCCCGCTGCAATACCTTTGAGTTCTTTATCAAAAACCCTGACAGTAACTGCCTTATTGAGGAATCCGGCTCTTCTTATGTAATCATCTTTAATTAACAAAAATCCTTCCTCAATAAATTTATCATACATCAAAAAAAACTTATCTGTTAGTTTTTTTAAGAAATTTTCACAATCAATCGGAATACCTGTTTCAAGATTTAGTGAAGTAGCAGGTTGATTTATTTCTTCAAGGAGCTCACGCGAAGCATTCAAATTCACACCAAATCCTAGAACAAGCCCAGTTAGCACATTTTTCTCAATAACACCTTCTGCCAGAATACCTGAAATCTTTTTACCATTTACAAGAATATCATTTGGCCATTTTATCTTGGGTTTAATCCCATATTCTTCCAATACTTGTGATAAAATAACACACAAATACTGGGTCATGTTAGCATAAACTTCCTTCATCTCATTATCAGGCTTTAAAACGATACTGGCATAAATATTATCTTGTCCGAGATAGTTCCATTTTCTTTGAAGCCGGCCTCTTCCTTCCGTTTGTTTGAATGTATACACAACGGTCTTATCTTGAAGTAAGCTAAGCTTTTCTCTTGCATATTTATTTGTAGAATCAATCTCTTCTAAATATTGAAATTTCATAATTAAATTCTAAAACAAACATAAAATACAAAAAAGAAACTGCCTCAGTTGAGGCAGTTTTTATATGTACACATTAGGTTTGCTTACATTTTATGATGCTAATGACATGGTTACAGTTTTGCTTTGTTCTGGAACCAAAGAGACCTCTTTTGCGGCCCTCTTTTTCGAACGATATCCATTAATCCAACGTCCTATTGTATTAGAAATTGGGGTAATTGCAACCGGTGCAACAAAACGGTAAATAAATGTAAATGTTCCGATTACACTAAGAGCCCTGAAACCTTTTAACTGATTACTAAGTTTCTTTTCAGCAAGTTTCTTTGCTGCTTTATCCGCAATATTGCTTATCTTTTCTTCCTGGACAGCAGAGTATCTATACTCAAGTTGTTTATTTATTTCCCTAATAACAAGGTCAACTGTATATGCAGCTGCAGTAGGAAGCAGGAAGTTTAATGCTTGGTTTACGGAAAGAGTTATAGCATTATCTTTATCCATATCTTTGTTCTTTAATGTAGCGTGCATATATGCAGAACTCGTAATTAAGGAACCTAATGTTTGGAAGTGCCGTGTAACATCGCCCTCTTTATCAAGCTTAAAAAGCTTTTCTGAAAATTTTCTAACTTTATCAGAGTCAGCAATATGTTTGCCGTAATATTTAGCAAAAAATTCGGTTATTTTACCAGTTTTTTTACCCATAAATGACGGCTGAGAAGTATTCACATTATAATTACTCAAATTATTTTGCTTAATCTTATTGTTATAATTAGTTGTTGAAGTTACAGGTGTAATATTCATTATGCTCTCACCTTCCCTTCAGTGTTTTTAGATTCGACCTTTTTAGTTTTTTCTATACCAAAAACTTCTTTTAGAACAAGCGGAATAATCGCAATCGTAGCTGTTGCTCTCGGATAAGATACCACTAAATCCGGCAGCCATCCGCCAAGTTTATCAACGACCGTATTAATCTCGGCAGCCGATACCATTTCTGGAGTAATTTCCGTACCAGGAGTAAACATTGCACCATCTTGATTATTCTTTTGATAACAAATATCTTTTATTTTGCCGTTTGTACTTTTATATGTTTTTCCGGTTATAAAAGGAATTCCTATTCTGGATTCGGACCAATCTGATAAGAAAATATTATTCATATCAAACTCGAAAGGTTTTCCATCCTTCTTAAGCCAATTATTAAAATGAAGGCGCTCTCCGTTAGCAGCTTTTGTAGATGCGACATCTAAATCAGGATAAACTTCTTTTAAGATATCTTCTGTTACATACTTTAACGGATAATATTTAACATCATTCTTTTCTGTATCTTTTACTGCAATAAATATATTCTGTAAATCAATTGAAGCCTTATTTCCGTCTATTTTTACCCATTGATTTGGTGATACATTTTTATTTTTTGTGACATCCAGATTCGGGAAGAATTTCTTCAAAGTCTCTTCAGATACTTCGGATATATGTTTAGGTTTAGCAACCTTCTTAACATCTTTGATATCACGGATAAAATCATTACCCATATAATCTTTCCACTGACTCATTGGTTTTATTGTACCGTCAGCGTTTCTGATTGACTCAAGATTAACATGCGGCCATCTCTTTTTAATAGTAGATTCTCTTAAATACTTACCAGCTTCACTAATTACATGGTTATATCCTTTTGCCAGAGGTCTTATAAATACAAGAGGAACAATAAAACCCCAAACACCTGATGAAACTGAGTGTGCTGAAGCATACGCACAATCTTTTTTATTTTTATCGCCAGGAAGAGCCATAATTGCGGCCGGTCTTAATAATGTACAAATAACTAATGCTGTTGCCGAATTAATTAAAACTTCTTGTTTATTAGTTATTTCCAGAAGCCTAGAAAAAGAGCCGCTTTTGAAAACTTTATCCAAAATTTTCCAATTAGCGACTCTTTCCGGTAATTTCTTTTTAACAGCATCTACAGCATTATTAACAATCTCTTTTTTACCCTTAAATGACACACTGTCCTTAAATATGTCAGGATCTGACGAGGACACGCCGTCCGAATACTTAGTATATCTAATTTCACGCGGCAAAGAGATATTTGTTGGTTGAGATACCGCCGGTGAACTTAGATTTTGCGTTGTATGAATCTTCATCATAGTTTCCAATCTAACTAACTGTCTACACATTTATCATAAACCAAAACAAAATATTTTTTGCTAGTTGTTAACAATTTTGTTACAATTTGGTAAAATATTGTAAGAGAGCATATTACAGCATGAAAATTAATGTAAAAAAAACACTTATTATGTTAATGTTGAGCATGACCATGCCTAATTTCGGGCATGCTTTAGACCTTGATGCAACAGTTGATGATGAAATCAGAAAGAACTATAACCCGAACCAGCTTATCGAAGATGCAGGATTAAAAGACAGCGCCCTTGAAAAGAATCTTAAGTCTACAGAGCCGGATGAAATGTTACCTGAACTTCCCAATATTACAAACTCTACAAAATCCTCTGATGTAAAAAGCGGGAATACAATATCCGCACCGGTTACCCCACCGGTCGCTAAAAAACTGGGAAATATTAAAATCCACAAATGGACATCATTTGATGTAGTAAGCACTGCAGCTATTTCAGACTGGCAAAAAAAGGGAACAAAAGTCAGGTTTAAGTTGAAACAAAACAAATATGGAAAAACATATGTAATTCCTGGCTCAACTGTCTTCCTTGGAGAGATTGTAGAATCCCATCAACCGCAAATTACCTGTAACGGAGGATTAGTTGCAATAGAAATCTATGGAATGATTTACAAAGGTCAAACCATCCCTATTAAAGGATACATAACAAGAGCTGATGATAAAAAAATATTTTTAAATAATATAAAAGGTGACAGAACCTACCTGAAAACAACCTGGAAGAAAGGGAATTGGGGACGAACTCTCTTTGGGAAAATGTTTAACCTGACAGTAAATCTGGGCGGAGACGGTTCGACGTTTATACTTTCACCATTCCCGCTTGCTTACGGAACAATTTGTGTCGGTGCCAATACTTTAATCTCTCCTATTTGCGCGTTCTTCTCCAAGGGAGGGCATGTATCTATACCTGCAAATAGCAATTTTAGAATCAAATTAACAGATGATGCCTATATTGACTAGAATAAGTTAACTACATTCTGTTCTTGAAAGCTAGGACAAGTGTTCCACACAAGAGTAGGAATTATATCACCTGGAGTTCTACCCTGAAATTGGCAGTTACAGCACCCTTTAATCATATTAGTTGAGCCATCTACAACGGGTTGAAAATATTTACAGCACTGACAGATTTTAAGAGTTAAGCCATAATCAGAGAGTTTAGTTGTTAATTCTTTTAAGGCATCTACCATTCGCAAGTGGTTATTCTTTGTTGTATATGTTTTCCCTTTATTAATAAATCTTACTCTTGCTAAACCATCATCAGATATTAACTCTAACTGGCAAGCAAAGTCTCTCACTCCGTCTGTTACAATAACATTTGTCACCATTTTTTCTATATTATGTTTTCTTGTTGTTGCCTTAATAATATTTCTAATACCTCTTACCGGAGGGAAATTATGGGACATTTTTGCTATTGAAAGCAGAGGATAAATAAACAGATACAAATATTCCTTTGAATAAAGCCTTGCGTTAAGAAGACTAACACAAAATGCTATAGCTAAAACAATAAATGTTATCAGAATCGTTGAATACCCTACCCAGAACGGGAACACATAAGCATGCCTCAAAATTAAAAGATAAACCAGGACACAGGTAAGCCAGTTGGGAGCTGCTAGAGAGAACACAAACTCTTGTGTTGTAAAATTAGGTGTTTGGGTAAGATTTGCCCAGAAAATATTCATTCTCTTTGATAAAGACGGGATCCTGTAATCAAAATTTTCAATACTTGTATAAACTTTTAAATCATCAACAAATGCAACGGAAATTCGTTCTTTGGCAAGTTTAAGTGTATATTGAACTTCAGATATTAAATCCTGGAATTCAAAAGAACCTATTCTATTTAATAGAGTTTTCTTAATTACAAAAGAGTTTGTATTAATAATATTAGTTAACCCCAAACGTGTTCTTGTCGAATAAATAAACTTTGAACAATAACGAGAATAGGCTGATTTAACATTTTCCCAGAAAGTTAATTTTTCATTTTGCGGGAAATAATTTACCATAGGGTTAAAAACATCGTACTTAGTCAAATAAAAGTTCGCGTTTGCAAGGAAATCTGAATCCACATAATTACCGGAATCCAAAAATATGTATGCATCCAAATCTTTTATATCATGAAGTTTTTCTGCAATAATTGAATAAGCCTGACTCTTCCCAACAGGCTCTAAATTATTTATATTAATGACATTAACATTCAAATCACTCTGAAGAGTTACTTCAGAAATATTTTCACACTTATCTAAAATTGTATAAATAGTGTAGTTCTGCTTTGGATAAGTCTGGTTTTTAAGCTGCTTAATTAAATTTTCCAGAGTATCAGTTTTTCCTGTTGCGTATATTACCACACAAAGATTTGCATCTTTAGGAGTATATTTGTCCCTTATTTTACGGGATGATTTCATAGATGCAGCTGCAAGAATTATAAAATAAATTGTAAAAACAGTAATATAAATATATAAAAATATCATTGTAATAGTCTCCGAGAAAAAGTGTACTCTAAATATAATTAAAAATCCAGAGGGGAAGGATAGGAGTAGGGGTAAATAAATGCATAAATAGATAAATGGGAAATAGCTGTGGGGGTATTTAGAACTAATATTTGGATAAAAGAAAAAAAAAGACTTGATAAAAAAAAATGTCCATGATAAATTAGGACTTGCCGAACAAATAATAAGGTGGGCTGCTAGCTCAGGTGTTAGAGCACTCTGCCGAGCAAAAGGTGACTAAATGTCACGTTTTGCGAGAGGTCTGATAAGGGTCCAGCCCGAACTTGATTTATTGAAAACTTTATAATATGATACTTATGCTCAAGGGCTGCTAGCTCAGGTGGTTAGAGCGCACCCCTGATAAGGGTGAGGTCGGTGGTTCGAGTCCACTGCGGCCCAGAT